>DATJSD010000091.1:0-27291 GCA_035504335.1 Steroidobacteraceae bacterium | reverse complement strand
TATCTTCTGGCGCTCGACGTGCAGATGCAGGGCGGCGTGCTCCAGGTGGCCGATTGGCGCGAGCAGGCCGCGGCGCAGCGGCAGCGATCGGGCGCGCCCGCGGCACCCGGCGCGAGCCCCGAGGAGCCGGCCGAGCACTGGGACGCGGATCACTGGTTCGAGCGTGGCCTGGGCATGGAGGCTACGGACGTGGATGCGGCCCTGACGGCCTACCGGCGCGCGGTGGAGCTGGTGCCCGACTACGCCGGGGCCTGGATCAACTGGGGCCGCCTGCTGCATCAGCACGGCAGGCGCACCGAGGCCGAACAGATCTACCGCCGCGCGCTCACACACTGCGGCTCCGACTCGCTGCTGCTGTTCAACCTGGGAGTGTTGCTCGAGGACGAGGGACACGTCGGCCCGGCGCTGGATGCCTACCAGCGTGCGATCGGCGAGGATCCGACCCTGGCCGACTGCCACTACAATCTCGCGCGCCTCTATGAGGCGCTGGGCAAGCCGCAGCATGCGATCCGCCATCTGGGCCAGTACCGGCGGCTGCTGGACGATGGCCGCTGAAACACCGCCGTGATGGCTGTGTGGGTCCGTGATGGCTCCGGGGCTGTGTGATGGCTCTGTGGGTCGGAACGTCGGGCTATAACTACCCGGAATGGCGCGGCAGCTTCTACCCGGAGAAGCTGCCGGCGGCGAAGATGCTGCCGTACTACGCCGAGCGGCTGTCGACCGTGGAGATCAACAATACCTTCTACCGCATGCCGACCGAGAAGAGCGTGGACGGCTGGAGTCGGGCGACACCCGCGGGCTTCAGGCTCACGCTCAAGGCGCCCCAGCAGATCACGCACGTGGCCAGATTGCGCGACTGCGCCGCAGCCGTGCGACGCTTCATCGATGTGGCGCAGACGCTCGGCGCGAAGCTCGGGGCGCTGCTGTTTCAGCTGCCGCCGTACCTGCGCGCGAACCAGGCGCTGCTGCAGGAATTTCTGCGGCAACTGCCGCAGGACCTGCCGGCGGCGTTCGAGTTCCGTCACGGCTCCTGGTTCAGCGAGCAGACGTTCGACCTGCTGCACGAGTGCGCTTATGCGCTGTGCGTCTCCGACAGCGAGAAGCTGTCCACGCCGCCGCGCGTGACCGCGCGCTACGCCTACTTTCGTCTGCGCGACGAAGGTTATCAGCCCGCCGACCTGCGGCGCTGGGCCGCACGCATCCGCGAGCTGACGGCGGACTGCGAGGATGTGTTCGTCTATTTCAAGCACGAGGAGGCCGGCAAGGGGCCGCAGTTCGCGCGCCTGTTCCTCGAGGCGTGGGCCTCGGGCTGAGCGCCGGGCGACGCGGCCGGGCACACGTATGCGACTGCTGTACATCGACATCGACACCCTCAGGGCCGATCATCTCGGCTGCTACGGCTATGCGCGTCGTACCAGCCCCAACATCGACCGCATCGCCTCCGAGGCGCTGATCTTCGCGAATGTCTATGCCTCGGATACTCCCTGTCTTCCGAGTCGCACCGCGCTGCTCACCGGTCGGTTCGGGATCCACAACGGCGTCGTCAACCACGGCGGTACCGACGCCGATCCGGCGACCGACGGAGCCGCGCGTCAGTTCCATTCGCGCCTGCACCTCGACTCGTTCCCGAATCGCCTGAAACAGGCCGGCATGAAAACCGTGACGGTGAGCTCCTTTGCGCACCGGCACTCCGCCTTTCACTGGCATGCGGGCTTCGACGAAGCGTACAACGTCGGCAAGTACGGCATGGAGAGCGCCGACGAGGTATTCGCCATCGCCGCCGACTGGCTGCGCCGGCACGGTCGCGAAGACGACTGGTTCCTGCACGTGCACCTGTGGGATCCGCACGCGCCGTACCGCGCGGCCGCGGCGTACGGCCAGCCGTTCGCGGGCGTGCCCTGTCCCGCCTGGCTCACCGAGCAGGTGCGCGCCGGTCACTGGCAGGGCTGCGGGCCACACAGCGCGCGCGAGGTCGGCGGGTTCGCGCCGAACGAGTACGATCGCGCGCACTACCCGCGGCAGCCGCAGGAGATCGCGGACATGGCGGCGGTACGCGCGATGTTCGACGGCTACGATACCGCGGTGCTGGTGGCCGACGAGTGCGTCGGCAGGCTGGCGCAGTTGCTCGCCGACCTGGGGGTCGATCAGGACACGGCGCTCATGATCTCGGCCGATCATGGCGAGACGCTCGGCGAGCTCAACATCTACTGCGATCACCAGACGGCGGACGAGTACACCGCGCACGTACCGCTGATCCTCAAGTGGCCGGGGCTGCCAGCCGCTCGTTACGCCGGCCTGCATTATCAGATCGACGTCACGGCCACGGTGCTGGAGCTGCTCGGCCAGGAGGTTCCCGTCAGCTGGGACGGCCAGTCGTTCGCGGCCAGCCTGCAGCGGGGGATGGACGGCGGTCGTGAGCATCTGGTGCTCTCGCAGGGCGCCTGGACCTGCCAGCGCAGCGTGCGCTTCGAGCGCTGGCTGCTGATCAGCACGCTGCACGGAGGCTATCACCTGTTCGACGACGTGATGCTGTTCGATCTGCACGCCGATCCCTTCGAGCAGCACAACATCGCGGCGGCCTGCCCGCAGATCACCGGCCGCGGGCTGATGCTGCTCTCGCAGTGGCAGTCGGCGATGATCCCGGGCACCGCGCGCGGACGTGATCCGCTCGTCAACGTGGTGCTCGAGGGCGGTCCCTATCACGTGCGCGGCCAGCTGCCCGCGTATCTGCAGCGTTTGCGGGCCACCGGGCGGGCCGACCAGGCGGCGCTGCTCGCCGCCCGCTATCCCCAGGCGCCGCCGGCCGATCACACCTCGACGCTGTAATCGGCATCGAGTCGTATCGGTCCGCGAAGCGCGGTGAGCGTCACCGCGGCGGTGCCGCCGAGGTCGTAGAACGGCTGATCGGGCTCGGAGTGCAGGTCCGCGTCCGGCTGGATCGCGTTGCAATGGGTGCAGCGGTTGACGTACGCCCCGCAGCGCTCGTCGAGGCGGAACCACGGCCAGCGCTCGAGCTGTCGGGCCAGCCCGGCGTCCACCGCGCAGATGTGCTGCAGCGTGAAGTGCTCGAGGGGCTCGGCCCACGCCGTGCCGCTGCAGCAGTAGATGCAGATCACTTCGGTGAGGCGGCGGCAGCGGCAACACGGCACTGCGGCACTCGCCACGTACGCCCGGTGAGACTGGATCGCAAACGCGCCGCCGGGGCACGCATCGGGCGTGTCGGGCGGGCCGGGCGCGTCGGGCGCGTCGGGCGCATCGGGCTCATCCGGCCGATCGAGCGTATCCGGGGCCTCGCCGAGCCAGCGCGCGAAGCGGCGCAACGGTGTGCCGGCGTCGAGGTACCAGCACTTGAGCTGCCCATCCCAGCGGGCGCCGAGCGCGCGGACGGCCGCGTACTCTTCCGGCGAGACGTACAGATCGATCCGATCCCCGCTCATGACAGGCTCCGCCGGACTGGCTGCCGGCGACGTATCACAGACTCAGCTCATAGTCCCGATCACGTTCCAAGGACGGCTCGAGCTCGGCGGCCGTGCGGGCCTGCTGCCTGTCGAGCTGTGCGCCGGCGGGTCCGAGGGTTGCGACCCGCTGCCGATACTCCAGCCACTCCCGCACGGCGGTCTCCCGTAGCTGCTCCAGAGACGGCCGCTCGGCCGTGGCCTCGCGCGCCGGCGAGGCGGTGTCGATGATGTTGCTGCGGGCCGCGGCGTCGCGCTCGGCGGCGAGCGCGGCGCGGGCCGGTTCGAGCTGGGGCTGCGGGCCGGCGCGCTCGAGCAGCGCGCGGTGCTCGGCGCGGATGCGTTCGGCGACGAAGCTGCGTCGGCCCGCGCGCTCGATATGGTAGGCAATCAGCGGCAGGCGCGGAGGGTGCGTCAGCTGCGGGCCCGTCGGGGACAGGTGCGACACCCGCAGCTGCAGTCCCGCTTCGCGCAGGGCCTGGTTCGACACGTCGGCCCACTGCTCCCGCAGCCAGGTGCGCTCCTCGGCCCAGCGCGTCAGTCCGCGCCGATGCCGCTCGCTGCCCGACAGCTCCAGCGCCGCCTTGCGACCCAGGCCGTCGGCGGTCAGCTCGCGCGTCGTCGTCAGCAGGTGCGCGTGGTAGTTGCGGGGATCACCCCGTGGCGCGTGGATGACCAGGTCGACCGCCGTGCGGTAGCGCTCCGCGAGATCGCTCGCGAAGCGCTGTGCGAGCTGCACACGCTGCTCCTGCCCGAGCTCGTGAGGCAGCGCAAGGGTGAATTCGCGCGCCACGCGGGCATTGGCGCGCGTCTCGGCCCGTTCCGCGGCGTTCCACAGCGTCGCGCGGCTGCGCGCCCAGTCCAGCTCGGGGCCGCGCGCCGCCAGCTCGCGGGGCAGCACGATCTGCTTGTGCAGAACATCCTGGCGGTGGCGATGATCGTAGGAGATGCCGGTGCGCAGATCGCGGATCCGTTCGCCGGCGCGATAGGCCGCGGCGCTGGTCGCGCGGCTGCCGCGACTGCCGGCGTTGCGGCTGAACGTCTTCATTTTGAAGACGTAGATGGCCACGGTGCAAGCGCTCTGCCTCGATTCCCCGGCAAAGCATTGCAGGGGCCACGGGCTCACGCCGCCGCGCTATCTGGTGCGTTCGTCCAGAAATGAAAGGCCGGCTCGCTGCAGCCGGGCTCGCGCCGGTAGAGCGGGGAGCCGCGTCAGCCCGGCGTATCCGGCGACTACGCGCCGACGCCGGTCAGCTGCGCGGAGATTTCCCACAGGCGCCGCGCGTCCGCATCGTTCTGCGCGCGCGCGCTGCTCGTCGCCGGCTGGCACCGACAAAAATACTGTCCGGTATCCTTGGCGACGCCCGGCGAGCTGGCCAGATAGATCAGCGTCCGGGCCCCCTGCTCGGGCGTCAGGGCGCCGAAGCGCTTGGCGAGCTTGAGGATCAGCGAGGTCGCCCCGCCGTTGTTGTCTCCGAAGCGGGTGGCGACGAACCCGGGGTGCAGACAGTTGGCGGTAACCCCGGAGCCGCCGAGCCGCCGCGCCAGCTCGCGTGTGAACAGGATGTTCATCAGTTTCGAGGAGCCGTAGACGGCGAAGCCGCGATAGTGCTGCGCCGATTGCAGATCGGCGAAGTCGATCTTTGCGCGCAGATGCGCGGCCGAGGCGGTGGACACGATGCGTGCGCCTGCGGTGCCCTCGAGGCGCTCGAGCAGCAGCAGGGTGATCACGAAATAGGACAGGTGATTGGTGGCGAAGGTGCGCTCCAGGCCCTCGGCCGTCAGCTGCCGTCGGGCGAAAAACGCCCCGGCATTGTTGACGAGCACGTCGATGCGTGGCTCACTGGCCGCAACTGCGCCCGCCACGCGTTTCATCTCGGCGATCAGCGACAGGTCGGCATAATGCACGGCCGGCTCGCATCCCGGGCCGAGGCTGCGCAGGCGCGCCAGCGTCGCCTCGCCGCGGGTGCGATCGCGCGCGATGAAGACGATGCGCGCACCGAGCTGCGCGAGCCGCTCGGCGGCAATCTGCCCTATGCCCGAGGTCGCCCCGGTGATGACCACCGTCTTGCCCTGCATGGGCTGACTGTCCGTGCCCATCGCCGCCGCGGCCGCATTCATTCGGTGTACCTCCCGCTGGGTCGGGCGCCGCGCTACCACCGGCGACGCCAGGCGCCGAGCATGCCGAGCGGCTCGCCGAGACACAAGCGCGCCACGGCGGCCGGCGCCGCCGGCGCGCAGGCCCCACGGGCTCAGGCGGCCGTGCCGCCGGCCGTCTCGGCCTCGTGGGCCCTGATGGCCTCGCTCGCCACGCGAAAGGCCGCGAGCCCCAGCGGCAGGCCGCAATACACCGCCGCCTGCATCAGCGCCGCGCGGATCTCTTCGCGCGGGACGCCGTTGCGCAGTGCGCCCTTGACGTGGACCGAGAGCTCGTGGTGCTGACTGAGTGCCGTCAGCATCGCGATGTTGAGCAGGCTGCGCGTGCGCAACGGCAGCGTGTCGTCGGCCCAGATCTCGCCCCAGCAATATTCGGTGACCAGCCGCTGCATCGGCCGGTTGAATTCGTCGGCGTTCGTCAGGGATTTCTCCACGTAGGCGGCACCGAGCACCTTCGTGCGGTTCTCGAGACCCCTGGCATAGCGATCCTCGTGCTGCATCGTTCCTCCTCGGCCCGGCCGCTCATGCCCACGCCGACGCGGGGCGCTCATCTCGGGTCGACCAGATCCTGCACCCAGTACAGTCCGCGCCCGGAAGCGCCCGGCGGTGCGGGGCCATAGGCATACGCTATACCCATGGCCGCGAAGCGCGGATCCATGATGTTTTCGCAGTGCCCGGGACTGTGCAACCAGCCGCGTACCACCTCTTCCGGGGAGTCCGGGCCGAAGGCGATATTCTCACCCACCAGCTGCTCGCCATAGCCGGCCGCGCGCACGCGCTCGGCGGGCGTGCGTCCCGAGAGGTCCTGGTGCTCGAAGTAGGCGTGTTCGGCCATGTCGCGGGCATGGCCGCCGGCGATCTGATCGAGCGTCGCGGACAGGCGCAGCGGCGCGGTCGGCTCGAAGGCGCGCCGCCCGCAGGATGTGCGGCGCGCGCGCGCCGCGTTGACCAGCCCGAGCACGCGCTCGGCGAACGCGGCGGAGCTCGTGTCGAAGGCGGACGGACTCGCCCCGAGAGTCCACGGATGCGCGTCGAGCGCGGGCAGGCGGGTGCGGGAGCTGAGATCGCTCGAGGCGAGCAGGAGCCAGGTACCGCGACCGCGCCGATAGATCCCCGCGTCGCTCAGCGCGCTGTCCATCAGTGAGCGGCAGCCGGCGCGCCGCAGGTCCTGCAAGACCCGATCGTCGTCGCCGACGACGTGCATGCCCGTGAGCCGCTGCGGCGCGTAGCCCGCGCGCCGCGCGGCCTGCGCCGGCGAGTCGCCCAGCGCCCAGAGCGCCGCTGCCCGGTCCAGCGCATACAGACGATGCAGCGGGTCACGCGCCGGCAGCAGTCCGCCGCAGCCGCCCTCGCGCAGCACCTGCACATCGTCGAGCGCATCGGCGCGAGCGCTCGCCGAGCTCATCAGCGCAAGCAGCGGGAGGCAGCCGCCGGCCAGGGCGAGCAGCAGCGCCCTGCAGGCAGAGGAACGGTTTGATATGGCGGCCATTCGCATGGGCTCCCTCGAGCGTGCACCCTCGCGCACGGGTGCCCTCCTCAACGCAGCCGCTGGGCGGGGGATGACCCCGGCGCGCAGAAACGCGGTGCGTCGCGGATTTCGGCTCATTACACTGCGAGCTTATGTTCGCCGGCCAGCGCCCGGGGCGTGAACGGCTTCACGGACGCGGAAGCGACTCCCGGCGCGGGGATCGACCCGATCCGCACGGGGGTTGCGCCGGGGCGGGGCGGTTGCGTCGGGGCGGCTGCGCCGGGGCGACCGCGGCGCGGCGGAGCCGGCAAGCCTTGCAAACGCTGCGATCGGCACCAGAATAAGTCGATCCGCCGTACCAGCGCGGCGCGGTGCGCCGCCCGAGGAGCCGACATGAAGCGCGTGCAGCAGATTTTCGATCCCCCGTCCGGTCATTGGGTGGGAGACGGGTTTCCGGTGCGCTCGCTGTTCACCTACAGCGATCATGCGCAGCAGCTCAGCCCATTTCTGCTGCTGGACTATGCCGGCCCGGCGATGTTCAGTCCGACCCAGCAGCGTCGCGGAGTCGGCGAGCATCCGCACCGCGGCTTCGAGACCGTCACGATCGTCTATGAGGGCGAGGTCGAGCACCGGGATTCCACCGGGGCGGGTGGCCGCATCGGACCGGGGGATGTGCAGTGGATGACCGCGGGCGCCGGCATCGTGCACGAGGAGTTCCACTCGCAGCAATTCGCGCGTAGTGGCGGCCGCCTGCACATGGTGCAGCTGTGGGTCAATCTGCCGGCACGCCACAAGATGGCTCCACCGACCTATCAGACGCTGCTCGATCGCGACATTCCGCGTGTGGAGCTGCCCGGCGGAGCGGGGACTCTGCGCGTCATCGCCGGTGAGTACGACGGACGGCGCGGCCCGGCGCATACCTTTACGCCGATGGATGTCTGGGACCTGCGGCTCATCGGCGGCCGGGAGCTGCGTCTGCCATTTCCGGCCGGACGCACGGTGGCGCTGGTGGTGCTGAGTGGCACGGTGCGTGTCGGTACCGACCCGGGCGACGCCGGGCAGGTCGCCGGCGAGGCCCAGCTGGTGCAGTTCGATCGGCAGGCCGGGGAAGTGGTGCTGAGCGCCCAGGCTGACGCCTCGGCGCTGGTGCTGAGCGGTGTACCGCTCGACGAGCCGATCGTGGGCTATGGACCGTTCGTGATGAACTCCCGCAGCGAGATCCTGCAGGCGATCGAGGACTTCAACGCCGGACGTTTCGGTCAGATGGCGCCGCGGGATCTGGCGAGCGTGCCATCGGCCTGAGCGGCGCCCAGAGGAGCGGCGCCCGGCGAGCGGCGCTCACCAGCCGAGCTCGCTCAATGATGGATGGTCGGCGGGGCGTGGACCGAGCGGCCAGTGGTAGCGCCGCTCACGCTCGCTGATCGGCGCATCATTGATGCTGGCGATGCGTACGCGCATCAGCCCGTGCTGGTCGAATTCCCAGTTCTCGTTGCCGTAGCTGCGGAACCACTGGCCGCTGTCGTCGTGCCACTCGTAGGCGAAGCGTACCGCGATGCGCTGGTCGCGATAGGTCCACAGCTCCTTGCAGAGCCGGTAATCGAGCTCGCGTTTCCACTTGCGCTGCAGGAACGCCTCGATCGCCGCGCGACCCTGCAGGAATTCGCCGCGGTTGCGCCAGCGGCTGTCGGGCGAATAGGCGAGCGCGACGCGCGCCGGATCGCGGGTGTTCCAGGCGTCCTCCGCCAGGCGCACCTTGTGCGCGGCGGTCTCGGCGCTGAACGGTGGCAGCGGCGGGCGATCCAACGTGCGGCTCCGGTCGGGTGTGGCTGCGATGGCGCGTTCGCACTCAGAACAGTGCGATCGCCTTGTCGAGGGCGATGTACAGTCCGATCAGGAAGGGTATACCGACTGCGAGCCAGGCGATGAGGCCGACCGCTCCGAACGCGCCGCGCGCCGCATCCTCGGCGCGCGTGCCGGCGACACCGGCCTCGTGCTGCAGAGCGCGCTCACGCGCGAGCTGCTCCGCGCTCATGCGATGCCTCGCGTGCACCGGCCGCACGAACAGGTTGCAGATGAAGCCGAAAAACAGCAGGGCCGCCATGATGTACAGCGTGCGATCGTAGACCAGATTGCTCGCCACGCCGGCGCGCAGCTGGGCTTCACGCAGCTGTGCGATCAGCGCCGGGCCGACGACGCCGGCCACCGACCAGGCGGTGATCAGACGTCCATGGATCGCGCCGACCATCTGAGTGCCGAAGATGTCCGCGAGGTAGGCGGGCAGGGTCGCGAAGCCTCCGCCGTACATCGAAAGGATGATGCAGATCGATATCACGAACAGCGGCGCGAGCCCGAGGTGTCCCCAGGTCGGCAGCAGCGCGTACAGCACGATGCCGACCAGGAAGAATACGTGGTAGGTGTTCTTGCGCCCGAGGTAATCGGAGGCGGATGCCCAGAACAGCCGACCCAGACTGTTGAACAGGCTGATCAGGCCGACCAGCCCCGCGGCGGCCGCGACGATCGCCGCCTTCTGCGCCGCGCTGAGTGCCACGCCCGCCTCCAGCCCCAGCAGTCGGCCGCCGAACACCTCCTGCAGCATCGGGCTGGCCATCGCGATCACGGCGATACCGGCCGTGACGTTCAGGCACAGCACGCCCCAGATCAGCCAGAACTGCGGGGTGCGCCAGGCGATGCTCAGGTGCACATGCTCCGCGCTGATCATGGGGCCGCGAGCTTCGGGCCCGAGCGCGCCGCGCGCGGGCTTCCAGCCGCTCGGCGGCACGCGAAAGCCGAACGCACCCAGCGTCATCACGATGAAGTACAGTGCGCCCATGACGGCCAGCGTCGCGGCCACACCCGAGACGGCGCCGCTGGCGAAATGCGCCATCAGCCACACCGCGAGCGGCGAGCCTATCATCGCGCCGCCGCCGTAGCCCATGATCGCGAACCCGGTCGCCATGCCACGGCGATCCGGGAACCACTTGATCAGCGTGGAGACGGGCGTGATGTAGCCGAGCCCCTGGCCGATGCCGCCAATCAACCCGCCGCCCAGGTAGACCAGCCACAGCTGATGGATCGCTACGCCATAGCCCGCCAGCAGCAGTCCGCCGCCCCAGCACGTGGCCGCGATCAGGCCGGACCTGCGAGGGCCGGCGCGCTCGAGCCAGCCGCCCCAGATTGCCGCGGAGAGGCCCAGCATCGCGATGAAGGTCTCGAAGATGTGCGTGACATCGGCGACCGACCAGTTGCAATTCGAGGCGGTCAGCTCGGCCAGAAAGCCGTGCGTACAGGCCGGTGCGGCGGGCAGCAGCCGGCTCATGGGCAGCCAGAACACGCTGAAGCCGTACGCCATGCCGATGCACAGATGGATGGCGAGTGCCGCGGGTGGCACCAGCCAGCGGTTGAACTGCGCGGAGGCGAGCGTGCGCTCGCGCGCCAGCAAGCCATAGGGATTGACGCCCGCACCCGGGATCGCGGCTTCTGCCATCGTGGGCTCCCCCCCAAGTCCCCTGGCGGGATTCTGATACCGGCCCGCCTTGCCGGCAACTGCTCGCCGGCAGCCCCGCCAGCGGAGTTGACCGCGCATTCACCCGGCCCGTAGGCTTATCCCACGGGCGCTCAGGGTCAGGCCACCATGGATGGCGGCGCCCGGATATGTCGGTCTCCTCCGGTCGATCGCGCAAGCATCCGTGGCACGCGGTGAGCATCGTGGCGCGCGGTGCGGCCTGCGAGCAGGCCATGGCGCTGCGCGAGCGGCGCTTCCTGTCGACCGAGGCGCCGCGCCTGCCGCTGTCGGACTGCCCGTTCGCCGACCAGTGCGCGTGCGTCTATCGTCATCACACCGACCGGCGCGCCGGGCCGCGCCGCAGCTCCGATGACACCGGGTTTCACAGCACGCGCGCGCACCAGGAGCGGCGCGCCGGACGCGGCCGGCGCGGCAGCGACTGAGCGGGAGTGCCGAGACTCACGGGAACCTCGGGACCGATGGGGCCCGCGGGCTCTCGGCCTCTCGGGCTCAGCGCGGGGCCCGGCGGGACCCGACCGGACCCGGCGGGCGCTACGCGGCTCTCCGTCGCCGCCACACCGAGCGCATCCAGCGCTCCACCTCATCGGCTCCGCGCGGCAAGGCGGAGGACAGGATGCGGTATCCCTTTTCCGTCACCAGCACGTCGTCCTCGATGCGCACGCCGATGCCGCGATACTTGGCCGGCACGGTGAGATCGTCGACCTGAAAATACAGCCCGGGCTCGACCGTCAGCACCATGCCCGGCTCGAGCCTGCCGTACTTGTAGTTCTCGGCGCGCGCCTGCGCGCAGTCGTGCACGTCGAGACCGAGCATGTGGCTGACGTTGTGCAGTGAGTATCGACGATAGAACTGGTTTTCCTCGCGCAGCGCTTCCGCGGCGGACATGGGCAGGATGCCCAGACGCTCCAGGCCGTAGGCGATCACCGCCATCGCCGCCTTGTTGGGCGCCATGAAATCGTTTCCCGGCCTGACAATCCGCAGCGCGGCCCGCTGGGCCTCGAGCACGATCTCGTAGATGGCGCGCTGCTCGGGGGTGAATTTTCCGGAGATCGGGAAGGTGCGCGTAATGTCCGCCGTGTAGAGGGAATTCCCCTCGATTCCGGCGTCGAGCAGCAGCAGGTCCCCGGCGCGGATGGCGCCGTCGTTTCTCTTCCAGTGCAACGTACAGGCGTGCGAGCCCGAGGCGACGATCGAGGAGTACCCCACGTCGTTACCTTCCATGCGGGCGCGCGTCCAGAACACGCCCTCCAGCTCCCGCTCGCTCTTCGCGGTGCGCAGTCGCGCGATCACGTCCTCGAAGCCGCGCTTGGTCGCCAGCACCGCGCTGCGCAGCGCCTTGATCTCCCCGGGGTCCTTGATCAGGCGCATCTCCGACAGGAAGCTCGCCAATTCGCGGTCGCGCTGCAGCTGCTCGCCGCTGTCCATGCCCAGGATCCCCTCGGTCGCCTCCGAGAGGCCACGCAGCACCCGCATGCGCGCGTTGGGCAGGGCCAGTTCGGCGGTGAGTGTCGATCGCAGCTCCGGCAGGCCCTTGCACGCCATCGCGTAGCGCGCCTGACTCTCGGGCACCCCCGGGCGATAGCCCTCCCAGAGCTCGCCATTGTTGCGGTCGGTGAAGAAGGTGGCGTCGGTCTTGCCGGGATTGGGCTCGACGAACAGCAGGTGCTCGTGCGTCTTGCCGCGCGGCAGCAGCACCAGCACGCCATCCGGCTCGAACACGCCGGTCAGGTAGTAGAAGTCGGTGCCGGGACGAAAAGCGTAGTAGGTGTCGTTGGCGCGCACCTTGCGATGACCCGTGGGTACGACCAGCAGCTCCCCGGGAAAGCGTTGCGACAGCCGCTGGCGTCGCCCGAGGAAGCTCGCCGCGTTGGCGATGAGCTTCGGGGCCTTGCGGGCCTTCGGGTTCCAGCTCCTCAGCATGAAGTTCAGCAGGTTCGGCGGCACGTCCGCGTCGTATACGTTCCGCGCGGCAGACTTGCCGGGATCGAATGTATTCATGGAATGAACCTCAAGCCCACGGCTTCCCGAATCGGCGGCCGGTACCCCGATTTTAGCTCCTCCCCCGACCGGCGGCGCGAACCCGCCCGGCGGGAGGTTGGAGGTGGCGGCCGCGGCTCGCGGAGGATAGGATTGGAGCCCTCGTTTCATCGCCCGAGGACCGGCGCGTGAAGAACCGCAGCAGCACTCTCTCTCCTTCCGTCCTGCTGTGGGCCAGCCTGACCTTGATGGCCGGCGCGGCGCTGGCGCAGGGGCAGGATCGCCGCGATCAGGCCCCCGACCAGCCGGCGAGCAGCCAACAGCAGGACGAGCAGCACCCGCAGCGCGATCAGGGGGCGGCGGAGTCGACCGGAAAGAGCGCCGCTCGGCCCGAGACGCGCGGCGGTTCAGGGGCCGCCGGCCGCAGTGGCGCACAGACGGCTCACGGCCACACCGCGACTGCGCATGCCCGGGCGGAGAAGCACGTGCCCGAGACGCGCCCGCAGGCCTCGGCCGACCAGAGCGCATCGATCGCGCTCTACCGCCGGGAGCACCCGCGCGCGGCGGCGCGCTGTCGCGATGGCTTTTTCACGACGACCACGGATCGCACGCGGGCCTGCTCGAAGCACGGCGGTATCCAGATCTGGCTGCTGCCGTGAGCGGCGTCCCGGGAGCGATGGCCTCCCGGTAGCGGGGGCGTGCGATGGCAGCGGTGGCGTCCGGGGCGCGCGCCCCGGCATCTACCACTGGTCGGGGGCCCAGTCGGTCTCCGAGCCGTTGATCAGCTCGCCGGCCACGATGAGTCCGGGGTTCTTGTAGTAGTGGGCCGGCACGGGCAGATTCAGCGGCGCGGGCGAGCCGTCCATGACGCGCCCCGCGAGGTCGTAGCGCGAGCCGTGGCAGGGGCAGAGGAATCCTCCCGGCCAGTCGGCCCCCAGCGAACCCACGTCGGGGTGATATTTCGGGATGCACCCGAGGTGCGTGCAGATCCCGACCAGCACCAGGTACTCGGGCGTGATGGAACGCTGGATCGGGTTCCAGTGCGGCAGGTCGGGTGCCTGCTGCGGCTCGCGCGAGAGCGGATCCTTCAGCCGGTCGTTGAGCCGGGGCAGCTCGGCGATCTGCTCGGGCAGCCGCCGCAGCACCCACACCGGCTTTTGCCGCCATTCCGCGGTGAGCATCGTGCCGGGCTTGAGAGCGCTGATATCGATCTCGACCGGCGAGCCGAGCGCCCGGGCGCTCTCGCTGGGTTCCAGGGACTCGATGAACGGTATGGCCGCGACGGCCGCGCCGATCGCACCGATCGCGGTGACCGCCCGCTGCAGCAGACGGCGGCGCTGGGGATTGGGCGCCGCGCTATACGCGCCCTCCGGGACGAGGTCCGGCGGCGCGTCACCGGCCGGCATGGCATCGGTAGTCATATCCAGCATTAAACAGTCCCGGTGGCGGTCAGTTCCAGCTCCCCGGTCGCACTGGGGTGTAGGACAATGCCTACCCGGATCTTCCGATTTGCCGTCATGCGCTCCGAGCCGCTATCGTGCCCCCGCCCATGAGCAGCCCGTCATCTTCGCCGCCCCCCTCGGCGCCAGCCTCGACGGCGCCACCCCCACCGGCGCCACCCGCACCGGCGCCACCCCCACCGGCGCCACCGTCCCGTACCCGGGCGTTCTCCACGCTGTTCCTGATCGAGATGTGGGAGCGCTTCGGCTACTACGGCATGCAGGTGCTGCTGGTGGTCTTCATGGTCGAATACCTCGGCTTTCCCGAGGCGCGCGCCAATCTGACCTGGGGCGCATTCGCGGCGATGGTGTATGCCAGCCCGCTGCTGGGCGGGTGGGTCGGCGACCGTCTGCTGGGTGCGCGGCGCACCACGACGCTCGGGGCAGTGATCCTGATGACCGGCTACGCACTGCTGTCGGTGCCGTGGCGCCAGGTGGTCTCGAGCACCTGGGCGGGACCCTTGCTGTTCTTTTCGATGGGCGTCATCGCCATCGGCGCGGGGTTGTTCAAGCCCAATCCGCAGTTCCTGGTGTCGCGACTGTACGAGGGCGATCGCTCGCGGCTGGACGGTGCCTTCACGCTGTACTACATGGCCGTCAACATCGGCGCCTTCATCTCCCAGTCGCTCACGCCGTGGATCCGCGTGCACCTCGGATGGCACTGGGCCTTTCTCGCCTGCGCGCTCGGACTGGTGGCCGGCATCCTGCAGCTGCTGGTGCAGCGCCGGCTGCTGGCGCACCTGGGCTCGGAGCCGGACTTTCGCCCGCTGCGCCTCGCGCATCTGGGCGCCACCGTGATCGGCGCGCTGGTGCTGGCGGTGCTGATCGCGATCATCATCCAGAGCGTGAGCATCGCCCGGGGCGTCGTGTACGCTTCGGGCGCGGCCATGCTGGTGCTGTTCGGGGTGCTGATCGGTCGCGGGGACCGCGCCGAGCGCAGCGGCCTGATCGCCACGCTCCTGCTGACGCTGCAGGGGATGCTGTTCTTCGTGTTCTACCAGCAGATGTCGACATCACTCACGCTCTACGCTCTGCACAACGTGCGGCTGGATTTTCTCGGCTATCACGTGCCGCCCGAGCAGTTCCAGGTGCTCAACCCCTTCTGGATCGCGGTGGCCTCCCCGCTGCTCGCCATGCTGTATGGCTCGCTCGGCCGGCGCGGCCGCGACCCCTCGGTGGCGGGAAAATTCGCCTGGGGCTTCGTGCTGCTGGCGCTCGGCTTCTTCGTGTTCGCGATCAGCGGCCGCTTCGCGAGCGCCGGGCGCGTGTCGCCGTGGTTCATGGTGTGGGGCTACCTGCTGCAGTCGGTGGGGGAGCTGCTGATCTCGGGGCTGGGCATCGCCATGGTGGCGCGCTACATCGGCCCGGCGCGTCGCGGGCTGATGATCGGCGCCTGGTTCCTGGCCAGCGGCATCGCCCAGTACATCGGCAGCTTCGTGGCCAACTACGCGAGCGTGCCCGCCGGCGTCACGCAGGCCAGCGCGACCCTGCCACTGTACACGCGGCTGTTCGAGATACTGGGCTGGGTGGCGGTGGCGGGTGTCGCCGCGGCGCTGCTGATGCTGCCGCTGCTGCGCCGGCTGGATGCGGGCCACGGTGGCGCCGCGGCGGCGCTGGGCTCGCCGGGCGCCGCGGCCGACCTGGCCGGCAGCCCCTGAGCGCCGCTCGCCATGGCGCTGAAACGTCCCCGTTGGAGTGAGGGCACGGTCGTGGTCCTCGAGCACGTCTCGCGGGTGCTGCGCGATAATCCACTCGGCGATCCGCACGTGCGCCGGCTCGCCGTGTGGCTGCCGCCGCAGTACGAGCGCGGTGCGTCACCCGGCCGCGGCGCGGGGCAAGCTCGCAGCGCGGGGCAAGCTCGCAGCGCGGGGCAAGCCCGCGGCGCGCCACGCGGTCGCGGCAGGCGCCTGCCGGTGCTGGTGGACATGGTCGGCTTCACCGGCTCGGGGATGTCCCACGTCGCCTGGAAGAGCTTCAGCGAGAACGTGCCGGAGCGCGCCGCGCGCCTGGTGCACGCCGGGCGCATGGCCCCGGCGATCATCGTGTTTCCGGACTGCTTCACGGCGCTCGGCGGCAATCAATATGTGAATTCCTCGGCGATCGGCCGCTACGCGGACTATCTGATCCAGGAGATCGTGCCGTTCGTGGATCGGGAGTTCCGCACCCTCGCGCAGCGCGAGCACCGCGGCTGCTTCGGCAAGTCATCGGGCGGCTATGGCGCGATCATGCACGCCATGCGCTACCCGGGCACCTGGGGGGCGATCGCCGATCATTCCGGAGACGCTTACTTCGAATTCGTCTACGGGTGCGACTGGCCGAACACCCTGGATGAGCTCGCGAAGCACCGGCCGCGCCGCCTGCGCCCCGGCCGCTACGACGTGCTGCGCATGCAGCGCGGCGCCGATCGCGGCCTGGACGACGGGCGCGTGCGCCGCTTCCTGCAGGCGGTGTGGAAGAAGCCGAAGCTGTCGTCCGCCGAAGTGCACGCCATCATGAACCTGTGCATGGCGGCCACCTACGATGCGGATCCGCGCGCTCCCAACGGCTTCAGGCTGCCGCTCAATCTGGAGACCGGCGAGCTGCTGCCCGAGCGCTGGCGGGCGTGGCAGCGGCACGACCCGGTGCGCCTGGTCGCGGCCCACCGCCGCCAGCTGCGCTCGCTGCGCGGCATCTACATCGATTGCGGCTGGCGTGATCAGTACCATATCCAGTACGGCTCGCGCCTGCTCTCCAAGCGGCTGCGAGCCGCGGGCGTGGCGCACGTCTACCAGGAGTTCGATGACGATCACTCGGACATCGACTATCGGATGGATGTGTCGCTGCCGTTCCTGTCGCGGGCGCTGCGCTGAGGATGAGCGCGCCGGGGGATGTCGAGTTCATGCGCAGCGCGCTCGAGCAGGCTGCGCTGGCCGAGGCCGAGGGAGAGGTGCCGGTGGGTGCGGTGCTGGTGCTGCGCGACGCGATCGTCGCCACCGGCCGCAACCGTCCGATCGGCGCGAGTGATCCGACCGCGCATGCCGAGATCGAAGCACTGCGCGCCGGCGCGCGGCGGCTGCAGACCTATCGGCTGAACGACACCACGCTGTACGTCACGCTCGAGCCGTGTCTGATGTGCGCAGCGGCATTGATGCAGGCGCGCGTGCGGCGCCTGGTGTTCGGCGCCTTCGATCCGCTGGCGGGCGCCGCCGGCAGCCGCCTCGACGCCTTCCGCGCGTACGCCGTCAACCACCGCACCGATGTATTCGGGGGGGTGCTGGCCGAGCCGTGCGGGGCGCTGCTGCGCGGCTTCTTCGAGCGTCGCCGCGAGCGTCAGTTGTAGCGCGGCACCGGGGCGGCGAGCGCCGCGCGCAGCTGCAGCTGCGCGGCGCGCATCGACAGCGGCGTGGTGTCGAACCATTCGAGCACGGCCAGATACTGGCGGACCTGCTGGACGAAGCGCGCGGGCTCCCAGCCGCGCGCGTATCCGCGGCGCGCCTGGTCATACCACTGCTGTTCAGCGAGCAGCGGCAGCTGCTGGCGCACGTCCGCCCACGAGTCCGGGTTCTTGCCGAGCTTTTGCGTGAGCACGCGCGCGTCCTCGAGATGTCCGTAGCCGACGTTGTAGGCGGCCAGCGCGAGCCAGGTGCGATCGGGCTCGGGCACGTGGCTGGGTATCGTGCGGATCACCTCGGCCAGGTAGCGCGCGCCGCCGAGCACGTTCTGCCGCAGGTTGGTCCGATCGCGTACGCCGATGCGTTCGGCGGCGTCGGCGGTGAGCATCATGATGCCCTCCGCGCCATCGCCCGAGACGGCCTGCATCTGCCACTTCGATTCCTGGTAGCCGACGGCCGCGATCAATCGCCAGTCCAGACCGGTGTCGCTGGCCGCCTGCTGGAACAGCCCCTGCAGCTGCGGCAGCCGCTGCGCGATGTCCTGCCGAAAGCGATGCGCCTGCAGATAGTCGAAGTCCTGGGTCTCGGCCTGCGAGCTGCGCTCGATCTGCGCCAGCAGCCCGCTGTCCTGGGCCGCGCGGATGAAGCGATCGGCCGCCGCGGCCAGGTCCGCCCCGTCAGAGCGCACGATCCACTGCACGGGGCGTGCATCCGGCAGCGTGAAGTCCACCGACAGATCCGGGTAGATGTGGCGCGCAAAATCGAATTCGTCGGCGTCGACCACCGCGTAATCGGCCTGACCGGCCTCGAGCAGTTGCAGCGGATCGGGCGCGCCCGGCGGCTGCTCGCTCCAGGTCAGCCGCACCCCGGCGGCACGGATCGCGCGCAGCATCGCGGCCTGCGGGCTGTCCGCGCGCACCACCAGGCGCGTCGCCGTCAGACCCGTGACGTCGCGCAGGCGCGCTCGCCCGCGGGCCTGCACCAGCAGCTGCGCGACCATCCCGTAGGGGCTGGTCGGCAGACCGAACTCGCGCCAGCGCGCATCGGCACTGATCTGCGCGGCGGCGAGGTCGGCCTGTCCTCGCGACAGCGCGGCACGCATCGCGGCGGCATCCAGCACCGGCTCGATCTGCAGCCGCACTCCCAGCTGCCGCGCGAAGGCACTCGCCAGGCGATACTCGAATCCCTGTGGTCCATGGGCGCCGAGATAGTAGGTGGTCGGGTCGTTGAGCGTGACCACGCGCAGCAGGCCGCGCGCGCGCAGCTGGGCGAGCGCGCTCTGATGCGGCGAGGGCATGCAGCCGCCGAGCAGCAGTCCCGCGCAGCCCGCGGCGAACACGCCGCGCGCGGCGCGGCGCGACCGCCTCGCGCGGTGGTCAGCGCTCCTGAGATTTGTTTGCATCGTGAGGTAGAATAGCAGCGTTCCCTCGGAGAGGTACCGAAGCGGTCATAACGGCGCCGACTCGAAATCGGATGGTCGGGTAATTCCGGCACGTGGGTTCGAATCCCACCCTCTCCGCCAGTCGCTCGCAGGTATTGACATTCCCATCGCAGCCGCTCCACTCGACGCGGGGCACGCAGCGCGGTGCGGGCGCATCCGCCCCATTTGCCGATGATGCTATAGAAACGCGCGGGCGGCGCTGCGTCGGCGGGCGCCGACAGTGCGTGAGCGCCGGCGCCGACCGCGGCCGTCGCCGCTGCCGCAGCTGTCGGCGCGTCCGCCGCTGCGGCCGCGGGGGCCCGCATGGCGCGCGCGCCGGTTCTGCGATTTAATCCGATGCGCGAGCCGGATCTGCATCCGGCAGGGGGAATGGGTGGCCGCCGGCGGCCGCGGAGGAGGGAAGTGCAGCAAGGCAGTGGCGCGCTGACGGCCGAGGAGGCTCTGCTCGAGATCGGTGGGCTGCTCGACACGGGGATCGTGCAGCCCGCGGGGCTGCTCGAGGCCGCGGCACACTGCATCGATCTGATCGTCGGCGCGGCGCAGCCGAGCGCCGTGCTGGCACAGGCGCTGCCGGCGATCGCCGCCACGCTCGGCATCGAGCACGTCGCGGTCGCGGAGCTGGCCGGGCCGCATGCCGAAATCGGCACGGTGCCGTACCGCTGGCAAAGGGCGCAGGCCCGTTCGGGCGAATCCACGCTGCCGCGGCCGCAGCGCGCGGCGCATTGGCTCGAGACCGGAGCCGCGGATGAGCCGCGACCCCGGTGGCTGCAGGCGCTGCGAGATGGCGTGACGCTGCTCGCCACGCGGCGCGGGCCGGCGGAGGCGGCGGAAGCGGCAGAGGCGGCAGGGGCGGCAGACCCAGCAGACCCCGGAGACCTGGCACGACCAGCAGCGACAGCGGCGGCGGCGGGGTCACGCTCCCTGCTGGATGCGACCGGCGCGAGCACGCTGCTGGTGGTGCCGGTGCCGGTCGACGGGTACTGCTGGGCGGTGGCCTTCGAGGCCGGCGACGCGGGGCCCGCCTGGGACCGTCAGACGCAGACGCTGCTCGGGGTGCTGGCGCGCGTCCTGGCCGGATCCCTGACACGTGAACGGCTGCGGGAGCAGATGCGGCAGCGCGAGGCACTGCTGCGCGCGATCAATCGCTGTGCGGCGGACCTCGTGGGCGCTCGAGAGCTGCACCAGGCGATGACGGGCTCGCTCGGGATCGTGGCGGCAGCGCTCGGTGTCGACCGGGTGCTGATCACCGAATCGACGCTCGATCCCGCGGCAACGCAGCTGCGCAATCTGTGGCACGCGCCCGGGATGGCGCTCGAGGCCACGCAGATCGCGCAGGCGTTGGGCGCGCCGCGCACCGCGGAGGTGGACGCCTGGATGGCGCCGCTCGAACGCGGCGTTGCCGTACAGGCGCGACTGTCGCGCGCACGCGGCGGTGTGCAGCGGCTGCTGCAGCGCCTGCACGCGCGCGCCACCCTGGCGGTGCCGGTGATGGTGGAGGGGAGGCACTGGGGCGACATCCGCCTGGATTGCTGCGCGCGCGAGCGCTCCTGGAGCGCGGCGGAGGTGGACCTGCTGCGTACGCTCGCCGAGCTGGTGGGCACGGCCATCGCGCGCGAGCGCCACGTGCAGGCGATCGGCGCGGCGGACGCCATCATAAGCAACAGCCCGACGATCCTGTATCGCCTGCGCGGCGAGCCATCGCTGCCGATGGTGTACGTGTCGCAGAACATCCGTCTGCTGGGTCACGAGCCCGATGAGCTGCTGCGCGCACCGACGCGCTACCGCGAATACATCCACGCAGAGGACCGCGCGGCCGTGCAGCGGGCCATCGCCGCGCTGCTGGAAGCGCGGGCCGAGCCGGCCATCATCGAATTTCGGCTGCTGGCGCGCGGTGGCGACACCCGCTGGGTGGAGAATCGCCTGCGACCGGTGCGCGGGGCGGACGGGCGGTTGCTCGAGATCGAGGGCATTCTCACCGACATCACCGAGCGCAAGGCGGCGCAGGACGAGATCGCGCTGCTGGCGCGCAGCGACGCACTGACGGGGCTGGCCAACCGCACGAGCTTCAGCGATCGGCTGCACCAGGCGTTTGCAGCGGCGCGGCGCGGCGCGCACACCTTTGCGGTGCTGTACCTGGACCTGGACCGCTTCAAGGAGATCAACGATGCGCTGGGGCACTCCACCGGCGATCGGCTGCTGCAGCTCGTGGCGCGGCGGCTGCAGGAGGTGACGCGCGCGATCGACGTCGTGGCACGCCTGGGCGGGGATGAGTTTGCGATCGTGCAGGCCGAGATCGCCGATGCCGCGTCCGCCGGCACGCTGGCCGAAAAGCTGATCGAGATCCTCTCGGCGCCCTACCCGATCGACGGCAACCAGCTGCACATCGGTGTGAGCGTCGGCATTGCGCTCTATGGCCCCGACGCGCACAGCCCCGACACGCTGCTCTCACAGGCCGATCAGGCGCTGTACCGCGCCAAGCAGGCCGGCCGCGGCTGCTACCGCTTTCACTCCGATCTGATCGATCACGAGACGCGCTCTCAGCTGGCGCTGGCCGACGGTCTGCGCGGGGCGCTGCAGCGGCGCGAGATGCAGATCCGCTACCAGCCGCAGGTGGAGCTGGCCTCCGGTCGCATCGTGGGCATGGAGGCGCTGCTGCGCTGGAATCACCCGACACGCGGGGTACTGCTGCCGGAGGACTTCCTGCCCATCGCGGAGAAATTCGGGCTGATGCAGCCGCTCGGGCGCTGGGCACTCGATGAGGCGTGCCGGCAGATGTCGCAATGGCGTGCGCAGCACGTCCCGGTGCCGGTGGTGGCCATCAACGTCGCGCTCGCGCAGATCCGCATGGGCCGCGAGTTCGTGCGCGACGTGACGGATAGTCTGCAGCGCTGGGGACTCGCGCCCGCGGACATCGAGCTGGACGTGACCGAGCTGGTGCTGGCGCGCGCCACGCTCGCGCAGAGCAGCGCGCTCGAGGAGCTGCGCCAGCTCGGCGTCGGCATCGCCATCGACGACTTCGGCGCCCGCTACTCGTCGCTGGATTACCTGCGCAGCTACCGCGTCAATCGGCTGAAGATCGCGCGCGGCATGGTCGCCACGGCGGACGTGGAGCCGGGCGGCAGCGCCATGATCCGCGCCATCCTCAGTCTCGCGCGCGAGCTGGGCGTGGACGTGGTCGCCGAGGGCGTGGAGACCCGGGCGCAGCAGCGGCTCATCGTGGGCGCGAGCTCACGCGCTCAGGGGCAGGGTTTCTACTACAGCCACGCGGTGTGCGCCGAGGATGCGGCGGGCATGTTGCGCGCCGGGGTGCTGCTGCCGGTCGAGGCCGCGCCGGGGCCGCCCGCAACCGACCTCATCGGCACGGCAGCGTCCACGGTGGCCGATCCTCATGGATGAAGGGGAGCTTTGGATGAATACATTCGACGTATTCATCCAAAGCTCCCCTTCATCCATGAGGACAGGATACCTCTTGTTTCGCCGTGCCGATGAGGTCGGTTACGAGGGGCGGCCGCCGCGGTCCCGTGCGCCGCGGGCGAACTCCGCGGCGAAGGCACGCGCCAGGGCCTCCACGAACAGCTGCGGCAGCGCGCCCACGGAGCTCTCGGTGATGCTGCGAAAGCGCGCGGTCACGCCGGTGGACTCGGCCTCGGCGCCGCCCTGAGCGCTCTGCGCCAGGGCCCGCGGGTCCAGCCGCGCGATGAATTCCGCCAGCGCCGCGGGCAGCGCGCGCATCAGTGACTGATCGTAGGCACGGCTGTTGCCCGCGAGATCGCGCAGCCACTGCACCGCGTCGAGCTCGTGGCGGTCATGACCGAGCAGCAGTCGCAACATCAGGTCCTCGACCGGCAGGCCGGTGAGACCGATGTGCTGCGGATCCTCGCGGCCGGTGGACAGTCGGGCCTGATCGCGCAGCTCGCGCTGCGCGAGCGCCAGTCCCTTCAGACCGGCCAGGGCCTCACGCAGCAGCAGACCGCCCAGGTACAGCAGCCGCGATTGTGCCTCGGGCGGCACGCGCCGCGATTCCAGACCCGCGCCGCGACAGAATGCCTCGACCGCCGCCTGCTCGATCGGAGCGGGTGCGAGGCTGCGGTGCCGTCCGGTGGGCTCGAGGCTGGCGCGCGGCTCACGACGCGGCGCGGGTCGCATGCTGGCCAGCCCGGCGGCCACGCCGGGCACCGCGCCGGCCGCCACGCTGGGCACCGCGCCCCCGGCGGCGCTGGCCACCGCCGCGACCGACACGGGCTGACCGTAGGCATCCACCGGACCCATGCGAGCTGAAGCGCCGTGCGCGGGGGCGGCCCGGGGTGCCGCCGCGCGGCCCCGGGAGGCCGCGCCGACCTGCAGACCCGCGCCCGTCTGCAGCAGCTCCTGAACGTCGAGCTCGATGCCGATGTCGCTCGCATCCTTCCCGGAGGGTGCGGTGGCGGCGCCGACGGGGAAGATCGAGCTCGCCTCGGGAGCGTCGGCCGTCTCCATGTCGATGTTGACGGCGACCTCGTACTCGCCGAAGCGCAGATAGTCGCCGTTGCGCAGCGGATAGATGTTGCGCGGGCTGATGGGGGTGTTCGCACCGTTGACGTACACGCCGTTGGTGCTGGTGTCGAGCAGGTAGTAGCCGCCGTTGCGGAACTGCACGCGTGCGTGATGCGCCGAGACGTAGCACTGCACGTCGGGCAGCACCCAGTCGTTATCGTGCGCGCGGCCGATGCTGCCGCCGCCGACGCCGAGCACGATGCTCGCATTGCGGCCGAGGGTGCCGCGCTGCTCGCTGACCACCGTCAACCTGAGTGCCACGTCTGCTATCCGAGAGCTGCGGCGCGCGCGTCGGGCGCATGCCTGATCTATGCCATATAATGGGGCGCAGCGTCTCGAGTTCAGGCCGCCTTGCCCGTAAACGATGGCATCGAACCACATCTTCAGGATTATCTTCGTGAACCAGAGCAAGGTTTACGAGGTTTATGCGCGCAAAGTCAGCCACGGCTCGCTGTTCGGCTTCGTGGAGATCGAGGAGCTGGTGTTCGGGGGACGCTCTTCGGTCGTGCTGGATCCGACCGAGGAGCGCATCAAGAGCGAATTCGCCGGCGTGAGGCGCACCTATCTGCCGCTGCAGGCCGTCATCCGCATCGATGAGGTACGACAGCACGGCGTCAGCAAGATCACCGCGCTGGAAGGCGGGAACATCGCGCAGTTTCCCATGCCGCTGCTGCCGCCGTCGGCCTCGGACCCGGGCTCGAAGAAATCCTGATGCTCATACTGCCGGGCTCGCGGGCGCTGTCGGACTTTCGCCTCGCCCGCCTGCTCGCCCGGCTGCAGGCAGTGGACGGCGCGGTCGACACGCTGCAGGCACACTTCCAGTACTTCCTGGATTGCGAGCGAGAGCTCGATGGCGCCGAGCACGCGCGGCTCGCGGCGCTGCTGGAGGATGCGTTGGCCGCGCCCGCCTGCGGCGGTGGGGACGGGCCGGCGGCCGGGATCGAGCGCGCGGCGCGCACGCAGCTGCAGCTGCAGGTGGTGCCGCGCCCCGGCACGATCTCGCCCTGGTCCAGCAAGGCGAGCGACATCCTGCACGTCTGCGGACTCGCGGCCGTGCGCCGCATAGAGCGCGGCGTGCGCTACACGCTCGGCCTGCGGGCGGCCGCCGCACCCCTGCCGCAGCCCCCGCCGCAGCCCCAGTCGCAGCCGCTGGCGTCGCCGCTGACGCCGGCGCGGCGCGCGGCGCTGGCCGCAGCGCTGCACGATCGCATGACCGAGGCGGTGCTGACCGCGGCCGATGCCGCGGCGCAGTTGTTCGACTCGGCGGCGCCGGCGCCGCTGCGGCGGATCGATCTGGCGGGCGGGCGCGCCGCGTTGCAGGCGGCCAACGTGCGCCTCGGGCTCGCGCTGGCGGACGATGAGATCGACTATCTGCTCGACACGTTCCGCGCGCTCGGACGCGATCCGACCGATGTGGAGCTGATGATGTTCGCGCAGGCGAACTCGGAGCACTGCCGTCACAAGATCTTCAACGCCGAGTTCGTGATCGACGGGGTGGCGCAGCCACGCTCGCTGTTCGCGATGATCCGCAATACCGCGGAGCGATCCCCGGCGGGTCTGCTGTCCGCCTACCGGGACAACGCGGCGGTGATCGCGGGGCAGTCGGCGACCCGCTGGTTTCCGGATCCGGCGAGCGGCATCTACCGCGGCAGCGATGAGCCCGTGGACATACTCATGAAGGTGGAGACGCACAACCATCCGACGGCGATCTCGCCGTTTCCGGGCGCGGCCACCGGCGCCGGTGGCGAGATCCGCGACGAGGGGGCGGTCGGCTGCGGCGCCAAGCCCAAGGCGGGGCTGGTCGGCTTTTCGGTGTCGCACCTGCACATCCCGCAGTTCGCGCAGCCCTGGGAGCGCAGCCTCGGGCCCGCCCCGCGCCTCGCCTCGGCGCTGCAGATCATGCTCGAGGCGCCGATCGGCGCGGCGGCGTTCAACAACGAATTCGGGCGGCCGAACGTGTGCGGGTACTTCCGTACGCTGGAGACGACGCTGCCGGCCGAGCCTGCCGGGCGCGCGCGCGGCTATCACAAGCCCATCATGCTGGCGGGCGGACTGGGCAACGTGCGGCGCATGCACGTCCACAAGCGCGCGAGCGGCGCGGGCGCGCAGCTGGTGGTGCTCGGCGGTCCGGCGATGCTGATCGGGCTGGGCGGCGGCGCGGCCGCCTCGCTCGGCAGCGGCAGCTCGGAGGAGCAGCTGGACTTCGCCTCGGTGCAGCGCGGCAACCCGGAGATGCAGCGGCGCGCGCAGGAGGTCATCGACCGCTGCTGGGCACTCGGGCACGACAACCCGATCGAGCTGATCCACGATGTCGGAGCCGGCGGGCTGTCCAACGCCGTGCCCGAGGCGGTGGCGCACAACCGGCGCGGCGCGCGCATCGAGCTGCGCGCGGTGCCGAGCGCCGAGCCCGGGATGTCGCCGCTGCAGCTGTGGTGCAACGAGGCGCAGGAGCGCTACGTGCTGATCGTGCAACCGGCCGCCGTGCCGCGCCTCGTCGCGATCGCCGAGCGCGAGCGCTGTCCGTACGCGCTGATCGGTGAGCTGACCGACGCGGGCAGCCTCGACGTACACGACCGCCTGTTCGGCAACGATCCGGTGGACATGCCGGTGGAGGCGCTGCTCGGCGGCCCGCCGCGCATGCGCCGGGTGGTGCGCAGCCGGCCGGCGCCGCCGGCCGCCTGCGCGGGGCCTGCCGAGCTCGCCGGCGTCGAGCTGCGCGAGGCGGCCTACCGGGTGCTGCGGCTGCCGGCGGTGGCGGACAAGAGCTTCCTGATCACCATCGGCGATCGCACGGTGGGAGGATTGGTCAGCCGCGATCAGCTCGTGGGTCCCTGGCAGGTGCCGGTCAGCGACGTCGCGGTGACGCTGGCGGATTACCGGCACTACGCCGGGGAAGCGATGGCCATCGGCGAGCGCACACCCACGGCGCTGCTGGATGCGGCCGCCTCGGCGCGCCTGGCGGTCGCCGAGGCGCTCACCAACATTCTCGCGGCCGACATCACCGGCCTGTCGTCCGTGAGGCTGTCGGCCAACTGGATGGCGGCGTGCGGCGAGGAGGGCGAGGACGCGGCGCTGTACGCGGCCGTGCGCGCGGTGGGCGAGGAGTTCTGTCCGGCGCTCGGGCTGGCGATTCCGGTGGGCAAGGACTCGCTGTCGATGCGCACCGCGTGGAGCGAGGCGGGCCAGCCGCGCGCGGTGGTCGCGCCGGTGTCGCTGATCGTGTCGGCGTTTGCTCCGGTGGCGGACGTGCGCCGCACCCTCACGCCGGTCCTGCAGCGCGACCAGGGCCCGACCAGCCTGCTGCGCGTGGACCTGGGCGGCGGCCGCAACCGCCTGGGATTCAGCGCCCTCGCACAGGTGTTCGGCGCGGTCGGCGGCGCCTGCGCCGACGCGCAAGCCGCGCCGCTCGCGGCGTTCGCCGCCGCGATCATCGAGCTGCGCGCGCGCGGCTGGCTGCTCGCCTATCACGACCGCTCCGATGGGGGGCTGTTCGCGACACTGGTGGAGATGGCCTTTGCCGGACACTGCGGCCTGGAGGTGTGCCTGCCGGCCGGTGAAGGCGCGCCGCTCGCGGCGCTGTTCAGCGAGGAGCCGGGTGCGGTGCTGCAGGTGCGGCGCGCCGAGGAGACGCAGGTGCTCGCCTGCTTCGCGAGCCATGGGCTCGGCGAGTGCGTGCACCGCATCGGCGAGCCGCGCGAGGCGCTGCGCGTGCGCATCCGGGCCGGCGAGGCGCTGCTCGATGAGGACTGGGTGGATCTGCGCCGGGCGTGGTCCGAGACTTCCTACCAAATGCGTCGGCTGCGCGACGATCCGCAGTGCGCCGAGGAGGAGCTGGCCGCGCAGCTGGATGCCTCGGACCCGGGCCTG
>DATJSD010000090.1:0-9452 GCA_035504335.1 Steroidobacteraceae bacterium | reverse complement strand
CTGCGCGACCCGGTCTATCTGAGTTCCCCGTGGGTCATCGCCGCCACGCTTGCGCGCAGGGTCGACATGGGAGCTGCCGTCAATAACGATGTCCTGTACTGCATGCCGGCTGAGCTGGAAGCCGTGTCGGACGGCTATCACTCCGCCACCGAGCTGCCGAATGCCATTCAGTCGCTGAAAATGTATGAGACGCAACACTACAACATCCCGCTGGATGCGGTCATGGGCGGACCGCAGACTCAATATCCGGAATTCCTCAAGCGGATCCTGAGCGAGGGCTACAAGCCGCCGTCGGCGTACTGCCAGATCAACTGTTGTGACTTCGGCTCGCGCATCTGTCGCACTGCGAACTAGGCGCGTGACACACCCGGCGGAATATCGCGGCCACGACGCCGGCTGCGGCCGCGGCGTCTGGATCGCGGTCGCCATCACGCTGCTGGCGCTGGCAGGCGGCCGAAACGCGCTTGCGGCCGAGCACCCCGGCGCGCAGCGGCACGCTCCGGCCGCCGCACGCGAACAGGCGGTGTCGCTGTTCTTCAGCGAGAGCTGGCGTCACACTCCCGGGGAGCCCTTCGAGGCGCCGGTGACGCAGTCGAACGTTTCGGGCCGGAACCTCGAGCTCGAGCTGTTTGGACTGGATGCGAAGGATCTGCAGATCTCCGGAGAGCCGGGACCGGATAACTATCTGAACGTCTGGTCGGGACTGTCGAAGCAGCCGTTCGCCGTATTGCTGAAGGATAAGAACCGCTACGTCGATCTCACCGGCCTTGCGCGGATCCGCTGGGTGATCCGAACCGCGGGATTTCACGAGGTACGGCCGGCGATCCAGCTGGCGGACGGGACGCTTCTGGTCGGCGATCACGCCGATAGCTCCACCATATTCGCCGAGCGCGAATTCGCGATTGCCGATATCCGCTGGCGACTGCTCGACCCTACCCGCGTGGTCACCCTTCCCATCAAGGGGGCCCGCGGTGAAGCGGGCTCGTGGTATCCCAATCCGGATCTCAGCAAGGTCGATGCGGTCGGCTGGGTCGATCTTATGCCCGGATCCGGCCATGGCTTCAGCGGCTGGATCAACATGGCGACGATCGAGGTCTATGGCAGGGCGGTCAACCGATCGTAAGGCCCTGGGGCTTCGAGGTCTGCGTTGTATCCATAGGCATGCGGTGGTACATTTATTGATGCCCGATCTGGGGGAAGGTTGCGACGCTGTAGTCCATTGATGACCGGCGGCGGCTGTTTTTTGTCTTGCACATCACAAGTGAACCCTATGCAGACTTTCGGGCGTTTCTGGGGATACCGATCGCTCGACCCGTAGGAGGGTAGGTTGATGAACATGCTGAAACAGGCGGCCATGGCGATGGTGCTGGCGGTGGCTGCCGTGGGCCTCGCCCAGGCGCATCATGCGGACAATTCGCAGTTCGATGCGAACAAGAACATGGTGTTCACGGGCGTGCTGTCGCGGATGTATATCGGCAACCCGCACAGCTACCTGTACTTCATCCAGATGAACAACGGGCAGCAGCAGAACTGGACCTTCGAGACCGAAGCGGTGTTGGCGCTGGAGCGGGCTGGCCTGTCGGTTCGCAATTCCCTGATCGTCGGGAGCACCTACTCGCTCGTCTACTCCCCCGCCCTCGACGGGTCGAAGTCCGGTCTGATGACGGCGATCAAGCTCGCCAACGGGCGCATCATTGCCTTCCTGGCGAAGAACAACGTCAGCGCGGCCAACAACCTGCTGAATGAGAAGTTGCTGAACGGCTCACCGGGCAACCAGCAGTAACGCAGGGTGGGCGGGTCGAGCACATCTCTGCGCGCAGCTGGGCGTTGCGCGCGGAGTGTGCGGCCGTCCACGGCTCGTCATCCGCTCCAGCACATCGCAGCGGGAACGGTGCCGGTGGGCAGGTCGCGGTGAAATCCAGACCGGATCGTCACAGGCACAGGCGTTGACGCCGCCGCGAGCGCCATTCGGGCGGCGGTCGAGCAGACGGTCGAACAAACGTTGGGGGTCGCGCACATGTTGAGCGTCACAGCGGGGCGAATGCCGGCGGCGCTGGTGGCTATGGTGTGGCTGCTGGCCGCGAGCGTTTCGCCGGTGGCGCGGGCTGCCGCGCCGCCGCCGCCGCAGGCCGGCGCTGCGCCGACAGCGGCGACCGCCTCCGGGGCGGTGAGCGTGCTGCCCGTCACACCCGACACCGACATGTTGACGGTGGACGGCGTCAACGTGGCCGTGCAGAGCGGGCCGGACGGCGTGATCGTCGTGGATACCGGCCCGGCCAGCGCCGCCCCCGAGCTGCTGGCGGCGATCAAGCACATCACGCCGCGGCCGATCCGCTATGTCATCGATACCAGCAGCGACCCCGATCTGATCGGCGGCGGCGCGCTGCTGGTCGCCGCCGGCCAATCGCTGATCACCGACCCCGGTACCCTCAGGCTGGCCCCCCGCAACGTCGCGAACGTGCACGTGGGTGAATATGCCCCGATCGTCGCGACTC
The DNA here is from genome assembly GCA_035504335.1 of Steroidobacteraceae bacterium. Lineage (GTDB taxonomy): Bacteria > Pseudomonadota > Gammaproteobacteria > Steroidobacterales > Steroidobacteraceae > FEN-1191. The sequence goes on along the minus strand of DATJSD010000090.1, from coordinate 6,957 downwards.
AGGAGGTGCTGGTGCGCATGATTCAGCAGGGGGACAACCCGCTGCCGACGGAGGTCTTCGAGCGACCTCAATACCAGTTCTACATGAACGGACAGGCCATAGCGGTCATCCATGAGCCCGCGGCGCACTCGGATGGGGATACGGTGGTGCGCTTCGAGCGCTCGGACGTGGTGGTCACCGGGGACGTTTTCGACATCGAGCATTTTCCGGTGATCGATGTCGCGCAGGGCGGCAGCATCCAGGGAGAGGTGGCTGCGCTGAACCAGCTGCTCAATACGCTCGTGTTCACGTCCACCCCCATCGTCGAGGAGGCGGTGGGAACCATGGTGATTCCGGTGCATGGCCCGGTGTGCAACCAGGCCGACGTTCTGACCTACCGGGACATGGTGGCGAACGTGCGCGATCGGATCGAGTATCTGATCGATCACGGCAAGAACCTCCGACAGGTCGAGGCTGCAGACCCGACGCAGGGCTACGAGTCACGCTATGGTGAGGGCAGTGCGGCCACGGCCTTCGTCGAGGCCGCCTACCAGAGCCTGATGGCGGGCCGATCACGCCGGCACGCGGCGAAGGAGTGAGCGCGGCATGAAGCAGTTGCTGAGAAGTGCGGCCTCGCTTTCGGGCGCGACTCGGCCCGCGCTATGGCGCGCGGGGTGGTCGCTGTGCGCGTGTGCCTGGCTCTGGAGCCCGGGAGCACAGGCGGCCGCGCCGCCCAGGACCCCGGCTGCAGCGGCGACTCCGGAGGCCCAGACGCCGCTGGGCTTCGATCTGCCGGGCTACTGGGTCTCGATCGTGACGCAGAACTGGCGCTTTCGCATGGTCGTGCCCCTCAGGGGCGATTATGCCGAGATCCCCATCAACCTGAAGGCCAAGCAGTTCGCCGATGCCTGGAATCCGGCGCCGGATGAGGCGGCCGGCAAGCAGTGCGAGGCCTATGGCGCGCCGGCGATCATGCGCGTGCCCGAGCGCCTGCACATCAGCTGGCAGGACGCCAGGACGCTGGTGGTGCAGACGGACTCGGGAATGCAGACGCGACTGCTGCATTTCGCACCGACGGCGGCCGACGCCGCGGCGTTCGCCAGTGCGAGCTGGCAGGGCTACTCGGTAGCGCACTGGGAAGTGCACATGGCGCCATTCGCGGGCCCGCCCCGCGCGGGCGTGAAACCGCAGCGACAATACGGTGGCATGCAGGTCATGACCACGCACATGCTGCCGGGGCTGCTGCGCAAGAACGGCATACCCTACAGCGGCAAGGCGCAGATGAGCGAGTATTGGGAGGTGAACGGGGAGCCGGACGCTGATCAGTGGCTGACGGTCACCACCGAGCTGCAGGATCCGGAGTATCTGCAAACGCCCTTCTACTTCACCTCGATCTTCCAGAAGGAGCCGGACGGCTCCAAGTGGGATCCCACGCCGTGCTCGCTGACGCAGTAGCACGTTCCTCAGGAGGCACCTCATGAAGCATCACCTGGTCGCATCTTCGCTCGTGGGCCTGATGCTGATGGTGGCCGCCGCCCCCGCCCCGGCACAGATCGATCTATCCGGCAACTGGGCGCTGCTGGATTTCCAGAACTCCCTCAAGGCGGGGCCCGGCCCGTTCCCGATCAGTTTTCAGGGAATTCCCATCAACAAGGACGCACGCGCCGCTGCACTGAGCTTCGACAATGAATCGCTCTCCGAGCTGCAGCGCGAGTGCGAGCCCTGGCTGGTGCACTACGTCATCGAGGGGCCATTCGGCTTTCGGATCACTTCGGTGGTGGACAATCCGGTGTCCGGTGCCGTCGTGGGATGGACCATCAGTGGTGAGGTATACGATCGGCTGGCCACGACCATCTGGGTGGACGGACGTGCCCCGCCCCCGCCACAGGCGCTGCACACCTGGGGTGGGTTCACCACCGGGACGTGGCACGGTGACACGCTGGTCACCACCACCACCCACATCAAGGACGGATATCTCGAGCGCGACGGCGTGCCGAGCAGCAATCAGGAAGTGTTTCGGATGTTCATCACCCGACACGACGACCTGCTGACCATCACCGGCATCATCCATGACCCGGTCTATCTGAGCGCCCCGTATGCTCTGGCACAGGTGTTCAAGCTGAGCCCGGACGCCAATCCGTCCACGCCGGCGATGCACTGTGCCCCGGAGCTGGAAGACACGCGGCTCGCGAGCGGTTACCAGATCGCCGCCTATCTGCCCGGACAGAACCCGGCGCTGATGTATATGCCGCAGCACTACGGGATCCCGTTGCAGGCGGCCCTGGGCGGAGTGCAGACGATGTATCCGGACTATCGCAAAACGCTCGAGTCCGAGTACCGGCGTCCGAGCAAGTACTGCACGCAGTACTGCTGCGACCGGGGTTTCGGCGGAGTGGCCGCCGTCTGTAAGACCATCAACTGACCTCACGGGACCTGGCGGCTGACGAGCGCGACCTTCTGATAGCCCGCGGCGCGCAGCAGATCCATGACGCCGATCAGGTCACCGTAGCGCAGGCTCTCGTCGGCGCGCACGTAGATGCGCGTGTTCAGATCCCCATGCGTCACACGCACCAGGGTGGCTGCGATCTGCGGGCGCGGTACGGGCATGTCGTTCACCGACAGCTGCAGATTGCGCTGCACGCTCAGCACCACCGGCTCCGTGGGCTGCGAGGCCGCGCTGTGCGACTGCGGCAGATCCAGGGGCATGTGGACGACGGCCAGCGGCGCGGCCACCATGAATATCACCAGCAGCACCAGCATCACGTCGATGAACGGCGTGACGTTGATGTCGTGGCTGGCCACGAGCTCCTCGGTATTGCGCTTGAACTCAAACGCCACGAGCCGCTTCCTGCGCAGGCAACCCCGCTGGCGCCTGTGCCCGCTCCACGTCCAGGCTCAGCAGGCTGGCCAGGGCGTGCGAGGCATCGGCGAGCAGCGCTCGATACCCGGTGATCGAGCGCGTGAACCCATTGTAGATCAGCACCGCCGGCACGGCGGCCGCCAGACCCATCGCCGTGGTCAGCAGTGCCTCGGCGATGCCGGGGGCAACCACCACCAGATTGGTGGCCTGCGAGCGCGAGATGCCGATGAAGCTGTCCATGATGCCCCAGACCGTACCGAACAGCCCCACGAATGGTGCGGTGGAACCGACCGAGGCGACCAGGTTGATGCCGCGGGTCATGCGGCGCGCGAGCTCCGTCTCCATGCTCAGCAGACGTACGCTGGCGCGCTCCTTGAGCCCATCGGCGCAAGCCGGTACGCGCAGGTCGCCGGCGCGCGCCATCTCCGCGCGCACGCCGCCGGTGAGCGCGACGGCCGCGGCGCCATTCAAAGGCGCGAGCCCCTGCAGCGACTGGCTGCGCTCGAGCAGCCCCACGTCGCTCTGCAGCGCGCGGCACGCGCGGCGCAGCTCGCGGGTCTTGGCGATCCACACCGTCCAGGTCGCCACTGACGCGAGTACCAGCAGCGCCAGCACGCTCTTCACCACCACGTCGGTGCCGGCGAGCATGCCCAGGACGGTGAAATTACTGGTCGATTGCAGAACCGGCGCCATGGATGACCATCCCCCGAGGGTTTCAGATGAGAGAGGTTATGTTCGAGCTGTGCTTACGTCGTGTCCGAGCCGTGTCGAGTCGAGCTGTGCCGTGATGTGCCGTGTCCGAGCCCGCCCCAAAAACCGGAAGCGGCGCTCGCGCGCCGCTTCCGATCCCGACCCTGGGGTCCGGCACGCTCGGAGGCGCACCGCGTCACGTTACGCCAGGTTGGCCTTGTACAGCTCCAGCAGATGGCGCCAGGCGCGTTCTGCGTCCGCTCTGTTGTAGGTGAGCGCGCCGTCCGCCTGGTGCGGCATATCGGGCACCGTCCAGCCGTGGAACGTGCCCGTATAAACCACCACCGTGGACATCTGCACCGCCGGCACCGACGAGGCGGCCAGAGCGGCCTTCAGCTTGTCCTTCGCGTCCGGCTGGCGCATGTCGTCGCTGGCGGCGATGGCAATGTACATCTGAGCACGGAACTGCGGGATCAGATTGCTCGGGCTGTCGGCGTTGACGGTGCCGTCCTTGCTCTCGGTCACCAGACCGCCACCGTGGAACGTCGCGCCGGCACCGATGCGGGCGGCCTGCGAGGCCACCGTCTTGAAGACCAGCGGGCCGCCCATGCAGTAGCCCTGCACGCCGATCTTCCTGTCGGTGTCGACTTCGGGCTGCGCGTCCAGGAAGGCCACGTGGGCCTTGGCGTCGGTCTCGATCGCGCCAGCCTTGTTTATCGGACCGGTCCAGGCGCCCAGCTTGGACCGAACCGCCGGGTCGCGGAAGTTGAAGCTCGCGATCTGGCTCTCCTCGATCACCGGTGCCTTCTGCGTGCGGTAGAACGGGTTCGGGATCAGCACCGAGTAGCCGGAAGCCGCCAGGCGAGCGCCGAAGTCCCTACGGAACGTCGGCCGCAGACCGAAGATATCGGTCCAGATGAGCACGCCCGGATGCTTACCGGTGGCCGGATGAAAATAAGCCGCGTCACACGTGCCATCATCCGTCTGGATTTCGACGTCCTTCTCGACGACATGCATCATGTGCGCGTGCGCATGCGCACGCTCGGCTGCCGATGCCGCAGAGCTTGCGCCGGCGGCCAGGCCTGCGGCGGCCGAGAGCGCTACGAACTCGCGGCGCGACTGATCCTGCGGCGAGGCTTCCTCTGAGGAGTGATTCCTGTCGTCGCTCGTCATGTGTAGATCCCTCTTGTATGAACGACTATGAACGACCCGCTCGTGTCTGCGCAACGATTGTGCCGCACCGGGCCCCCGCGGCCGCTACAGCTTACTACTGCCGTCGCCCGCGCGGCGGCTCTTAACAACCCTTGACACCTGGCGGCGCCCCTCGTTGGGGCGCCGCAGGACAACGGCGATCGACGCGTCAGTCAGCGGTCGCACCGGCGCCGGTGGCTGCTTGCGCCGCCGGTTGCGAGGTCGCGGCCGCCGCGCCCTTTGCGGGGGTGCGGCCTGCAGGGCTGCCGTCTGCAGGGCTGCCGTCTGCAGGCGTGCGGTTTGATGTCGCCGGTTCACTCGCGGCCTGCGCACTCGCGGGGCGCCCACCCGGGGCGGCATGCGCCGTAGCCTGCCTGGCGGCACGCACCGCCGCCAGCCGCGCAGCCTCGGCAGGGCTGGGCGTCAGGATCTGCGCCGCCAGCGTCGCCTCGTTCACCACCGAAGGATCGTCGCGCAGGCGCACGTAGAGCACGCCGTCCGCCGGATGCGGCACGGGCAGCGAATAGCCCGGAAACCCGTCGGGTACTTCGGTCGGATGATCAAAGCGCGTATCGGCGGAAACAGCGTCCAGCAGAAACAGATCCGAGCCGCTCAGCCGGCACGCCAGCTCCGGAGTCGCCGGGCAGGTGAGCTGCGTCAGCATCGGCAGGCGCACGAGCGTGACCAGCGGCTGCCAGTCGCCCGCCACCCCATCGGCCAGGACCCGAAACTGCAGCGGCCCGAAGGCGGAAGAGCCGAAGGCCCGCGTGGGATCGAGCCGGGCGACCGCGACCTGCGCATCCTCGAGCGTCAGCCCGCCGTTCACGAGCCCGAGTGTCGTGGAGACGCTCTCATCGGCGGTGGCCACCTCGATTTGCTCGTCACGCGCGAACTGCGTGGGGTAACGCGCGCGCACCGAGAAGGTCAGCGTCGCATCCTGCGGCAGCTCGTCGGTGGCGGCGGCGAGCTGGATGTGGCTCGTGCCGCCTGCGTCGGCGAGCTGCACGCTCTTGCCGATGAGCGTCACGCTCGGGCGTGGCGCGATCACGAGCGCATCCAGATCGAATACGCGACCATCCCGCAGAGTCACCCGTGCCGTGAGGCTGTCGCCTTCCTTGAGCGCCATGATCGCCGCAGGTACCGTGGCGGCGGCAACCGCGGTCGCAGCCTGGGCGGGCGTGGCTGCACTCGCGGAGGTCACGGCCACGGGGACCGAGGGACTGGCCGCGACGGGGGCACCGGCCGCGGGAGCCGTCGGGGCGACGACGCCCGGAGCCTGCTGTACAACCATCGTCAGCTGATCGGTGCCCTGCGCGGAGGTGAGCTTGGCGGGGAGAAAGCGGATGCCTTTCATGCTGAGGCTCGCCACCTGGTCGAGGCGGCTGCCCCGCAGCACTCCCTGAGCCTCTCCGGCGCGGATGGTGAAGCTGTCCAGCCGTCCGGCCGCGGAGAAAGCCTGCAGCTGCAGCGGCTCGGCCTTGGCGCCGTACTGGGTGACCACCAGCGTGAGGGAGCCGGGCTTGGCCTCCTGCAGCGGCAGCGTCACCTCCATCTCGTTGAGCTTCACCGTCTTCCAGGCCGCCTTCACCGGCTTGCCGCCATCCTCGAGCATCACGTCCTCGATGCACCCGACACTGACGGCCTGCAGGTGCACGGTGTCGGCACGCCCGACGATCAGGCTGCCGTCATCGCTCGGCAGCAAGGCCAGCGCGCGCGCCTGTGCATTGACCAGCTGGAAGCTCGGCCCGACGTATTCATCGAAGCCCCAATACCCGTGCAGCGTCGCGTGGATGTCATCACCCAGATCGGTGCTGGCGAGCTCACCGGTATCGACCACCAGGCCGCCCTGTTCGGGATCGGCATGCGCGGGCAGCTCGATGACCTGACCGTCCTTGCCCGTCAGCCGCAGCGCCAGATCGCGTGCGTAGGGCGTGGAGAACACCAGCGGGGCGCCTTCCACGGGCAACACCAGCGAGGTCTTGCGCGCGCAGAACATCTGCTTGGGATCCACCGCGTGCAGCGGCGGCAGCTGCGCGGGCTCGACCGCCGGCAACGCGGTCACCAGCACGGAGCGCGGATTGTGAAACGACGGCGGCGTGTTCAGCGTCAGCGAAAGCTCATCGCCATACTGCGCCGCGAGCGCCGGAATGTATTGGTACTGCGCAGTATGCAGGGAGCCCATGATGCGCACGATGTCCAGCACGGAGGCGATGTAGGGACTGTAGTAGCCATAACTG
>DATJSD010000089.1:0-33207 GCA_035504335.1 Steroidobacteraceae bacterium | reverse complement strand
GTGGTTCCTACGCGGCGATTGCGCGCCTTACTGAGCCCTTCATCGAGTTCTTTCGCTATTTACCGGCACCAGCCTTCGGCGCGCTCGCGGTCGCGGTACTCGGGATCTACGACGCTCCGAAGATCACGATCATCGTTATCGGTACCTTGTTCCAACAGGTCCTGATCATCGCCAACACCACGCGCAAGCTCGACCCCGCGCTGCTGGAGGCGGCCCTGACGCTCGGCACGCGCAACCGCCAGCTGCTGACGCGGGTGGTGGTGCCGGGCGTGCTGCCCGAGCTGTATCGCGATCAGCGCGTGCTGCTCGGCTGGGCCTGGACCTATCTGATCGTCGCCGAGCTGATCGGCACGACCTCGGGGATCACCTGGTTCATCACCCAGCAGGCGCGCTACCAGCATTTCGCGAATGTGTACGCGGCCATCGCCATGATCGGCATCATCGGACTGGGCACCGACATGGTGCTGGCCGCCTTCGGTCGCCGGCTGTTTCCGTGGGACCGCTCGCTCGCCCGGGTGACGGGCTGATGAACGACGCTCACCGCCAGGGCTCGCCGGCGGGGCTCGCCATGCCCACGGCGGGCCTGCCCTCGTATCTGGAGCAGTCCGCGCCGGTGCGCGAGCGCTTCGCCCGGCTGCGCGCCCGGGAGATCATCCTCACCGTCTCGCACCTGGACAAGCGCTTCACGGGGGCGCGCGGGCAGTCGACGCTGGCCCTGCAGGACGTGTGCTTTCAGACGCACCGGCGCGAGTTCCTGTGCGTGGTCGGGCCCTCGGGCTGCGGCAAGTCGACGCTGATCAGGATCCTGGCCGGGCTCGAGCAGCACAGCGCCGGGCAGGTGCTGCTGGAGGGCCGGCCGGTCAGCGGTCCGGGCAGCGACCGCGGCATGGTGTTCCAGGGCTACACGCTGTTTCCGTGGCTGACCGTGAAGAAGAACGTGATGTTCGGTCTGGAAGTCAACGGTCAGGGCAAGCTGCAGGCGGAGCGCGAGGCGCTGCAGTGGCTGGACCTGGTGGGACTGTCGAAGTTCGCCGAGGCCTATCCGCATCAGCTCTCCGGCGGCATGAAGCAGCGGGTCGCGATCGTGCGGGCGCTGGCCAATCAGCCGCGCATCCTGCTGATGGACGAGCCGTTCGGGGCGCTCGATGCGCAGACGCGTGCGCGCATGCAGGCGCACCTGCAGGAGATCTGGCGCAAGATCGACATCACGATCGTGTTCATCACGCACGACCTCGATGAGGCGATCCTGCTGGCCGATCGCATCCTGGTGCTGTCGGCGCATCCCGGCCGCGTGCAGGAGCTGATCGAGGTGCCGGTGCCGCGCCGGCGCTCCCTGGCACAGGTCATCACGCCCGAGTTTCTGGCCACCAAGGCGCGCCTCGAGGAGCTGATCTACAGCGAGCAGGGGGCGCACGAGCCCGGCGGGCCTGCGGGCGCCGAGGAAGACGCCGCGCCGGGCTCCGAGGAGCAGGATCCGCGGGCGGCCAGCCTCGGGCGCGCCGCCCAGGCGCTCATCGAGGAGCAGGAGCAGTATCCGGTGCTCGCGCGCATGACCGACGTGAGCGACAACGTGGACTAGACCACGGGCGGGAGGCAGAGGATGTTCTGGTCGCAACGCACCTGGGCCGAGCTGCCGCAGGATCTGGCCGCCGCGCACGCCGCCGCGATGCTGCCGGTGGGCGCCACCGAGCAGCACGGCCCGCATCTGGGCTGCGGCGTGGACGCGGTGCTGGCCGAGCGGCTGTGCGCCGCGGCCGCCGAGCGCACCGGGGTGCCGATGCTGCCCACGCTGCCGTACGGCTGCTCGCTGGGGCACAGCCGGCGCTGGCCGGGCACGATCGCCATTCAGCCGACGACGCTGATCGCGCTGGTGAGCGAGATCGGCGATTGGGCCTACGCCAGCGGCGTGCGGCGGCTGTTCATCGTGAACGCTCACGTGACCAACGCCGCACCGCTGCGCTGCGCGCTCGAGGTGCTGCGGGCGCGGCACGACGCGCTGATGGTGGCGCTGTTCGACTCGGCGTCGCTCAGCGAGCGGGTGCGCGAATTTCACGTGGCCGACGGCGCCGACTGGCACGCGAATCGCGCCGAGACCGCGCTGATGCTGGCGCTCGCGCCGCAGCTGACGCGTCCCGAGCTGCAGGGGCAGGCCGACGATCCGGACCGCACCGCGGGGCTGGTGTTCGCGCACCCGGTCAACCGCACCAGCCGCAATGGCGTCACCGGCAGCCCGAGTCTGGCCACGCGCGAGCTCGGCCAGCGCGCGTTCGATTGGATGATCGAGGATCTGTGTGCGCTGATCCGTCGCGGGCAGCAGGAATCGCCACCGCTCGATCAACCCTATTGCGGCCCGCAGGCGGCCGCGGAGGTCAGGCACCCGCATGCATAGCCACGAACAGATCCGCCAGCTGCAGCAGCAGCTCGCCGAGCTCGGCGTCAAGTACTGCATCGGCGCCTATGTGGACATCCACGGACTGCCCAAAGGCAAGGTCGTGCCGCTGTCGCATCTGGCGCAGATGGCGGGCGGCTCGGAGCGCTACACCGGCTATGCGCTCGACGGGCTCGGCCAGCAGCCGCACGAAGACGAGATCACCTCGGTGCCCGATCTGGAGCGTGTCACCCAGCTTCCCTGGGAGCCCAGGATCGCGTGGATGCCGGCCGACAACGCCTTCAAGGGCGCCCCCTACGCGCTCAGCACGCGCGTGGTGCTCAAGCGGGTGCTGGAGCAGGCCGCGAAACTCGGCTTCGGCTTCAACCTCGGCATCGAGTGCGAGGTGTACCTGCTGGCCCGAGGCGCCGACGGCGCGCTCACGCCGTGCGATCCGGAGGACCAGCTCGCCAAGCCCTGCTACGACGTGCGCGGCTTCCTGCACAACCTGCCGTGGCTGGATCGCATGGCGGGCGCGATGCAGACCCTGGGCTGGGATCTGTACTCGTTCGATCACGAGGACGGCAACGGGCAGTTCGAGTTCGATTTTCACTACGCCGATGCGCTCACGATGTGCGACCGGCTGGTGCTGTTCCGCGAGATGGCCAAGCACTACGCGCGCGAGCAGGGCCTGATCGCCACGATGATGCCCAAGCCGTTCGCCAACCGCACCGGCACCGGGGCGCACTTCAACATGTCGCTGTACGATCTGGACAGCCGTCGCAACCTGTTCGCCTGCGAGCTCGCGCAGGACCGGCGCGGCCTGGGACTCACCGAGCTCGGCTACGCCTTCATCGGCGGCATCCTGCGTCACGGGCGGGCCCTGTGCGCGGCGTTCGCGCCCACGGTCAACAGCTACAAGCGTCTGGTGCGCCAGGGCGCCATGAGCACGTTCTCGTGGGCGCCGGTGTTCAATTCGTACGGCTCCAACAACCGCACCAATTCACTGCGCGTGCCCGCCGGCGGCGGGCGCTGCGAATCGCGCAACGCCGACGGCGCCGTGAACCCGTATCTCGCGGCCAGCCTCGCGCTGGCGGCCGGTCTGGAAGGGGTGCGTGAGCGCCTCGATCCGGGAGAGCCGCACGAGGACAATCTCTATGCCATCGACGAGGCCACGCGCCGCGAGCGCGGCATCCAGTTCCTGCCGCAGACGCTGCAGGAGGCCGTGGCGGCGTTCGCCGCCGATCCGCTGGTCGAGCGCACGCTCGGCGCCGAGCTGCGCGATGAGTTCGTGCGCTACAAGAGCGCGGAATGGGAGGCCTATCATCAAAGCATCAGCAGCTGGGAGATCGAGCACTACGTTCGACTGTTCTGATGAGCGTCGATAGTCACACGCAGCCGCGCGGCGCGCCGGCGCACCGTCCGGTCAGCCGCATCTCGATGTCGCTGCCCGAAGGTCTGCTCGACGAGCTGGACCGCATGGTGGCCGAGCGCGGCTTCTTCAGCCGCTCGCAGGCGATCGGCGAGATGCTGCAGCGCTCGCTGCTCGAGCACAAGCGCGAGCGCGGCGAGGACGTCATGGTGGGGACCGTGACGCTCGTGTACCACAACGGCGTGCGCGGCCTGCAGCAGGAGCTGGCCGAGCTGCAGCGCCGCCACATCGACGAGGTGATCAGCTCGCTGCACGTGCACCTGATGCACCGGCAGACCATGGAGGTGATCCTGGTGCAGGGGCCGGTCAGGACGCTCGAGCGCTTCGCCGATGCGCTGCGCTGCCGGCGCGGAGTGATCTGCGCCAAGATGCACCTGATCGCCGCGCTGATTCCGCAGCTGCATCCCTTCACGGGGACGGCCGGGACCGCCGGGACTGCAGGGGTCGCCGAGACTGCCGGGGTCGCCGGGACTGCCGGGGTCGCCGAGACTGCCGGGACCGCCGCGGGGGCGCCCGACGCTCAGCGGGTGTGGCCGCCGTCCGGAGAGGGCAGCGCGCGCGGATCGAACGGCGCGAGGCCGGCCACTTCGCGGCGAAACGGCACCGCCGCGGGGTCGACGGACGCGCCCAGCTCCTCGGCGTAGCGGCGCCCGGCGAACACCGCCGCGGCGATGGTGCCGGGGGCGGCGGCATCGCCGATGGCATCGACACTGAGGATGCCGGCGTCGCGCAGCTGCGCGCCGCGCGCCTGCAGCGCGAGCGACAGCTCGTTGACGGGCAGCCGGCTGCTGACCATCACCAGCGCGCCGGCCTCCAGCGTATGCAGTCTACCGGTGAAGGTGCAGGCCACCTGCACCTGCCCGAGCCCCACCGCACTGAGCACCCGGTGCGGCTCGATGCGCACGTCCAGCTCGAGCAGCCGGCGCTGCACGCGCGGCTGCTCCATGGTGTTGCGCGTCCACATGGACACCTCGGCGGCCGGTGTGACCAGCGTGACCGCAAAGCCCTCCCGGGCCAGACACTCCGCCAGCACCCCGCCCATGTAGTAATGATCGTCGTCGTACAGCAGCACCGAGCGGGCGGCCGGCCGCTGGCCCTGCAGCAGCTCGTCGGGCGTGAGCAGCGGCATGCGCGGATCGGTCGGCACGGGGGCCAGCAGCGCGCGCGCCACCGCGTCGCGGCGCCAGCGCGCGCCGGTCGCGATCACGACGTGCTCGGCGCCGAAGCCGAGGATGTCCTCGACGCCCAGCGCGTAGTCGCGGTAGACGCTGACGTTGGGCATCGGGGCGATCTGCGTCGCGCGGTAATCGGCCACGCGCCCCCAGGCCGCCAGCCCGGGCAGCAGCCGCTCCTGCACCAGCCGGCCGCCGAGCTGCGCGCCGCGCTCGGCCACGGTGACCTCGTAGCCCCGCCGCCCGAGCATCATCGCCGCCTCGAGCCCCGCGGGGCCGGCACCCACGATCAGCACGCGCGCCGCGGCGTGCCGCCGGCGGATCCACTCCGGGTGCCAGCTGCGCCGCCACTCCTCGCCCATGGAGGGATTCTGCGTGCAGCGCATGATCGACATGGTGTAGTCGCTGGACACGCAGATATTGCAGCCGATGCACTCGCGGATGTCCTCGATGCGTCCCTCCTCGATCTTCCTCGGCAGGAACGGGTCGGCGATCGAGGGGCGCGCGGCGCCGATCAGGTCCAGGATTCCCTGGCGGATCATGCGCACCATCGTGTCGGGGGAGGTGAAGCGGCCGACGCCCACCACGGGCTTGGAGGTGAGCTGCTTCACGCCGCGCACGAAGGGCTCCTGGTAACCCTCCTCGGAGAATCGCGAGGTCTGGCTGTCGTTCTCCCAGCCCGAGAGCGTCAGGTCCCACAGATCCGGCAGCTCCGCCAGCAGCGCGATGATCTCCTGCGCCTCGGCGCTGTGCAGCCCCTCCTGCCCGAGCAGCTCGTCGACCGAGATGCGGCAGGCCACCGCGCAGCGGTCGCCGATCGCGTCCTTGACCTCCTCGATCAGCTCGCGCAGCAGCCGCGTGCGGTTCGGCAGGCTGCCGCCGTACTCATCGGTGCGCGTGTTGTAGCGGCGCGAGAGAAAGTACATCGGGCCGCCGAACAGCTTGCCCGCGTACACGTAGACGATGTCGTAGCCGGCGCGCCGCGCGCGCACTGCGGCCTCGCGATGCCAGCGGCGCAGGTCCTGGATGTCGCGCTTGCTCATCGCGCGCGCCTGCACCGGATCGAGAAAGCCGCTGGCCACCGGCAGGTCGGCCGGCCCGAGCGGTATCTCGCGCGAATACAGGTTCGGCGCGTTCATGCCGTTGTGACACAGCTGCAGGCCGGCGAGCGCTCCATGGGCATGCACGGCGGCGGCGATGCGCTCGAGCATCGGCATGTCCTGCTCGTCCCAGATGCGCAGCTCGATGAACGGACAGATCTCGGCGCTCGGATGGATCTCCGCCTGCTCGGTGCACACCACGCCCCACCCGCCCTGCGCCTTGACGGCGCGCATCATCGCCAGGGCCGAGGGGTCGCGATAGCCCATGCCGTTGCAGTGCGGGACCTGGTAGAAACGATTTTTGGTCACGACCGGACCGATGCGGACCGGCTCGAACAGCACGTCGTAGCGCGGATCACGGCTCATGCGGCACCCGCGCCACCAGCGCGTCGGACGGGGCCTGCAGGCGCTCGGCCGCCAGACGCGCTCCGGCGCGCGCGCGCGAGCGGCGCGCCAGCCAGTAATACAGCGGCGAGGTCAGCGCCAGGCCGACGATCCACGACAGGTCGATGCCTCCCATCGCCCGCGCCGCCGATCCGGTGTAGAGCGGATTGGCCACGAACGGCAGCTGCACCAGGATGCCGATGACGTAGCAGGCGACCGCTACGCCATTGACGCGGCCGTAGACCCCGCCGTCGCGCCGCAGGAACGAGGGCACGTGGTAGGAGCCGTGGCAGAGCAGGTAGTAGTCGACCAGGTTGATCGCCGTCCACGGCACCAGCACGTACAGCAGCAGCAGGATGAAATCGGTGTAGTTGTCGAGGAAGGATCTTCTGCCCAGCAGCGCGCCGACCAGCGAGGCGGTGCACAGCAGCACGACGCTGACGGTGCGCGCCTTCGGTCCGGGCGACCAGCGCGGCAGCACCGTCTGACCGAAGGTCAGCGACGAGAGCGCCGCGCAGTACAGGTTCATGGCGTTGGAGGTGGTGATGCCGATGGAGAACACCCCCAGCACCAGCGGGGCGATCCCGCGCGTCAGCTGCGCCAGTCCGCCCACCAGGCTGCCGTCGGTGACCGCCAGGCCCACCGCCGCCCCCAGCACCATCGGCAGCAGCGAGCCGAGCGTGCACCCCCAGTAGCTGGCCCAGAACGCATCGCGCGCTCCGGTGTCCTGCGGCATGTAGCGCGAGTAATCGGACACGTAGGGCGCGTAGGCGATCTGCCACAGGGCCGCGGTCGACACCGTGCCGAGCAGCCCGGACGCGTGCAGGGCATTGCGGCTCAGAAAATCCGCCGGCAGCCCGTGCACCCACAGGATCCAGGCGAAAGTCAGCAGCAGCACCAGGCCGGAGGCATACGTCATGACGCGCGCGTACGAGTGGATCAGGTCGTAGCCGTAGATCGCGGCCACCGCGCTCAGCAGCGTGAGCAGCACGATGCTGGGCGTGTCGGACAGTCCCGGAGCGATGCTGGCGAGCGCCTGCGCGCCGACCACCAGGTTCGATGCGAGGAAGCCCACGTACATGATGATCACGATGCCCACGACCAGCAGCGAGCCGAGCGAGCCGAACTGCCCGCGCGTCTGCAGCATCTGCGGCACCCCCAGGGTCGGGCCCTGCGCCGAATGCAGCGCCATGAACACCGCCCCGACGAGGTTGCCGACCAGCAGGCCGATCACGGCCCACAGGAACGACAGCTTGAACACCGTCACGGCCAGGCCGCCGGTCACGATGGTGAGCAGCATCAGATTGGAGCCGAACCACACCGTGAACAGATCGCGCGCGTTGCCGTGACGCGCATCCGCCGCGATCGGTTGGATGGTGCTGCTCTCCAGGCGAGTCGGTTGTTCTCGGTTGCTCATGTCGGGCCGGCGCTGATCACTCACCCGCGCACCGCGCACCGCGCATCGGGACGATGCGACGGGACGGAACGGAACGGGGCAGGTTGCCGCGGACGCTACGCTCGATCCTGCAGCCGCTCGCGCACGTATTCGGCGAGCTGCCACAAGGCCTTCTCGAGGTGACTGAAACGTCCGGGCTGCGCGGCGCGGGTGGCCGCGCCCCGCTGTTGCAGCTCGTTGACGCCCAGGTCCTCGTCGTTCACCAGCAGCAGGAAGCTGCGCTCGGCCGCCATGCGCTCCTCGTAGCCCGGCTGCTCGGGGGCGTCGCGCCGGACCATGATGTGGCTCTGAAAGCGCGTGCGCGTGGCGCCCTCGGGCTGCAGGCAGAACCAGAAGGCCCGGTCGGGCAGCACGTTGAGCAGCTGATAGGGGTAGATCAGGTACAGACGGAACTCGTGACGCTCCTGCGCGCTCAGCGTTCCGAGCTCGGGAAAGCCGGCGCGGATGTGGGCATCGGGCAGTTCCGGGCGGGCCGGCGCGCGACACAGCGTCCAGGCCGCGCGGCCGTCCTCGGTGTATGTCAGGCGCGCCGGGTAGGTCGGCTCGAAGGTCTCCTGGTGCGCGGCGATGTGGTGGTAGCACTCCATGAAGGTCTCCACCACGATCTTCCAATTGATGCGGCAGTCGTACTCCAGCGTGGCGCCGATGATCCAGTCCGCGGGCGCGAGCGCGCTCCAGGCGGCCGACAGCTCCCGCAGCTGCGGCGCGAGCGGGGCCGCGCTCCCGGAGAAGTTCACGTAGATGAAGCCGTCGACGACCTCGATGCGGTACTCGGGCAGACACTGGCCGTGCACCTGAAAGTCCACCTGCTCCATCAGCGGCGCGCCGACCAGCCGGCCGTCCAGATCGTAGGCCCACTTGTGAAACGGGCAGGAGAAGCGCCGGGTGTGCCCCGCGCCGCTGACCAGCGGCGCCCAGCGGTGCAGGCACACGCGCGACAGGGCCCGCACGCGGTCGGCGGCGCGCACCACCACCAGCATCTCTCCGAGCAGGTCTACGGTGAAGTAGTCACCGACCTCGCGCAGCTGCGAGAGGTGTCCGAGCGGCAGCCACTGCCGGCGGAAGATCCGCTGCGCTTCGAGCTGGAAGAACGCCTCGGAGGTGTAGGCCTCGGGTGGCAGCGTGCTGGCGTGCTCCAGAGGCACCCCGCCGCCGGCCTGCACCGCCTGCAGCAGCGTCTCCGGCGCCGGCTCGTGTGTCGCGCTAGCGTGCATGCGGACGCAGCATGCAAGAGCTGCACCAAATCGCGGCGGCGCGCGCCGCACGCGCGGGCGCGAGCCGGTCGGCCGAGCCGGCTCGATCCGCGCGCGTCCATCGGGCTAAACCGCTGATTGCATGTGACACGGACGCGCCGGTTCCCGCCGGCTTCGGGCGAACGGGGGCCGCCGTCGCCCCCGCGGCGCGCCTGCGCACCGGCCCGGCGCCGGGCGCGCGCGCCATTTTGGACACACCGGCGGCGCGGCTGCATCCTGGCGGGTGGTGCGATTTCGGGCGGCCGTCGCGTCTCACTGCGCGTCTCACTGCGCGTAACCCGGCTCTTCGAGGTCGAGCCGCTGGCGGATGGCCGCGAAGTGCGCGCGCGCGAAGGCGCCGCCGTCCTCCCAGCAGCGCGCGGTGCGCTCGGCGATCTCGTCGGGCAGAACCGCCACCGGCTGGCCGGTCGAGTAGGCCAGCACCAGTGTCTGGCAGGCCCGCTCGACGTGAAACAGCGCATCGAAGGCCTCGGCGATCGTGTCGCCGATGACCAGTACGCCGTGATGACCCATCAGCAGGATGCATTTGTCGCCCAGCGCGCGGGTCAGACGCAGCCCCTCATCGGCGGTATCCGCCATGCCGCCATAGTCGCGATCGATGGCGACGCGGCGAAAGAAGCGCGCCGAGGTCTGATCGATCGGTCTGAGGGTGGGATCCTGCAGGCAGCTCAGCGCCGTGGCGTAGGGCGGATGCACGTGCAGGATGCACCGCGCCCGCGGCAGGCGCGCGTGCATCGTGCCGTGGATGGCCCAGGCGGTGCGGTCGATGTCGGGCGGCAGCGCGCCCGCGGGTGCGCCCGCGTCCAGTACCAGCAGATCCGAGGCGCGCAGCGCCGCGAAGCTGCGCCAGCGCGGATTGATCAGGAACCGGCTGCCCGCCGCGCGCAGCGCAACGCTGAAATGGTTGGCCACGGCCTCCTGCCAGCCCAGCCGCGCGGCCATGCGGAATGCGGCGGCGAGCTCCACGCGCAGGCTCCAGGTCGCCGCGGCCGACGTCGCGGGCGCATCGGGCGGGCCGGACTGCGTCGGGTCGGACTGCACCGCGGGCTCGAGCGGCGGGGCTGCCACGGGCGGCGCGGTTGCCACGGGCGGGTCGACGGGGTGGGCATTCATGCGCGACTTCTCTCCACGATGAGGCGCCGTCCGGCGCCGGCGAGCGCGTAGCTGAGCAGGCTGCCGCCCAGGCCGATGTAGATCGGCAGGTTCGAATCCAGTCCCGCCACCCCCAGCATCGCGATGACGAGGATGCTGCCGCAGGCGATGGACGCGAGCGCTCCGGCGGCGCTGGCGCCCTTCCAGAACATGGCGGCCAGCACGGGCACCAGCAGTCCTCCCACCAGCAGATCGTACGCGACCGTGAGGGCGGCGATGACGTCGCGGACCGCGCAGGCCGCCAGCGTCATCAGGGCGCCCAGCACGAGGGTGACCGCGCGGCTCTGGGCGACCGAGCCGCTGTTGCCGGCGCCGCGCACACGCAGGTAGACGTCCTCCAGCAGCACCGTGGAGGCGGCCAGCAGGCAGGCGCTGGCGGTCGACATGATGGCCGCGAGGGCGGCGGCCAGCACCACGCCGCGCAGACCCACGGGCAGCACCGCTTCGACGATCTGGGCGAACGCGGTATCCGCGTCGCCCAGGTGCGGCAGGAACAGTCTGCCGGCGGTGCCGATGATCGCCCCGGCCAGTCCGTAGCACAGGCAATAGACCCCCACCGCGAGGCCGGCGTAACGGGCCACGCGCACGCTGCGTGCCGTGAACACACGCTGCCAGATGTCCTGGCCGATGAGGATGCCGAACACGTACAGCACGAAGTACGAGACGATCGTGCCGGTGCCGATGTGCGTGAGCGAGAACAGCTCGCGCGGCAGGCGCGCGTGCATGCTCGCCAGTCCGCCGGCCCGCAGGATCGCCCCCGGCAGCAGAATGAACAGGATGCCGATCGTCTTGATGACGAACTGCACGATGTCCGTCAGGGTCAGCGACCACATGCCGCCGAGCACCGAGTACGCCACCATCACCAGGCTGCTGATGAGAATCGCCGGTACGCGTGGAATGCCGACGATCACCTGCATGACCGAGCCGACCGCGATGGTCGCGGTGACCGCGACCATGAGATCGTAGGCGACCATCACCACGCCGCCGGCGATGCGCGCGGCCGCGCTGTGACGCCGCTCCAGCAGCTCGGGGATCGTGTAGAGCCTCAGTCCGAGCACGCGCTGCACGAGCGTGGCGCTGAGCACCAGGATGCCCAGACCGAGCATCCACACCAGCCACATTCCGGAGATGCCGTACTGATAGCCGAGCTTCACCCCGCCGACCGTGGAGGCGCCGCCGAGCACGACCGCGGCGAGCGTGCCGGCATACAGCCACGGTCCGACCGAGCGGCCGGCGACCAGGAACTGCTCCTGGGAGTTGGCGCGCCGGCGCGCCCAGAAGCCCACGGCGAGGATCCCGCCCAGGTAGATCACGACCACCAGCAGATCCAGATGTTTCATGACCCGTGCCGCCGCTGCGCCTCCGCCCCGCCCGCGCCCCCCGCTGTGCCCCCGTCCCGCTGCCGCTCAGCGCTGCGCGTCAGCCGCGGGCGGCAGTTGCCGTTCCACGCGCGGCAGCCAGCTGCCCTCGGCGATGCAGCGGCGCACGTGCGCAGCGATGTCGCGCATCGGCGCGAACCACACCCGGCCACGCTGCATCATCCGCCCGATCATCTCGTGAGTGGTGCGCCAGCGCGCCAGGCGACCGGACAGGAACGGGTGCCACACCGGCACCCACAGGCCGCCGTACTCCCACATCGCCTCGAACTCCTGCCACCAGCTCTCCCAGGCGGTCGCCGGGGACTGAATCGGCATCTGAAAATCCAGCTCGACGCTGTGCATGAACGGCGGCCAGTCGTCCATTCCCCAGTGTGACGGCAGCTCCAGCAGCTCCCCGCTCGCGCTCTGCAGCAGGTACGGCACGTCATCGCCCATCAGCGAGGCATCATACGCAATGCCCGCCTCGAGCAGCAGCTCGGCGGAGCGATGCGAGAAGTTGTACAGCGGCGCACGCCAGCCGGCCGGCTTCTGGCCGGTGACGGTCTGCAGCGCCGCGAGGCTGCGCATCAGAAAGTGGCGCTCCTCGTGATCGGAGAGCTCATTCGGGTGCTCGTGCAGGTAGCCGTGCGCCGCCACCTCGTGGCCGTCGCGCAGCATCGCCTCGATGGCGTGCGGATAGCGCTCGGCGCACCAGCCCGGCACGAAGAAGGTCTGCCGGATGCCGTAGTGGCGATAGGTGTCGAGAATGCGCGGGAGGGCGATCTCCGGGCCATAGCGCAGCATCGAGGCCGCGGACACCAGGGCGTGCGCGCGCTGTGGGTGCGCCAGCTGCAGGATGCTCTCGGCGTCCATGTCCAGGGTGAAGGCCACGGCGCAGCGCGCATCGTTCGGCCAGGGCACCGGATTGCGAATCATCATGGCCTCCGCGGCGGCGCGCGCCGGCTCATCGGGCTGTCTTGCCGCCATCGACGCTCCAGCTCGCCCCCGTGACGAAGCCGCCCGCATCGCCGGCGAGGAAGGTCACGACGGCGGCGATGTCCGCCGGCGTGCCGAGGCGCCCGAGCGGCACGCTGGCGAGCTCCGCGGCGCGCGCCACCGCCGGATCGGGCAGTGAGTCGAATTCGCTCTGCAGCAGCGCGGTGTCGACCGGTCCGGGACACACCGCGTTGACCCGTATGCCCTCGGCGGCCAGCTCCACCGCGAGCGCGCGGCTCCAGGCGAGCAGCGCGCCCTTGCTCGCGCAGTACGCGCTGTAGCCCGTCTGCCCCACGAGCGCCAGCTCGGAGGCGACGTTGACCACGCAGGCGCGGCCGCTGGCGCGCAGCGCCGGCAGCAGCGCTCGCGTCAGGCGAAACGCCGCGATGAAATTGGTCGCGAGCAGCCGGTCGAGCAGCTCATCATCGCTGCGCTCGAAGCTTGCGAGCCGGTTCACGGCGGCGTTGTTGACCAGGATGTCGCAGCGGCCTCCCAGCCGCGCCTGCAGTTCGGCGAGCGCCCGATCGCAGGCCGCCCGGTCGGTGAGGTCGATCACGTGCGCGCGGTAGCGGCCGGTGGGCTCGAGCTGTGCCGCGAGCCCGTGCTGTGCCGCTGCATCGCGGTCCAGCCCGTGCACGCTGGCGCCCTGCGCCAGCAGTGCGCCGCTGATCGCGCGGCCGATGCCGCCGGCCGCTCCCGTGACCACCGCCTGCCGGCCCGCGAGGCTGGCGCCGGGCGGCGCGGGCGAGCCGCGCGCCGCCGCGGCGTCGGGGCCGCCCGCCGATTCACGGCCGCCCGGCATGCGCTCGCACCGGCTCAGATCACCGTCAGAAACGACACGCCGTGCGCACCGATGAAGTCGTCGGCCCGACCCGGGCCCTCGCCCAGCGCCCCGTAGTCATCGCAGGTGACGCGATCGACGCGATGCCGGTGCCAGGTGCGCAGCAGCTCCGACAGCGGCATCACCGCCAGGGAGCGCGCGCCGTAGAGCTGCCGATGCAGCGCCGGCAGCCGGTACCAGGCGACCGAGGGGCGCTGATGATGCGCGTTGTGGTAGCCGAAATTCAGCGTCAGCAGATTCAGCCACGGCAGCCGGCGCGAGATGAGGTTCGAGTAGGTATTGCCGTCCTCGTACTGCCGGTCGCGTGCCGCGAGCGGCACCGGCTGCTCGGCGGTCACGAAGAACTGCGCGAAGGTGTGATGGAACGCGTCGAAGAAATTCAGCACGTGCAGCATCAGCAGCAGCGCGAGGCCGTAGAGCAGCAGCGCGCGCAGCGACCACGCACCCAGCGCGCACAGCAGGGCCAGGCGCAGCACCAGCATCGCGGCCACGCGCGGCAGGTGCCGTCGCTGAGAGCGCTGCAGGAACGGCCGCCACACGACCTGCAGGTGCATCAGGATCTCGGTGGCGGGCAGGTAGGCCCACTCCAGGCCCTGCAGCAGCCGGCGCAGCCACGGCCGGCGCCGCATCAGCCCCCGGAAATCGAAGCAGGTCAGATCGGCGCGCTCGCAATGGTGCCGGATGTGCATGTGGCGGATGCGCTCGAAGGAGGCGTAGCACGAGCCGGCGATGAAGTTCATCAGCTCCCCGGCCCAGCGGTTCGCGCGCGCCGTGGTGAACAGATTCTGATGTGCGGCCTCGTGGATCAGGTAGGCGGCGAGCACCATGCCGTGAGCGCACAGCAATACGCCCAGCGCGTTCAGCGCGATCGAATGGGTCGCCATCAGGGCGAAGGAGCCGAGCCAGGCGGCGCTCGCCCAGACAAGCGCGAGCGAGTTGGCGGCGGCGGCGGTGCGGTCGCGGAACAGCGGGCGGGTCGCGGGGGAGCTCATCACGGTATTCATGGGGGTGGCCCTTGCGCAGCGGGCGGCTCGTGGTGGCGGATGAACACGCACGGCTCTTGTAGCACGCGCCCGGCGATAAATCTACATTTTTAGATTTAAATTCATATATAATTTCACAATGAATAATCCCAGCGCAGCGTCGCACCGAGCGAATGGCCGCCTGCCGGCGGGCCGAGCCGGTGGCGCGCGGGGCAGGGCGGGCGCAACGCGCGTCGGGGCGAACGGGGCGCGCGGCCGGCGCCGGGCGCGCGTGCACTTTCTCTGCGCGCTGCGCGAGCTGGACGACGCCTGGGTCGCGGCGTTTCACCGGGCGGGCTTCGGCGATGTGTACTTCTCCAGACTGTTCACGGAGCTGTGGCTGCGGGAAGGCGCCGCGATCAGCAAGACCGACGCCTACGGGCTGGTGAAGGGCGTGAGCGCGCAGACGGCGATGAAATACATCCGCCGGGCGGTCGCGGAAGGCTACCTGCGGGAGCTGGACAACCCCGCCGACGGCCGCTCGCGCCTGCTGCGCATGTCGCCGCGGCTGCGCACGCTGTTCGCCCAGGTCATCGACCGCGCGAGCGCGGCGTTCGCGAACTGGTAGCGGCCGCGGAACGCGTGCCGGTCCTGCCCGCTCAGCGGGGCAGCGCCATGAGCGCCAGCTCCTCGAACAGCAGCTGAGCGGCCAGCAGGCTGGTGTTGGTCGACGGGTCGTACTCGGGGGCGACTTCGACCACATCGGCGCCGACGATGTGCAGGCCGCGCAGGCCGCGCAGCAGCGCCAGCCCCTCGCGGGAGGTCAGGCCACCGGCCTCGGGGGTGCCGGTCCCGGGAGCAAACGCCGGATCGAAGCCGTCGACATCCACGGACAGGTAGACCGGGCCGTCGCCGACCACGGCACGGGCGCGCTCGATCACCGCCGCAACCCCGACGCGCATGAACTCCTCCATGTACACCACCGTCATGCCCGAGGCGTGCGAGAACTCCCAGTACATGTTCGAGGCGCCGCGGATGCCGATCTGTATGGTGCGCTCCGGATCGAGCACGCCGTCGAGCACCGCCAGTCGAAACGGCCCGCCGTGATGGAATTTCGAGCCGTCGAAGGCGCCCATGGTGTCGCAATGGGCGTCGATGTGCACCAGTCCGACGGGGGTCTGGCGCCCGAGGGCCTTCAATATCGGATAGGTGATCGAATGATCGCCGCCGACCGAGAGCGGCCGTACCCGCAGCGCGTGCAGCCCCGCGTAATAGCGCTCGATATCCTGCAGCGATTGCTCCAGGCTGAAGCGGGAGCGAAACGGCACATCACCGACGTCGGCCGCGCGCAGTGCGGCCTTCGGCACCGCGCGGAAGGTCGGGTGATAGGGGCCGACGCGCTCGATGGTGCGGACCGCGCGCGGTCCGAAGCGTGCGCCGGGGCGGTTGGAGACACCCAGATCCATCGGCACCCCGACGACCGCGACGTCCAGATCGGTGGCCTCGGTGCGGTAGGGGAGGCTCAGGAACGTCGGCACCCCCGCGTAGGGCGGCAGGCGGCGTCCGTCCGCGGATTGCACCTGGCGGGCCGCCTCGGCGAGCACCGGGTCGTCGCTATCGAACAGGTCGCGCTCGCCGTAGCGCTCGCGCAATCGCCGCAGCTTGCCCTCGTCCATGCTCCTCGCCCCTCACACAGCCGGGGCTCCAAGGATACGCGGGTGCTGATGCGCGCGGCAGCGCCACGCGGGCGCCGCCGCGCCGCCGCGCCGCCGTGCTGCTGCGCTGCTGCGCCGCCGCTATCGCCGGGCGACTAGCGCTCGGCGACGCGGATCGTCGCGGGGCGGCTCAGCCGCTGGCGATAATAGTCCGTCAGGCTCGCCCGGTTGACGGAAGCCACCGCGCTCTGCACCGCATCGGCGACGCAGCCGCGATACTCGGACAGCGTGTAATAGATGCCGGTGAACGCCCGGGAGCTGCAAACGTGCTCAGCCGCCAGATTGATGCGCTGATACAGCGCCGCGACATCGCTGCTGCTGTCCAGATTCAGATCGCCGAACTGAACGCTCGCCGATCGTGCCGGCCGCTGCACGGGCGCGTTGTCCGCATACACCGCCAGAGATGCCGTGAGCAATGCAGAAGAGAGCACGACGCAGCCAAAAATCCTGATTGGCTTGATCGACATGGCTTGCCTCCGAAGACCCCGTTGCCACCACCTACGATCCACGATAGTGCATTTTTAAGTTTTAAAGCACCGATCTGAGTCAATTCTAGCACATCGAAATCGTTTGACACCGGAATTGCATCAAGAACGCGCATCGTGGATTCATCACACGGAATCAATAGAGTACCTGCGATTTTGATGTTCAAGAGTCATATTGTTGCCTCTTAGAGACATAGAGAGCACCAAATGAGTGCATCAGGACATCGCACCTTAGGGCAATATCTCGTCGAGGCTCTGCAAGCGGCGGGTGTGCAGCACGTCTTCGGGATTCCCGGGATACATAACCTCGAGATGTATCGCGGCCTGGAGCATGCCGCGCTTCGTCATATCGGCGCGCGCCACGAGCAGGGCCTGGGTTTCATGGCCGATGGCTATGCGCGCGTCTCGGGTCGTCCGGGGGTCTGCTGGACGATCAGCGGACCGGGAGTGAGCAACATCGCCACGGCGCTGGGCCAGGCCTACGCCGACTCGGTGCCACTGCTGCTGATCGCGAGCCAGAACCGGCGCGGGGAGGCGGGCAGCGGGCGCGGCTTTCTGCACGAGCTGCCCGATCAGCGAGCGCTCGCCGATGCGCTCACGGCGGCCAGCTTCCTCATCGATGCACCCGATGCGCTGCCCGCGGCACTCAGCCGCTCCTTCGAGCTGTTCGCCACCGGACGGCCTCGCCCGGTCTACATCGAGATCCCGCGCGACGTGCTGGCGGCGGATGCCGGCAGCCTGCCGCTGCCACGCTTCGGCGCCGCCGCGCCGCGCGCCCCGGCGGCGCTCCTGGCGGCTGCGGCGAGGAGCCTGCGCGAGGCGCGCCGGCCGCTGGTGCTCGCGGGAGGAGGGGCCAGGCGCGCCGCCGGCCCGCTGCGCGCCCTGGCCGAGCGCCTGAATGCACCGGTGGTGATGACCACCAACGCCCGGGGGCTGCTGCCGCCGGCGCACGAGCTGGCCGTGGCGGCCAGTCCGTCGCTGGAGGCGGTGCGCGCATTGATCGCCGCGGCGGACCTGGTGCTGGCGGTGGGTACCGAGATCGGTCCCACCGACTACGACATGTTCGAGCTGCGCGGATTCCCGCCGCCCGCGCGCCTGCTGCGCATCGATATCGATGCCCGGCAGCTCAACCGCAACGCGACCGCATGCCTGGGCATCTGCGCCGACGCCGCGGTCACGCTGCAGGAGCTGAGCCAGCAGGATCTGCGCGACCCGGGTGATCGCTGGCCGCGGGCCCGCGCGGCGGCGGCCGCGGCCGCGGCGCGCACCGGCGCACGCGCGGAGCTGCCGGCGCGCGCACGCCGCCATGTCGAGCTGCTGGATGCGATCCGCGATGCGCTGCCCGAGGCGGTGCTGGTGGGTGATTCGACCCAGCCGGTCTATGCCGGCAACCTCGCCTTTGCGGCCGCCACGCCCGGATCCTGGTTCAATGCGGCGACCGGCTACGGCACGCTCGGCTATGCCCTGCCCGCCTCGGTCGGGGCCGCGCTGGCCGCCCCCGATCGGCCCATCGTCTGCCTCATGGGCGATGGTGGCCTGCAGTTCTGCCTGGGTGAGCTGGCGGTGCCGCGCGAGGTGGATGCGTGGCTGGCGATCCTGGTATGGAACAACCAGGGATATGGAGAGATCCGCTCAGCGATGCTCGCCGCCGGCATCAGACCGTGCGGCGTGGATCCTCAGCCCCCGCAGCTGCGGCGGCTCGCGGCGGCGTACGGCTATGCGTATCGGCTGATCGAATCCGCCGCGACGCTGCGCGCGGCGCTGCGCCGCTTCGCGCGCCGCAGGCAGGTGGTGCTGCTCGAGCTGATGGCCGGCGCGCTCGAGGCGCAGGCGTGCGCGGCGGCCGAGCGGTGAGGCGCGGGCGGGCCGACCGGCGCGCGCGAGGTGCGTGCGGCTAGCCCTCGGGCTCGATGCCCTCCGGCTCGATGCCGGCGGCACGCAGGCGCTCGGCCAGCCCGCTCAGCTGCCGCGCGTAGTGGCGCCACTGATGCACCGATGAATCATACAGGGGACGTCGTACCTGCGCGGCGCTGGCGGTGGTGGTGGCCGAAGGGTTGTCGTGGAAGCGCAGGCACGCGTCCTGCCAATCCAGGTCGCAGAACCGCAGCAGCGTGCGCGTCTGCCCGAGCTGGTCCGCCACCAGCTGCTCGTAGTGCAGTGTGTGCAGCCCCTGCGCCAGCGTCTGCTGCCAGTGACTCATCAGTCGCCGGTAGGCGATGTAGTAGCTGGCGAGCTCGCCGAGGTCGTAGGAGAACGGGTAGCCGTCGCGGAACAGCGTCTTGTACATGGCGTAGCACACGGCCATCGGGCCGCGGCTCACGTGCACGATGGATGCGCACGGCAGCGCCCGGCGGATCAGCCCCAGGTACAGGTAGTTCAGCGGCATCTTGTCGGTGAATCGCCCGGGCGAGGCTCCGGCGGCGCGGGCGCGCTGCAGGTAGTCGCGGCCGAGCGCGGCGAAGTCCAGCCGCGCCGAGCGCGCCACCAGCTGCTCGCGCGGTAGCGGCGCGGCGCCACCGGCCCCCGCGCCGTGCGGCGGTCGACCCGCGGGGGCGCCGTGCGGCTCGGCCGCGCTCTGACGCCGGACCGCGTCGACGACCGCGAGCGCGAAGCTGGGCAGCTCGCCCGCGGAGCGGACCGCCGGATGGCTGCCGAGGATGCGGTCCACGAGTGTCGTGCCGCTGCGCGGCAGCCCCACGATGAAGATCGGCGCATCGTCGGGCCGCGGCGCAGGCCCGGGCCCGGGTCCAGCGCCGGGCGCGGGCGCGGGCGCGGCGGCCGCCGCCGCCCCGGCCGCCGCCGCCGTGGGGCCGGTAAACGCCGCCGCTGGAAAGGCCTGCACGATCCACTGCACGGTCGCCACGTCGGCGGCGACGTCGTAGCGCAGATGCCGGCGCCGGAGCGTCGCGCCGCGCTGCAGCTGCTCGAAGGATCGCTCGTACTCGCCCAGGTCCTCGTATTCCTTGGCGAGCGCGTAGCGCAGCTGCACCTCGCCCTGCCAGGGTGCGCCGCGTGCCAGCAGCCCCTCGAGCTCGGCCACGTGGTTGCTCGCCGCCGTCTGGGTGCACAGGTCCGAGCGGTTCCGGTAGGCCTCGTAGTCGAGTGGATCGAGGGCGATGGCCCGATCGTAGTCGGCCTGCGCCTCGGTGAGCGCCCCGAGGTAGCGGCGTACCGCGGCGCGGTTGAACACAAACCGCGCGTTATCCGGCGCCAGCGCGATCGCCCGGTCGTAGGCGGCGAGCGCGCCGAGCTGATCGTTGGCCTGGGCGAGCGCGGTGCCGATGGCATCGAGCAGCGGCGCCTCGGCGCGGGCGTGCCGGCAGGCTTCGGCCGCGGCCGCGGCCGCATCGCGCAGCCGGCCGCTCGCCTGCAGGCAGCGTGAACGCTGCAGCAGAAAGCGCGCATTCGCCGGCTCGATCGCGAGCGCGTGCTCGATGTGGCGCAGCGCGTCGGCGGCGCTGCCGAGCCCGATGCCGATGTGGCTGGCCGTATACCAGCCGGCCGCGTAGCGGGGGTGTTCGGCGTTGAGCTGCCGGCAGCTCTCGGCCGCGGCCTGCCAGTTCCTGGCCGCGATCAGCTGCCAGATGTGCCGATCCTGATCGGTCGCGGATTGAGCCTGCCGCAGCATCGGCGGCAGCTTAGCGCGCCGTGGCGGAGCAGTCGCCGGGCACGCCGAATCCCGGGGCCCGGCTCGGATCGAGCGCGCGTTGCACGTAGTCCTCGACCTGGGGGGCGTAGCGCTCCCAGAGCGCGCCGAGTGCGGCCACCGGGTCCGCATCGTGCCAATCGACCCGCAGATCGATGATCGGCCAGGACAGCTCGCGCACGACGAGCAGGCCGGCGGAATGCACCGGTCCGGCCTCACCGCCCAGCGCCAGCGCGGCGCGCAGCGCGCCGAGCAGACGCGCGGCCAGGGGCCCGCGGTCGGCCTCGAAGGCGGCGAGCATCGCCGCGGGGATGCCCGCGTCACACAGCAGATTGCCGGCGGCCGCGGCGTGTGCGCCGAGGGCGACGCCGGCGCAACCGAGCGCGAGGGCACCGGAGTGCGCGACGGGCGGCCCGCGCGGCCCGATCGCCAGCAGTTGCCGGTAGGCGCCGAACGGTGTGCTCTGCAGGCAGAGCTCGAGCGCCTGCTCCGGCGCGGCACCCGCGGCCAGCCCCTCGAGCAGGCGCGGCCCGAGGGCCGGATCGGTGACGTTCTGGCTCACGGCGGCGCCGACGGCCGCGCGCGCATACGCGCAGCGCGCCGCCACGGCGGGGGAGGATGAGGCGATGGCCACGCCAAACAGCCGCGCGTCGGCCGAGCGCGCGACGATGGAGAAGGTCACGCTGCCCGCCTCGCCACGCTTCAGTCCTCCTCGGGGATCACCGCGATCACGTCGACCTCCACCAGCCATTCCGGCCGCGCCAGTCCCGACACGATCAGGCCGGTGGACACCGGGTGCACACCGCGCAGCCAGCGACCGACCGTGCGATAGACGGCCTCGCGATACCGCGCGTCGGTCAGATAGAGGGTGATCTTGCAGATGTGCTCCAGGCGCGCGCCGGCCTCGCTCAGCAGCTGCTGGACGTTGCGCATGGCCTGCTCGGCCTGCGCGCCCGCATCGCCGACGCCGACGCTCACGGCGCTGTCCAGGTCCTGTCCGACCTGTCCGCGCAGGAACACGATGCGGCCGCGCGCGACCACCGCCTGGCACAGGTCGTTGTCGAGCTTCTGCTCCGGATAGGTGTCACGGGTGTTGAATTTGCGGATGCGCGTGTGCAAGGGGAACTCCGCCGTTCAATCGGTGCGCGAGGCGCTGCCGCCGTGCTCGGCGTACCACTGAGCGATCGCGCCGTCGCCCGTCGCGCGCGTGGTTTGCGGCAGGACCTGCGCGGACAGACCCGCGGCCGCGCGCACGAACTGCAACGGCCCCTCCCAGTCGAACGCGCGATAGACCGCGTTCAGGTGCGCGAACGGCGGGGACTGGGCGAACAGCTGGAAGGTCAGGCGGTGACCCGCATAGTCGGAATTGAGCAGGTCGCGTGCCAGCGCCAGCAGGCGGCGCCGATCCTCCGCGACCCAGCTGTCGTTGACCGTGTAGTACTTGTGCAGCCAGGGCCGGGTCTCGGGAGCATCGAACGACGCCTTGTCGGGCGTGATGCAGATCTGGCCGCCGCACAGCTCGCGCGCGATGTGCATCATCTCGTGCAGGCGCGAGCAGGCCAGCACGCGGCCGCTGTACAGCAGCGACTGATTGGGCATCAGCAGGCCGCCCGGGCTCCTCTCGGCCAGGGTGACGGCGGCGGTCAGGTGCGCGTTGATGCCCTCGCGATACACGGCGAGCTGTGCGAGCTTCTCCTGCACCGCCTGCTGCTTGTCGAGGCCGGTCTGACGGGCGTTGAACAGCGCGGCGCCGATCAGCATGTCGGCGAGCTTCAGATTGCGCTGCACGAAGGCAAAGGCGGAGTAGCGGTGCAGGGTCGCGCGGATGTAGTTCGCCGCGCGCGTGTGCCGGTAGAACAGTACGTTCTCCCACGGGATCAGCACGTCATCGAAGATGACCAGCGAGTCCACCTCATCGAAGCGGTTGGCGAGCGGGTAGTCGGCGGCGGGGGCGCGCCCGGCAAAGCCGGTGCGGCAGATGAACTTGAGCCGTGGCGAGCCGAGGTCGCAGACGAAGCCCACCGCATAATCCGACAGCGCCGCATCGCCCCAGTTGCCGATCGTCGGCTTGGTGAAGGCCTGGTTCGCATAGGGCGCGGCGGTCTCGTACTTCGCGCCGCGCACGACGATGCCGCTGTCGGTTTCCCGCACCACGTGCAGCAGCATGTCCGGATCCTGCTGCTGCGGTGGCTTGGAGCGATCCCCCTTCGGATCGGTGTTGGCCGAGACATGGAATGGATCACGCGCCAGCACCGCATCGAGGTGACGGCGGATGTTGGCCGAGAACTGCGGATCCACCTCGTTGAGCACGTCCTGCCCGTCGTACAGCGACCACATCTCCCCGACGGTCTCGTCGCCCACGCGGGTGACCACGCCGCCGATCGCCTCCAGCACGGTGTCGGTGGCGCGCCGCTTGGCCCACCAGTCTTCCTGGCTGCGCGGCAGCTGGTTCGCGACGGCGTGCCATTCGTCGGCCGCGCGGTACGCGAGCAGCGCGCGCGTGGCCGGCTCGTGCTGCATGTCGTAGATGCGCGCGCGGATGTCGATGAGGGGCTTGAACATCGGGTGAGCGGCCAGATCGCGCACGCGCTCGCCGTTGATGTAGACCTCGCGTCCGTCGTCGATCGAGGCCAGGTATTCTTCGCCGGTTCGGATCATGGCACTCGCTCCAGGCGATGCAGGCGTGGCGCGCGCGGCACGCGCCGATGGCGCGGCCCTCAGGCCAGTCGGTCCAGCAGCGCGTCCAGCATCGCATCGCAACGCTGCAGCTGATCCAGCGCAATGAATTCGTCGGGCTGATGCGCCTGCTCGATCGAGCCGGGTCCGCAGACCACGGTCGGAACACCGACGCGCTCGCTGAACAGGCCGGCCTCGCTGCCGAAATCCATCTTGGTGCACTCGCGGTGGCCGGTCAGGGCGGCGGTCAGCTCGACCACCGCCGAATCCGCCGGCGTCTCCAGGCCGGGATAGCCCTGGATGACCTCCAGATCGATGCGGCCGCGGGCCGCGGCCGGCGAGTCGGCCCGCGCGGGGTCGGCCAGCACGGCGTCGGCATCCGCGCGCAGCTCATCGACCAGGCGTTGCGGGGCATCGCTCGCCAGGTGGCGGATCTCGATCTCCAGCTCGCAGTGCTCGGGGACGATATTGAGGGCGGCGCCGCCGCGGATCACCCCGACATGCAGGGTCGTATAGGGCACGGCATACGCCGGGTCGTGAGTGCCGTGCCGCTCGATGCGCTGCTGGCGCTCACGTATACGACCGACGAGGTCGGTGGCGAGGTGAATGGCATTGACGCCGAGATGCGGATAGGCCGAATGGGCCGCGCGCCCGTGGCAGCGGGCGCGCAGCGCGATCTTGCCCTTGTGTCCGACCGCGATGCGCAGCGCGGTCGGCTCGCCGACGATGCAGAAGCGCGGGCGCTCGTGCCACCGCGCCATGTCATCGATCAGCGAGCGCACGCCCAGGCAGCCGACCTCCTCGTCATAGGAGAATGCCAGCTGCAGTGGCAGCTGCAGGGGGCGGGCGGCGGCGAGCGCCGCGGCCCGCAGCGCGCACGCCAGAAAGCCCTTCATGTCGGCGGCGCCACGCGCGAACAGCCGCTCACCGCGCTGCTGCAGGCGAAACGGGTCGCAGCTCCATGCCTGGCCGTCCACCGGCACCACGTCGGTGTGTCCGGACAGCAGCACGCCGCCGCGATCCGCCGGTCCGACGCTGGCGTACAGGTTCGCCTTGCGCTCGACCGGGTCGCGATACAGCCTGCAGGCCACGCCGCACGCGGCCAGATAGTCCTGCACGTACTCGATCAGCGCGAGATTCGGCTCGCGGCTGACCGTGGCAAAGCCGATCAGGCGATCGAGGATCTGCAGGCTGTTCATTCACACGACGATGCCGCGCGCTGCCATGCTCCGTACTTACATCCCCTTGAAGGAATAGTCCAGCGTGAAGCCGATGGTGCGCGGTGTCGTGATGGTCGCCTCGTCGCGGTTGCCGTAGAGGTACGGATCCTGGTAGGAGGTGATGCCCAGCACGTTGCCCACGTTGTTGCCGTACAGCGTCGTCATCCAGTGTGACCACTGATAGCTCACGCGCATGTTGACCGTGGTGAAGCCGGCGACGGTCGGCACCGTCGTCGACAGGGCCGGCAGCAGCCGGCTCTGGTAATGCGCATCGATGCCGTAGCGCAGGACACCGGGGCCGAGCTCGGTCTGCCAGGCCGGGCCGAGCGCGAGACTGTTCTTGGGGGTTCCCGGCAGCGGCATACCGACGATGGGAGGCGGCACGGACATGTTGACGTCCAGCGGGTTGATCGAGGTCATCCGGGTCTGATCGTAGGTGTAGTCCACCGTCGCCGACCAGTGGCTGGTGAACAGCGCATCGAGCTGCATCTCGACGCCGCGGCTGAAGGCATCACCGACGTTCAGCGACGCCGGCAGCACCAGCGGCGTGAGCTGCACGCCTTCCTGGACGTTGTGCCACTGGATGTAGAACACGTCCGCCGAGTACTGGTAGCGGCCGTGAATCGTCCCCTTGACGCCGATCTCGTAGTTGTCGGCGGTGTCGGGCTGCAGCTTGGTCAGCGCCGCCGGGGTCACATAGTTCTCGGCGGGCTCGGCCGGCGGCAGGGCGTTGACGCCGCCACGGCGAAAACCCTGCGACCAGGTGGCATAGACGAGGTTGGTGGGGTTGAGCTGATAGGAAGTATTGAGCTTCCAGATCGCCTTGTCCCAGGAGTCGCTCAGCGACTCGTTGGCGATCGGCGGCGGCGGCACCTCCAGGAAGACGCCGCCGCCGTCGAACAGCAGGCCCGTCTGCTGCGCCTGCGAGACGGTCTGGCGGAACACGCGTGTGCCGCCGGTCAGACTCCAGTTCTTGGTGACGTGCGCGGTGAGCTCGCCGAACGCGGCGATGTCCCGGAACTTGGTCTCGAAATCGCCGATGTAGGTCTGATCCTTGATGATCGGAATGCCGTCCACCTCGTTGGTGGTGGTGGGCGAGTAGGCGGTCTCGCCCACGCCGCAATAGGAGGCGATGTCATTTTCGTACTGGTAGGTGGTCTCGGCGCCGTAGGTCGCCGAGCAGCCATTGAAGAAGTCCAGGTAGCCGGGGAAGAACTCGTGCTCCTGGATGTCCTGCTTCTCGTCCTCGAAGAACAGGCCGCCGACCCAGTCAAACAGGCCGCCGAGCTTGGAGGCGAGCCGCAGCTCCTGCGAGAACGGCTTGTCGGACAGCTCGTCGCGTCCGATGACGAAGGAGCGCGGATCCTGTCCGTAGATGCTCTGGAAGAACGGGAAGTTGGTGTAGAGCGAGGTCAGATCATCGGTCGAGTGGTTGACGTGCATGCCCCAGGAGGTATCCGAGGTCAGCGTCGCGAAGCCCATGTCGTAGTTGAGCGTCAGCGCGTACACCTCGATGGCATCGTGCGCGGTGTCGAGCGCGTTGTCGGCGTTGGACAGCGCGTCCACCCCGGGCGGGACCGGCGCGCTGTACAGCTGCGAGACCGGCGAGGGGTTGGTGCAGGTCACGGCGCAGGGCGCCAGCGGGCCGAGGGGCTGATTGTACGCGGCGTCGCTGGTGGCCACGTACGGAAATCCGCCCGCCACGCCGAGCTGATAGTAGAAGTTCAGCTCCGCCTGGAACGCATCGTTCGGCTTCCACAACGTGGCGATGCGCGCCGCGTGGTAGTAGTACCAGTTGGTGCCGTCCTGCGCGTACTTGACCGGGGGGCTGAAGACATTGCCGGGCTCGGCCGAGATCGGCACGCCCTGCGTGTTCAGCACGTACAGATTCGGCTGGTTGATGAATCCCGCATCGTAGTTGTAACCCACGTCCGCGCGCACCGCCCAGGTGTCCGTCAGCGGCAGGTTCAGCATCGCGTTGACGACATCGTTGGGCGCATGCGTGTGGTAGGTGTCGCTCGAGCCGACTTCGGCCTTGGCATCGAAGCCCGAGGGGTCCGGAGCGTTCTGCACGAAGCGGATGGTGCCGCCGAGGGATCCCGAGCCGTACAGGGTGCCCTGCGGGCCGGCCAGGATCTCCACGCGGTTGAGGTCCAGCAGCTGCATCGCAAAGTACAGCGGCGTGTCGTCGACGTAGGTGGCGACCGGCGGCTGGACCGGCGTCGCCAGCCCGAGCTGGCCGCCGGTACCCTCGCTGTTCAGGCCGCGGATGATCAGGCCCGAGCCCTTGACACCGCTGAAGGGGCCCTGGTCGGTGAAGTTCACCCCGGCCATCGACTGCGCCAGCCCCGCCATGTCCTCGATGCCGGAGGCCTGCAGGTTCTGGCCGGAGATCGCGGTGATGCTCATCGGCAGGCTCTGAGCCGCCTCGGCGCGGCGGGTCGCCGTGACGGTGACCTCCGGCAGCGCAATCGCGCCACCACCGGCGGCGGAGGGCGCATTGGCGGCCGTGAGCGGCGCTGAGGTGCCGGCGGCTGCGAGCCGCTGCGTGCCCGCGGCGCCGAGCGGCCGCGTGTTGGCGGCGATCAGCGTGCGCCGGTCGGCGACCGCGGCGGACCGCTTGCCGGCGGGCGGCTGGGCGTTGGCGATCACCGATGCGGCGGCCGGCACCGCCGGCGGCTCATCCGCCGCGCCGGCGGGACCGTACATGGCCGCCAGAACCGCGGCGGTCACGCAGGACAGGGTTCCGCGCGGCTGAGAGCGCAGGCGGCGTGCCAGAGCACGCGCCAGCTCGGTGGGTCGTCCCGCAGGGGCTATTCCGATCATGGAGTCGTTCTCCCTTGTCGTCGTGCGTGGCGCACTGCATTCGGGAGGGCTCCGGCCGTTCGGGACCGGTCCATGGGAGACCGCCCCGCGGGCCTGACGCCTCCCCGCGTGGATCTCCCGGGCTTTTGTCCCGCCGTGTATCCGGATCGCTCGGTGGGCCGCTACGCGCTGCCGCCGCATCCCCGCCCGCTGCTGGCGAAGATAGTAGAGGCAGCGCGCCGCGCCCCGAGGACCTGGACTGCCTCTCTCGGACCAGTCGCCCGCTCCCGCGGGCCGGAACCCTAGAGGCACATTCACGCTTCACGGTGCAAATAGCGTGCCCCGTAGGACGGCAGCCGACAATTCGCGGTTTGATGCTGCAGACACCGGCATTTCCGGCGCTTCCCGCGGGCTCGGGGGACACTCCCCGGAGGCACTATGGCAGTGCAGTCGCGCGGGTACGCGGCTCCGTTTGCGTGCGCCACAGCGCCTGGCCGACCCGCAGTCGCGCGCCGCTCTGCAATCCCTCGCACAGCGCGAAGCCCGCCGGTGCGAGCACGATCATGGTCGAGCCATGCTGGAACCAGCCCATCTCCTGGCCTTTTTCCAGCCCGGCGTCACAGGGGATGACCTGCGGGCCGCCGTACTTCAGATGCAGCAGCAGATCCAGGAAGTGCAGGCGGATGCTGGCGACCAGAATCGCCGCGATCGGCACCAGGACGATCAGCTGGCCGGAGGGCAGGCGGCACTGCAGCGTCGCGCGCTCGTTGCGGCAGTAGAGCCGCTCGATACGCTTGAGCGTGGTTGGATTGACGTTCCACGTATCCCCGGGCAGGTAGGTCACCTGTCGCACCCGGCACTCGTACGGCGCATGGAAGCGGTGATACATGCCGGCGGTCAGCCGCAGCGTGGCATAGCTGCCGCCGATGAAGTCGCGCACCAGGCAGGGGTCTCCCAGCAGCTCGGCGAGCGCATAGGATTGGCCCTTGGCCTGCAGCATCGTGCCATCGCCGACCGCGCCGATCGCCCCGACGATGGCATCGCAGGGACTCACGAGCACCTGCGGATCCGGATCGATCGGACGGGCACCCTCCTTCAGCTCGCGGATGAAGCAGTCGTGCAGGCTCGAGAAGCGGCGCTTTCTGGATTCGCCCAGGTCCACGTCCGCGAACCAGCGCCATATGGCGATGCTCAGGCGGCACACCCAGGGATGCTCGATCTGGCTGAACCAGCCGAGAAACCGCGTCAGCTGGCGGCGCGGCAGGCGGTTGGTGAGCAGGAAGTTGACGCGCTCCTGCTGCAACAGGCGGTCGAGGGCGGCGCGCGGGGTCATCGCAGTGTCATGCACCGGTCATAGAATGGTGCGGTAAGTGACATTCTATTTGACAGTGGCGGCCTATGGCGCAGGCGGGGCCCTCGCGCTGCTGGCGCTGCATCGTCTGCAGAGGCGGCTGGAGCTGTCGCTGGCCAAACAGCCCTCGCTGGCCGGGCACGCGCGCCTCGCGCGCGCGCTCTCGCGGTGGGTGCCGTTCTACCAATACGACGAGACGCAGTTCTTCCGCGCCGACGATGCCTCCCCCGAGCTCGCCGCGCAGCGCCGTGCCGGCTTCGAGCGCCTCGCGGCCCTGTATGCCGAGCGCTTCGCGCGCACCGCCGCGGCCAGCGAGGAGAGCGCCGGGGCGATCGCCGACTGGCAGTTTACCGCCCGCTACCGCGTGCCGTTTCAATTCAGCTCCCTGGTGCGTCGCCATCTGCGCGGCGGCACGCTGCTGCGCGGCTCGAGCGGACGGCTGCTGATCGATCTGGACGGCAATCGTCTCTACGACCTGACCGGCTCCTACGGAGTCAACGTCTTCGGCTATGACTTCTACAAGGAATGCATCGCGCAGGGCAGCGAGCGGGTGCGCGAGCTCGGGCCGGTGCTGGGCGCCTGCCATCCGCTCATCGCCTACAACGTGCGGCGGCTGCGGGAGATCTCCGGGCTCGATCAGGTCTCCTTTCACATGTCGGGCACCGAGGCCGTCATGCAGGCGGTGCGGCTGGCGCGCTATCACACGCGCCGGCGCTACCTGGTGCGCTTCAGCGGCGCCTATCACGGCTGGTGGGGAGAGGTGCAGCCCGGCGTGGGCAATCCGACGACGGCGCGCGACACGCTGACCCTCAGGGAAATGCATGCGGCCACGCTGCGCGTGCTGCGACGGCGCCGGGACGTGGCCTGCGTGCTGGTCAATCCGCTGCAGGCGCTGCACCCCAACGCCGGCGCTCCGTCCGATTCGATGCTCACCGACAGCGGCCGGCGGGCGCACTTCGATGCCGCAGCCTATCGACACTGGCTGCAGCAGCTGCGCGCGGTGTGCAGCGAGCGCGGTATCGCGCTGGTGTTCGATGAGGTGTTCCTGGGCTTTCGGCTGGCCCCGGGCGGCGCGCAGGAATATTTCGGGGTGCGGGCCGACCTGGTGACCTACGGCAAGACCGTGGCCGGCGGTCTGCCCATCGGGGTGCTGTGCGGACGCGCCGAGCTGATGCGGCGCTACCGCGAGGACCGGCCGGCGGACATCTGCTTCGCGCGCGGCACCTTCAACTCGCATCCGTACGTCATGGGAGCCATGTACGAATTCCTGCAGCGCCTGGACAGCCCGGCGGTGCAGGGGCTGTACCACGATCTGGAGGGCACGTGGAATGCGCGCGCCGCGGCGCTCAACCAGCGCCTGGCCGAGGCGGAGCTGAATGTCAGGGTCGCGAACCTGTCGTCGGTGTGGACGGTCTGGTATCCGCGGGCGTCCCGCTATAACTGGATGCTGCAGTTTTATTTGCGTGCGCACGGCGTGGCGCTCAGCTGGGTGGGCACCGGTCGGCTCATCTTCAGTCTCGATTATACGGAGGCCGAGTTCAGCGACGTGGCCGAGCGCTTCGTGGCCGCGGCCCGGCAGATGCAGGCGGAGGGTTGGTGGAGCGGCTCGCTGAGCAACCGGGCGATCAGGCGCCGCGTGCTACGGGAGATGCTGCTGGCTCGCTGGCGGCGGCAGGGCGCATCGGATCGATCAGCTCCCCACGCAGCAGGTGCAGCGGCGCTCGGTAATAAAGCATGAGGTCATGGAACGGGTCGGTGATGATCTTCGTCAGCCACACGAGCCCGGTGCGCACGTCGCGGATGAAACACAGCTGCACCGTTCGGAACAGCAACCCGGCCAGTCCGATCGCCAGCCACACCTCGCCCAGGTGGTGCAGGAAATCATAGGCACGGGCGGAGGGGGCAAACACGCCGAACAGCGTGGGATTCAGCCACAGCAGCAGCGGCGAGAGCGCCCAGATCGACAGCAGCACGACCTTGCGGCGCAGGTTGTAGCCCACCTTGATGTCCTCCTTGTGCTGGTGGGTCGCGTGGTTGACGTCGTCGTAGCCCTTCGGCTCGAAGAAGAAGTGACCCACCTGGCGGCTGACCATCGCGACCAGCCAGCCGATCAGCGCGGCGGCGATCGGGCTGCGGAAGATGGCCACGTAGGCGGTCAGAAAGCTCAATGCACTGAGCAGATGCAACGACTGATTGATACGGCTGTGGTGGTAGTAACGATGATCGTCCCAGCGCTGCACCTGCAGAGCCTTGAGGAATTCACGCATTCGGGTCCCTTGCACTAGGCCGTTGCCAAACGATGTCACCAGATATATCGGTTGTGTTAAGGGACGATGACAACCACGGCACTGTCCTCAAACTGTCTTGCCGCGATCATCAGTCGGTCACGAAAAAGGGCAATGGTGCGCGCAGCCGCAGCCGGAGGGAGCACGCGTACCGGGTGAACAGAATACTGATCGTCAGCGATGCATGGTTTCCACTCACCAACGGGGTAGTGACTACCCTGGCGCAGACCGCAGGCTGGCTGGGCCGATTCGGGCACGAGGTCCGCGTGCTCGGGCCGGCCCAGTTTCGTACGGTGTCCTGCCCGAGCTATCCCGAGATCCGTGTGGCGCTGCTGCCCGGTCGGGCACTCGCCCGCGAGATCGAGCGCTTCCGACCCCAGGCGCTGCACATCGCGACCGAGGGCCCGCTGGGCTGGGCGGCGCGGCGCTATTGCCGGCGGCGCGGCATGCGCTTCACGACGTCCTACCACACGCAGTTCCCGCAGTACCTGCGCTCGCGCCTGCCGCTGCCGCTGTGGAGCTCGTACGCGGCGCTGCGCTGCTTTCACGCCGCCGCCCAGCATTGCATGGTCAGCACCGACACGGTTCATCGCGAGCTCTGGGCCCGCGGCTTCCGCAACCTGGTGCGCTGGAGCCGCGGCGTCGACACGCAGCTGTTTCGCCCCCGCGGCAAGGACTTTCTGAGCCTGCCGCGGCCGATCGCCGCCTACGTGGGCCGCCTGGCCGTCGAGAAGAACGTCGATGCATTCCTGCAGATGCCCTGGCGGGGCTCGCGGATCGTCATAGGCGATGGCCCGGAGCGCGCGCGCCTGCAGGCGCAATACCCGCAGGTCGGGTTCGCCGGCTATCGCTTCGGGGAGGACCTGGCCGCGCACCTCGCGGCCGCCGACGTGATGGTGTTTCCGAGCCGGACGGATACGTTCGGACTGGTCAATCTGGAGGCGATGGCCTGCGGGGTCCCGGTGGCGGCCTACCCGGTCACCGGCCCCATCGACGTGATCGAGGACGGGGTCACCGGCGCCCTGGACGAGGACCTGGGCCGGGCGGCCCTGCGGGCGCTGGCGATCGATCCGCGCGCCTGCCGCGAGCGCGCGCTCGCCTCCGGGTGGGATGCGTGCACGCGCGAATTCGAAAGCCACCTGGTCGAGTGTCTACCGAGCGGCACGGCGCTGCACGCCACGCCTCGCCGCGCGCTCGGCCGTCCCGCACAGCGTCCCATTGCACGGTAGTGACGGCGGCGCTCACCCGTACCCGTACCTGCACACGCACACGAGTGACGTGATGGCGCCGGCCGGCGGCAGCGCAGGCGCATGAGCTCCCAGGCCGTCGCCCGCTGGCATGTGCTGCTGCGTGCGATCGCCGGGCTGAACCTGGTTCTCTGGTCCCTGTCCGCGCTCGCGGTGACCCACGAGCACGTGGTCGTCCATCACCTGATCGACCGCGCCTCCCGTGTGCAGCTGCTGCTGTCGGCGGTGTACGTCCTGGGATGCGCGTTCCGTTCGGCGATGCCCGTGTACGACATTCCGCGCGTCGTGCTGGTCGATTCCCGACTCTCCAGCGTGATCGTCGGTCGCTCGGTGGCGAGCATCGCCGAACTGTGCTTCGCCGCGCAGTGGGCGCTGATCCTGTACCGGACCGGACTGCTGGCCCGCAGCCCGTTCGGGCAGGCGGTCTCGCTGCTGATCGTGCCGCTCATCGCGCTCGCCGAGACCTGTTCCTGGCACGCGGTGCTCACCACCGCGCAGCGCGGTCACATCCTCGAGAATTCGATCTGGGGTGTGTCGGCGGCGCTGGTCGTGGCCAGCCTGCTCGCCATAGGGCCGCACCGCCTCGCACAGCTGTATCCGCCGATGATCCTGTGGTGCATCGCGGGTACCGCTTACGTGGCGTTCATCTTCGGCTTCGATGTGCCCATGTACTGGTCGCGATGGCACGCCGACCGCAGCAGCGGACGGCGCCACCTCAGCATCGCGCAGGGCGTGCGCGACATCTACCGGCGGCGGGTAGTGTCGTACCGCTGGGAGGACTGGAAGAGCGAGGTGGCGTGGATGTCGCTGTACTTCACCTTCGGGGTGTGGAGCAGTGTCTCGCTCGTGTACGCATCGCTCGCGCTGGGCGCGCATCGCAGCTGAGTCGCGCGCCGCCCTCGGCGCCTAGAACCCGCTCACTCGCGTCAGGCTGGCCTTGATCAGTTCGCCCGTGGGCGCTTCGATGCGCCCGTCGCGCAGCGTGCTGGCGCGCGGATCGACGCCGGCGAAGTCGAGCGGCACTCCCAGCTCCTTGGGATAGTGCGGACTGCAGCCCTCCGGACTCAGCCGCAGCCGCTGCTGGCCGACCGAATAGCGGCTACCCCGCGGGTAGAGTCTGCACTGGCCCTGTCCCGATGCGGCCACGTACCGCAACCGGCCTTCGATGCCGCCGTCCTCGTCCACACGGTCGATGCTCAGACTGACCACGCGCAGCAGCAGCCTGCCCGAGGCTTCGATGTATTCGCCGCGCCAGGTGCCCGCCAGACTCGGCGGGGCGGACGGGGTGCGCGAGGCCGTGGCG
>DATJSD010000088.1:0-24770 GCA_035504335.1 Steroidobacteraceae bacterium | reverse complement strand
CCGCCCGACTAGTTTGAGCCAGTTCAAACTTTTCCCCACAATTCCTTGATTTAACAGAACACGATAGCTATAGCTGTACGGGTGCCGCGCCGTGCACACCGGCAGACCAAAGCCCCGGCGCGCGCACAGCGGCTCACAAGGCAAGGATCAGGCAAGTGGCGCGCATCGACGCGTTCCTCAAACTCGGCATTCAGCAGGGCTGCTCGGACATTCACCTGGCCGTGGGCGTTCCGCCCATGCTGCGGATGAACGGTGATCTCGTGCCCATCAAGTTCCGCGATCTGCGCGACACGGAGCTGGAGATGTACGTGAACGAGATCCTCAGACCCAGCCAGTCCGAGCAGTTCCTGCGCGGCCAGGACCTGGACTTCTCGTACGTATCCGCCGATGGGGGGCGCTTCCGGGTCAATGTCTTCCGCAAGGACTCGGGCATCGGCGCCGCCTTTCGCACGATTCCCGATGAGGTGCCCACGCTCAACTCCCTGGGTCTGCCGCAGGTGGTCACGCGGCTGTGCGACTATCACCAGGGGATGATCCTGGTGACCGGCTCGACCGGCACGGGCAAGTCCACCACGCTCGCGGCGATGATCGACCTGCTCAACAGCACGCGCCGGCTCAACATCATCAGCCTGGAGGATCCGATCGAGTTCGTCCACCGCAGCAAGATGAGTCAGGTGATCCAGCGCGAGCTCGGCACCCACATCCCGAGCTTCGCGGAGGGCGTGCGCGCCGCGATGCGCGAGGACCCCGATGTGATCCTGGTCGGCGAGCTGCGCGACGCCGACACGATCCGCATGGCGATGACGGCCGCCGAGACCGGGCACCTGGTGCTCGGCACGCTGCATACCACCAGCGCCGTCAAGACCATCGACCGGCTGATCGACGCGCTGCCGGCCGAGGAGCGCGAGCAGACCAAGAGCTTCCTCGCGCAGAGCCTGCTGGCGGTGATCACGCAGATTCTGGTGCGCACGGCCGACGGTCACGGCCGGCGCGCCATCATCGAGATCATGATCACCACCAAGGCGGTCGCCAAGCTCATCATGAGCGATCAGACCTATCAGATTCCGAGCCAGCTGCAGATGGGACGCGATCTGGGCATGCAGCTGTTCGACCAGGCGCTGCTGCAGGCACTGGCGGCGCGCGAGATCGATCCCGACGACGCCTACGTCTACGCCAGCGACAAGCGGCTGTTCCAGAAGTACGTGACCGACACCAGCCTGCTGCCGAAACTGGACACGCCCGCGGCAGCCGCCAACGGCGGCGGTGCCGGCGGCGCGGCTGGGGCCGGCAGCGCGGCCGGGGCCGGCGGCAACACCGGCTCAAATCCGCGGACCGCCGCGCGGCCGGACGGCTAGCGCGCGCGGGCCGCGGCGGCCTCCACGGGTGACGGCATGGCACAGATCGATGCATACCTCGAGCAGGTGCTCAAGCGGCGCGGATCGGACCTGCACTTCATCGCCGGGGATCCGGCGCGCATCCGCCTGCACGGGGATCTCACCCCGCTGCAGGACACCCCGCTGCAGGCCGACCCGGTCAAGGCGGCGCTCTACGAAATCATGCCGCGCAAGGCAGTCGAGCGCTTCGAGAGCAAGGACGGCGCGGATTTCGCCTACACGCTCGAAGGCCAGGCGCGCTTCCGCGTCAACGTGCTGCGGCACCTCAACGGCATGGGCGCGGTGTTTCGCGCCATCCCGTCCCAGGCGCTGACGCTCGATCAGCTGGATATGCCCATGGCGGTGCGGCAGCTCTGCCGGGCCAACAACGGACTGATCCTGGTGACGGGTAAGACCGGCTCGGGCAAGTCCACCTCGCTCGCCGCCATGATCGACGACATCAACAAGCGCATGCGCGGCCACATCCTCACGGTCGAGGATCCCATCGAGTTCGTGCACGCGCGACGCAACTGCCTCATCAGCCAGCGCGAGATCGGCGTGCATGCACCGAGCTTCGCCGCGGCGCTGCATTCGGCCCTGCGCGAAGATCCGGACGTGATCCTGGTGGGCGAGCTGCGCGACCTGGAGACGATGAGCATCGCGGTGACCGCCGCCGAGATGGGCATCCTGGTGATGGGTACGCTGCATACCAACGGCGCCGCGCAGACCGTCGATCGGCTCGTGAACCAGTTCCCGGCCGACAAGCAGCCGCACGTGCGCACCATGCTGTCGACCTCGCTGCGCGGAGTGATCTCGCAGCAGCTGCTCAAGCGCGCCGACGGCAGCGGTCGCGTGGGGGCGCTGGAGATTCTCATCAATACGTCGGCCACGGCGAATCTGATCCGTCAGGGCAAGCTCGATCAGCTCGAGAACGTCATGCAGTCCGGCGCTCAGACCGGCATGCGCACCATGGACAGCGCCATCCAGCAGCTGCTGGACGCCGGCACGATCACCGGGGCCGAGGCCTACCGCAAGGCGATCAACAAGAGCCGGTTCGAGGCCATCAAGACCCAGGGCGAGCCACGCAGCGCGACCAGCACCACGATGCGCATCCCCCGGCCGCCGGCGGCGGCGGCC
Organism: Steroidobacteraceae bacterium; assembly: GCA_035504335.1. Classification (GTDB taxonomy): domain Bacteria; phylum Pseudomonadota; class Gammaproteobacteria; order Steroidobacterales; family Steroidobacteraceae; genus FEN-1191. The sequence continues at coordinate 22,260 of DATJSD010000088.1, read as the reverse complement.
GGCGGCTGAGCGGCTGCGGGCTGAGCGGCTGCGGGCTGAGCGCAACCTCACCCGGCCCGGCCGCTCACGGGGCCGGGTCGCTCGCGGGGCGGGGCCTCACCCGCCCGGCGGCACCTGACCCGGGTTTGATACGATGCGGTTTTCCCGGCGCACGGCGGCCTTTCCGCCCGGACACCCATGTATCAGCTGTACATCGCCAACAAGAACTATTCGTCGTGGTCGCTGCGCCCCTGGGTGCTGATGAGCGAGCTGCAGATCGGCTTTCAGGAACGCATGACGCCCTTTGGTGACGAGGCGGCCTGGCAGGCTCTGCGCCGCCTCTTTCCCAGCGGCAAGGTGCCCTGCCTGCAGGACGATGAGCTGCGCGTGTGGGATTCCCTGGCGATCCTGGAGTATCTGGCCGAGCGCCACACGGGGGTCTGGCCCCGCGAGAGCGCCGCGCGCGCCTGGGCGCGCAGCGCCGCGGCGGAGATGCACTCGGGATTTGCCGCGCTGCGCGAGCACTGCTCGATGAGCTGCGGGATACGCCTGCGGCTGCGCGAGCGCCCGGCGGCGCTGGCGCGCGACCTCGAGCGGCTCACGGCGCTGTGGCTGGAGGGGCTGGCGCGCTTCGGCGGCCCGTTTCTCGCCGGCGAGCGCTTCTGCGCCGTGGATGCGTGCTTCGCGCCGGTAGCCTTTCGCGTGCAAACGTACGGCCTGGACCTGGCGGGCGCCGCCGCCGCATACGCTCAGCGCCTGCTGCAGCTGCGCTCCATGCAGGCCTGGTACGCCGCGGCGCTGGCCGAGCCGCTGCGCGAGGCGGCTCACGAGACGCACGTGCTGGCGCAGGGCACGCTGCTGCAGGATCTGCGGGTGGCGCCGAGCGCGGCGCCCGTGCAGCCGGCGCCCGCGTAGCCGGCACCCGCGTGGCCGACATGCGCCGCAGGATCCTCGTCACCAACGCCCTGCCCTACGCGAACGGACCGCTGCACTTCGGGCACATCCTGGAGGCGGTGCAGACCGACATCTGGGTGCGCTTCCAGAGAATGCGCGGCCACGACTGCCTGTACTGCTGCGCGGAGGACGCGCACGGCACGCCGATCATGATCCGCGCGCAGCAGGAGGGCATCACGCCCGAGGCGCTGATCGCGCGCACGGCGCAGGAGCACCGGCAGGACTACGCCGGCTTTCTGATCAGCTTCGACCAGTTTCATTCCACGCACTCGGAAGAGAACCGCCGGCTCACCGCCGAGCTGTACGCGACGCTGCGCGATGCCGGTCATCTGCGCCGCCAGCTCGTGCGCCAGGCCTATGACACGCAGGCGGGGATGTTCCTGCCGGACCGCTACATCCGCGGCACCTGTCCCCGCTGCCACTCTGCCGATCAGTACGGGGACAGCTGCGAGGTGTGCGGCTCGACCTACTCACCCGCGGATCTGATCGAGCCGCGCTCCACGCTCAGCGACAGCCGGCCGGAGTGGCGCGATTCCGAGCACCTGTTCTTCCGGCTGGGGGAGTTCGAGCCGATGCTGCGCGCCTACGTCGGCGGCGGCAGCCTGCAGCCCGGCGTGCGCGCCAAGCTCGAAGAGTGGTTCCAGGCCGGGCTGCAGGACTGGGACATCTCGCGCGATGCACCGTACTTCGGGTTCGAGATCCCGGACGCGCCCGGCAAGTATTTTTATGTCTGGTTCGACGCGCCGATCGGCTACATCGCGAGCTTCGAGCGCTGGCGCGCCACGCGTGTCGGGGCGGCCGCCACCGAGGACCTGTTCGCCACCTACTGGCGCTCCGAGCAGCTCTCCGAGCTGTATCACTTCATCGGCAAGGACATCAGCTACTTCCACACGCTGTTCTGGCCGGCGGTGCTGCACGGCGCGGGGCTGCGCCGGCCGACCGCGGTGTTCGTGCACGGTTTTCTGACCATCAACGGCCAGAAGATGTCCAAGTCGCGCGGCACCTTCATCACCGCGAGCCGCTACCTCGAACGCCTGCCCGCCGAGGCGCTGCGCTACTACTTCGCCGCGAAGCTCGGCGGCGGCATCGAGGACGTCGATTTCAGTCTGGATGACTTCGTGGCGCGCACCAACGCCGACCTCGTCGGCAAGCTCGTCAACATCGCCAGCCGCTGCGCCGGATTCATCGAACGCGGCGGCGGCCGGCTGGCCGAGGCGCTGCCCGAGCCGGCGCTGTACGCGCAGTTCGCCGGCGCCGCCGAGCGCATCGCCGCGCTCTACGAGACGCGCGAGTACGCCGCGGCGGTACGCGACATCATGGAGCTGGCCGACGCGGCCAATCGCTACATCGACCAGCGCAAGCCCTGGGCGCTCGCGCGCGATCCGGCGCGTGCCGCCGAGGTGAGCGCGATCGCGACACAGGGCTTGAATCTGTTCCGGGTGCTGATGAGCTACCTCGCGCCGGTGCTGCCGCAGATGGCCGAGCGCAGCGCGGCGTTCCTCGGCCGGCCCTTCGCAGCATGGTCGGCCGTATCGCAGCCGCTGCTGGGCGCAGCCATCGCCGCCTACCAGCCACTGGCAACGCGCCTGGACCCGGCCGCGGTGGCCACGCTGATCGAGCGTCCCGCCGCTGCCGCTGCCGCCGCCACAGCGACGGTCACGCCCGCCGTCACGCCCGCCGTCATGGCTGCGGCCGGCGCGGCAGGCACCGCCGCGGCGGCTACCGCCACGGCACCCGCCGTCATCGGCATCGAGCAGTTCGCGCAGCTCGATCTGCGCGTGGCGCGCATCGAGCAGGCGGAGCTCGTCGCCGGATCCGACAAGCTGCTGAAGCTCACGCTGCGGGTCGGGGCCGAGCAGCGCACCGTGTTCTCAGGCATCCGCTCAAGCTACGCGCAGCCCGAGCGGCTCGTCGGACGCCTGGTGGTGCTGCTGGCGAACCTGGCACCGCGCAGGATGCGCTTCGGGGTATCGCAGGGCATGGTGCTGGCGGCCAGCGGGGCAGCTGACGGGGACACGAGCGGGGTGTATCTGCTGTCGGTGGACCCGGGCGCAGCCGACGGCATGCGCATCACCTAGTACGGCCCGCGGCGCGCGCGGCTCTGCCAGCGCCAGTACATGATCAGCGCATAGCCGGTCACCATGCCGCCCAGGTGCGCGAAATGCGCCACGCCCTGCTCGGTGCCGAACACGCCGAGAGCCAGCTCCAGAATTCCATAGAGCGTCACGAACAGCCACGCCGGCATCGGGATCGGCGGGATCAGCAGCAGCAGCCGGCGATGCGGGAATGCCATGCCGTAGAACAGCAGGATGCCGAAGATGCCGCCGGAGGCGCCGATCGTCGGATAGGGGCTCGGATAGATCGAGTGCATGACGAACAGCTGCGTCAGCGCCGCGCCGATGACGCAAGAGAAGTAGAACACGGTAAAGCGACGCGAGCCGATCAGCGTCTCCACGTCCGGACCGAAGATGTACAGGGCGAACATATTGCCGGCGATGTGCCAGAAGCCGCCGTGCAGGAAGGCGTAGGTGATCAGCTGCCAGACCTCGAACGGGGGCTCGCCGTAGACGCGCGCGCTGCCCCAGGGCCACAGGGCGAACAGCTCGAGCATCAGATTCTGGCCCGTCAGGTACTGCAGGGCGAAGATGCTCACGTTGGCGAACAGCAGTGCCCGCACGACCGGCGTGAGGTTTCTGAACATCCGGACTCATCCTGCAACCGTCACGGCAATCGCGCATTGTGCCATCAGCCCCGCCCGCATAGGGCATACTGGCCTCTGCGCAGGGCCTGGCAGGCAGGCAGGTAGGCAGCACTTGACGGAATCGCCCGCCGATGGGCGCGCAACGAGCGGCAGCGAGGACGCCCTGATCGCGCGCATCGATGCGCTGCTGCCGCAGACGCAGTGCAGGCGCTGCGGCTACGAGGGCTGTCTGCCCTACGCGCAGGCGCTCGCGCGCGCAGGCGCGGCGATCAACCGCTGCCCGCCGGGCGGGAACGAGGGCATCGCCGCGCTGGCGGCGCTGCTGGGCCGCGAGCCGCTGCCGCTGGACGCCGCCTGCGGCTCGGACAGCGACCCCGGCGTCGCCTGGATCGATCCTCAGGTCTGTATCGGCTGCGCGCGCTGCCTACCGGCCTGCCCCGTGGACGCCATCATCGGCGCGCGGCGCTACCTGCACGGCGTGTACGAGGCGGATTGCAACGGCTGTGAGCTGTGCCTCGCGAGCTGCCCGGTGGACTGCATCCACATGCGTGCGCGTGGCGCCGGGCAGCCCGCCCCGGCGCCGGCCGAGAACCGCCGCCGCTACCGGCAGCATGGCGAGCGCCTGCGGCGCGCAGCCGACGAGCGCGCGGCACTGCTGCTGGAACGCAAGCGCAGCGCCCGGCCGGACACCGGGGCATGAGCGCACCCGCGGCCCAGCGGCGCGCGCGCCCGGCCCGCAGTGTCACGCTGATGCCGGCGCGCAAGGCCCGGCAGATCTTCGAGCGGCTGCGCGCGGCCAATCCGCACCCGCGCTCGGAGCTGCAGTTCGGCTCACCGTTCCAGCTCTTGATCGCCGTGATGCTCTCGGCGCAGGCCACCGACAGGAGCGTCAACCTCGCCACGCGCGAGCTGTTCGCCGTTGCCCCCGACCCGCAGGCCATGCTGCAGCTGGGCCTGACGGGCCTCAAGCGCCACATCCGCACCATCGGGCTCTACAACACCAAGGCGCGCAACATTCTGGCCAGCTGCCGCATCCTGCAGGAGCGCTACGCGGGACAGGTGCCGCGCGAGCGCGCGGCGCTCGAGGAGCTGCCCGGCGTGGGCCGCAAGACCGCCAACATCGTGCTGAACGTTGCGTTCGGGGAGCCCACCATCGGGGTGGACACCCACGCGTTCCGCGTGGCCAACCGCACCGGGCTGGTCCGCGCCGCCACCCCGCGCGCGGTCGAGGAGGGGCTGCTGCGGGTGGTGCCGCCGGAGTTTCGGCGCGACGCGCACCACTGGCTGGTGCTGCACGGACGCTACGTCTGCAAGGCTCGCCGGCCCGAATGCGCGCACTGCTCGATTGCGCGCTGGTGCGAGTATCCCGATAAGACTGCAGCCGAGGGGGGGACGGCGCGCAGCGGTGGCGTATTCAGGGTCGCGGACTGAGAACGAAGCGCGACAGGATATTGATCCCCAACACTACCAGCAGCAGCAGGAATGCCGCCGCGTAGGCTAGCGCGTTGGCCGCTGCGAACGGCTCATTGATGAAGGTCCAGATGGCATAGGTCAGATAGCCGATGGGCGAGTGGGTCAGTCGGCCATCCCAAAGATAGTTCGACCAACCGGCGGTGTAGAGCAACGGAGCGGTCTCGCCCACCGAAATCGCGAGCGCGAGCATCACTCCGGTGAGGATTCCCGGCAGCGCAGCCGGCAGACACACGTGCAGGATTGCGTGGCGTTCGCTGGCGCCAAGTGCGTAGGCGGCCTCACGCAACTCATCGGACACCTGTCGCAGCGCCAGCTCGGTGGTGCGACAGATGTAGGGCAGGCAGATGATGCCCAGCACGATCGATCCTGCGGCGACGGAGAATTCCCAGCCGAGACCTTCGACCATGGTGACATAGCCGAAGTAGCCCAGCACGATCGAGGGCACTCCGACCAGCACTTCGGAGAGGAAACGGATGGCACTCGACCAGCGGGTAAAACGGTACTCGGAGGCGTAGACCCCTGCGGCGACGCCGAGCGGTACCGCGAGCGCCAGCGAGCCGATTCCCAGCACGAAGGTGCCCTCGATCGCGTTGAGCAGTCCGCCGCCATTCCCCTGTGTGATCGTGGTGAAGAGCGAGGGATGCATGGCGGCCCAGCCGCGCATGAGCACGATCGTCAGGATCCAGACGATGACGATCGCCAGCAGCAGCAGGGTCAGCGCGCTCATGCTCCAGCCAGCGATGCTGAACAGGCGCCGGCCGAAGTTCAGATGACGCTGCCGGCGCAGCCAGCGAGCCGCCGCCGGCGCGCTCAGCGAGCTCTGTGGCATGGTGCTGGACATCTCAGGCCCCTCCCGGCTGCGGCGAGCGCGCCCAGAACCACAGCATCGCCCGCGCGGTCCCATTGATGATGACCGAGATGATGCAGAGGATCAGGGCAATCTCGGCGAGCGAGCGCACCGCCATGCCGGTCGGGTCCTGCAGAGCGCTATCCAGCTGCGAGACGACGAATGCGGCCATGGTGGAAACCGGCGTATAAATGTTGTGCGGCAGATAGTTGAGTGCATTGCCGCTGACCATCAGCACTGCCATGGTCTCGCCGAGTGCGCGGCCCAAGGCGAGGAAGGTTGCGCCGATCAACACACGGTATGTGCCGGGCAGCACGACGTTCCAGATCGCCTCGAAGCGCGTGGCCCCCATACCCATCGCCGCCTCGCGCAGCGACTTGGGCTGCGCGACCAGCGCATCACGCAGGGTGGCGGCGATCAGCGGGACGATCATGATCGACAGCACGATACCGGCAGTCAGCAGCCCATAGCCGCTGCCGGGCGGTCCGGAAAAGAACGGGATCACGGCGAGCACCTTTGCCATCGCCGGATACACGTGGCGGCCGAGCAATGGAATGAGCACCACGTAGCCCCACAGACCGAACACCACGCTCGGGATGGCTGCGAGCAGCTCCACGAAGGATGAGAGCCAGATGCGCAGCTTACCGCTGGTCGCTTCCGCGAGGAAAATCGCCGCACCCACACCCACCGGCAATGCAAGGACCAGAGCGATGGCCGTGGTCAGCAGCGTGCCGACGATCAGGAACAGGATGCCGTAATGGGCGCCCGGCTGGATCGGCATCCCACCGACATGCACCGGATCGGCATACAGATTGCCCAGATTCCAGACGTCATGCCAGATGAAGTTCACGCCGTTGAAGCGGATCGCCGGCCATGAATAGGCGGTCAAAAACGCGACCACCGCCACGAGACTTGCGGGCAAAAAACCCGCAAGAATCGCCAGCCACGCTCGAAACTTCATGCAGATTCTCTTGAAAAACCAACCGTCCGGCGCTCCTGCGAGGCGACGCCGGCCGGTACTCAGCCTTCGCTACGCCGCCGCAATCAGTGAATCATAGCAATCTGCTTGCGGCTGAGCTGCGCAATTGCCTCGGGCAGCGCGACGAAGCCAACCGCGTCCATGAAGTGCGCCGCGTTACCGTCCCGCGGATTGATGCACCAGTCCAGCAGCTGGCGCACCGCGGTGCCCTGTGCTCGGGAGGGCTGACGTGAATTCACGATCGCATATTCGTAATTGATGATCGGGTAGGACTGCGCCCCGGGTGCGAAGATCAAACTGATACGCTCGTCGGCCGGAGTCCTGGCCGCTGTGGCCCGCACCGCGGCCTGCACCGTGGCGGCGGTGGGCAGCACGAACTCACCGGCACGGTTCTGCAGCGCCGCCTCACCCAGCCCAGCCGCGTCGGTCGCCTTCTTGAAGCTGATGCCGATGTAGGCGATCGAATAGGGTGTGGTCTTGCTGGCATTGACCATTCCCGGATTGCCCTCCGCCCCCAGACCACCCGACACCGCCGGCCAGGCAACGGTCGTGCCGTAGGCAATCGACTGGTTCCAGGAGGGGGTGCTGAAGGCCAGATACTGCGTGAAGATGAAGGTGTCGCCGCTGCCATCGGTGCGGTGAATCGGCACGATGCTCTGGTGCGGCAGGTTCACGCCGGGATTGAGCGAACGCAGCTGCGCATCGTCCCAGTACTGCACGGTCCCGCTGTAGATCGCCGCCAGTACTGGCCCGCTGAGCTTGAGGTGCGCGTCGTTGAGCCCTGGGACGTTGTAGTTGACCATCTGCGAGGAGATCGCCAGAGGAATGTTCAGCATGCTCCGGTTGGCGTGCATCTGCGGATTACTCATGTACGCATCCGAGGCGCCGACCTGCGCGATGCCCGAGATCGCCTCGGAGATCCCCGTGCCGCTGCCGGTGCTCTGGGTGGTGATCTGCACATCCGGATGCGAGCTGCTGTAGGCCGGCACCCAGAGGTTGAACAACGGATAGAGCAGCGAGGAGCCGGTCTCCAGCAGCCGCATCTGGTCGGCCGCGCGCGCCGTGCCGCTGCCCGGCAGCAGCGCAGCGAGCAGCACCCCGGCGATCCCGATGGCGCTGCAAATGCGCGCGCATCGCCGCGCGCTCGAGTGTCTATCGATCATGGTTTAACTCCATCGTTGACGAGTCCATTCGGCTCAAGCGCAGCGTTCAGCGCTGATACGGGTAGTAGCGGAACGAGGCGAAGCCCATGTTCAGGTTGGTGCTGGGAGCACCCCCTCTGCCCAGGAAGGCCAGGCGATCCTCGTAGGTGTACTGCAGACCGATCTGGAAGTTGCCGATCGGGCCGTCGTAGGCCTTCCACCACTCCCCGAGGATGAGCTGCTCGAGCTTCTGAGTGTTGACGGCGCAGGTGGCGGAGGTGCCGGTCAGCAGGTAGCAGCCGCTGGTCACCTGGTCGGGATTACCGTAGCCGTAGAGCGTCGTGCCCACGGCGGTGGCCCCGGTTTGCTGCGCCTGCTCCTCTCCACCGTAGGCGTAGAGCTGCAGGCGGCTGGTGGGCTTGTAAACGAGCCCCAGCAGCACGTCGGCTTCGCGGATCGCGGAGATCGAACCGTCGGGGTTGACGACGTAATCGGGCAGGCCCCCCGACCCGTAGCGACCGATGCCATTACCCCACAGCGCGCTCGCCTGGAAGTCCAGCTGCTTGGTGAAGGGCAGAATCACCCCTGCGCCCACGCTGCCGCCCCAGGTGGTGTTGTTGGTGCCGGCGACGCTGCCCTTGATCGGCTCGTAGCGGTCACGGAAACCGCGCTCCATCCCGTAGATCTCGTAATGTCCCCAGCCGGGGTTGATCGCGAACTTGGCGATCGTATCGGGGGCGAAGTCGATCGCATAGTTGGCCCCGGTGTTCAACAGGCCGCTGCCCTGGCCGGGCTCGGTGGTGATGGTCGTCGAGGGCGTGGCGCCGCCCGCGAACTGGCCCTGCGGGCTCTCGAACGACAGGCCGAACGAAGCGGTGTTGCCCAAGAGCTTCACGAAGCGCAGCTGGGCATTGCGCGTCCAGTTGAAGCCCACGGCGTACTGCGCATCGATCGTCAGCGGAACCTGTTCGGCGCGCGGCGCGAGCGTCCCGGAGGTCGACATCGTCGCCAGGCTCCAGGTCTGCCCCGCCAGCAGGTACCAATCGGCGTCGCTGTTGCGCAGAACGCCATAGAAGTGACGCATGCGCAGCGTGTAGCTGTTGCTCTCGTTGGAGTTGGAGGTCACTCCAGCGCTGAGGAAGTCGGTCTCAAGGTAGTACTGCGCGCTCCAGGCCCCGTCCTGCGGCCCTTGCACCAGCATCGCGAAGCGGCTCTGGCGGGCGCTCTCGCGAAACTCGTCGAAATGGTCCTGGGGCTGGTACGCGAAGGGGATCAGGGTGTTGTAGTTGGAGCCGATGTCGGCGGTCTCGTCCTTGCTGCGCCAGACCGACTCGAGTGCCGTGAAGCCGCCGAAGGTGATGTCGAGCGGTCCAGCCGAAAACGTCGGCTTGGCGTCGCTGCTGATCGGGCTGTTGGAGACGGTGCTCGACTGGGCATGCGCCGGAGTCACGGCGGCAAAGCCCGCGGCGGCGAGCAGTGCGACGGACGCTGGAGCCGCCAGGGCCCTGCGCACGGCGCGTTGAATATCCGAGACGGGAACCGGGGAGGTACGATGGTTGGGTGTCAGCTTCATCGAGCGCTTCCTTCTATATCTTGAAGCCAGTGGGTGACGTGCCGATGACATTCGCGGGTCGGCAATGCGACCCCTCGGCGCCGGCTGATCGCCTTGGGCGCCGCGGACCCGAAAGCCGTTCGGCCCCGGGGCGCGCGCAGTGTGTTGCGCTCGTATGACAATCAAACGACCTGCTTATGACATTCTCGTGACAGCAGAGACGGGTGTCCTCGGGGTCCGTCGGGGTGCCCCAGGGGGGTGCGCCCGGGGCCGGCCGCGGGCCCCCGGAAGCGTCCCCGGGGTGGCCACCGCTCGCCGCCGCGCACCGTAAGCTCGGCTAAGCCGCTGGAGCCCCCTCTGGAGCGCCCCTGATGAGTGCTTTTTAATTCTTCCCTAAGCGGTCTCTAATGGCGGACCGCGTGTAATCGCAGCGCGGATTCCCGGCGTTTGACTCCTATGCGCATATTGATCGTCGAAGATGATCGCAAGCTCGCGGACTTCGTGGCCCGGGGGCTGCGCGCCGAGCGTTTCGCCGTCGACCTGGCCTATGACGGGTTGGAGGGATTGCGGTACCTGCAGTCATATGAGTATGACCTGCTCGTACTGGACCTGATGCTTCCCCAGCTCAGCGGGATGGAGCTGCTGCGTCGGCTGCGCCGCACGCATCCGGGTCTGCCTGTGCTGGTACTGACGGCACGTGACGCGACCGAGGACAAGGTCAAGCACTTCGAAGCCGGCGCGGACGACTATCTGACCAAGCCCTTCGACTTTGCGGAGCTGCTGGTGCGCATCAAGGCGTTGCTGCGCCGCAGTCCCTCGCCCCGCAGCGACGTTCAGCGTCTGGCGGACCTGGAGATCAACCGCCTCACCCAGCAGGTGCGACGGGCCGGCCAGCGCATCGAGCTCACCGCCAAGGAATACGGGGTGCTCGAGTACCTGCTGTCCTCCCCCGGCCGCGTGTTCTCTCGCACCATGATCCTCGAGCACGTCTGGGACCAGAGTTTCGAGGGCGTCACCAACATCGTGGACGTGTACGTGCGCTACCTGCGCCGCAAGCTCGATGATCCCTTCCCGATCAAACTCATCCACACCGTGCGCGGTGTGGGATACTGCCTGCGGGAGCCCGAGCACGCGCTGCGTCAGGCCGAGACCTCGTGAACGCAGCGCCTGCCGCGGGCCCGACGAGCGCAGCAGGTACCGGCTCCGTGAATCATCGCTCCCTCGCCTTCCGCCTGGCGATCTGGTACGCGCTGCTGCTCAGCGCGACCTTCACGCTGGTCGGCGCGGGCATGTATTACGGCCTGGATCACTACCTGCGCTCGCGCCTGAGCGACTCGCTCGCGCGCCGCTCCGAGCAGGTCGAGCAGATTCTGCAGGATGCGCCCGCCGGCGCGGGCGATGCGCAGATCGCCCGCGCGGTGGACACGCGTGTCGCCCCCGAATTCAATAATCGCTTCGTGCGCATCACGCGCGCCCCGGCGACCCTCGTCTACCGCTCGGGCCGGCCTGCCGACCGCAGCTTCGACCCCGCGACGATTGCCCCGCTGTCGAGCCCCTGGCCCGTGCGCAGCAGCGCGCGGCGCGTCGCCAGCAGCGACGGACCGGTGATGGTCAGCGCGACCCCGGTGCTGAGCGCCTCGGGGCGCTACCTGGTCGAGCTCGGCAGCTCCCTCGAGCAGGTCGATGCCGTCCAGGATCGGCTGCTGATCCTGCTGGCGCTGCTGCTGCCGGTGCTGGTGGCCTGCGCGGCCGGCGGCGGCTACCTGCTGGTGCAGGGCGCGCTGCGACCGGTCGAGCGCATGTCGCAGACCGCCGCGCGCATCAGCGTGCAGAATCTGGATGAGCGTCTGCCGGTCGTGCGTACCGGCGATGCGCTGCAGGAGCTGTCGCTCTCGCTCAACCACATGCTCGGACGTCTGCGCGAGTCGGTGCAGAGCTCGCGGCGCTTCCTGGCGGATGCGTCGCACGAGCTGCGCACTCCGTTGACGGTCATCAAGGGGGAGCTGCAGCAGATGGTGCGCGATGCGCACTGCCCCGCGGAGCTGCGCGAGCGCATCGGCAGCACGCTCGAGGAGGTCGCGCGCCTGGAGCGGCTGGTATCGGGCCTGCTGGTGCTCTCGCGACTGGACACCGGGGACGCGCAGCGCGAATGGCTGGAGGTGGACCTCGCCGAGCTGGCCGCCAGCACGGTGGAGCAGATGCGGCTGGTCGCCGAGGACCGCGGATTGCAGCTCAACGCGGCGGCCCTGCAGCCGCTCACCGTGCACGGCGACCGCGGCCGCCTCAAGCAGGTGATCGTCAATCTGCTGGATAACGCCATCAAGTTCACCCCGCGGGGCGGCGTGGTCACGCTGCGTACCGGGCTCACCGAGGGCGGCGGCTACCTGGAGGTCAGCGATACCGGCATCGGCATCCCGCTCGCGGCCCAGCCGCACGTGTTCGATCGCTTCTATCGTGTCGATGAAGCCCGCTCGCGCGAGGATGGACAGGAAGTCGGCGGCACCGGGCTCGGACTGTCGATCGTGCGCTCGATCTGCGCCGCCCACGGCGCGCAGGTCAGCGTCGAGAGCACCCCCGGATGCGGCAGCTGCTTCCAGGTGCGCTTCCCCGAGGCGGCACGCCATGCTCTGGCGCCGAGCAAGTCAACCGCCGTGATGATGGCGGCCGGCCCCGCGGTCAGTGCGACATCATGACCGGCAGCCGCAGGTGCGCGAGCAGGTCGCGCGTGACACTGCCGAGGATCATGTCGCGAAGCCATATGTGACCGTGGGCTCCCGCGACGACCATGTCCGCCCCGACGGCGAGCGCCTGCTCCTGCAGCTGCTCGGCGATCGCGCCCATCGGCACCTCGGCCAGCTCGACCAACTGCGCTGAAACGCCGTGGCGCCTGAGGTGCTCGAGCAGATTCGACAGTGGCAGCGCACCGTGCGCGCCGATGAAATCGCCGGGGTTGATCGCGATCACCGTCGTCTTCTCGCTACATTCCAGAAGCGGCAACGCATCGTTGAGCGCCCGAGCGGCAGCGCGGCTCGAGTTCCATGCCACGGCCACGTGGGCTCCAAGCACACTGAAGTCCCCCGCTGCCGGCACCAGCAGCACCGGCCGCCCAGCCGTAAACAGCATCTCCTGCGAAAATTGATAGCCGGTCGAGGCGCTCTCGGCAGGTATATCCGCATCCAAGATACACAGGTCCGCATACCGCGCGTGCTGCGGCAGTGCGATCCCGGGGTCCGACTCGAGCGTACGCCATTCGACCCGAAGGTCATCGCGCGCCGCCAGTTGCTCGAGCTGCGATCGCAGCTGCCGTTCGGATCGGTCGATTGATTTCTCCACGGCGCTCTCGAGCGCCTCCATCTCGGCGAGCGGACGGCCCGCAAGCTCTGCGGTAGCACGATGCTCGAGCTGATCACTGCTCCACCGCCGCAGGTACAGTGCGGTGATGCTGCTGCCGTTGCGGCGTGCAAGGTCGGCCGCCAGCCGCAGGCTCAGGCGCGAGCGCTCTCTTCGATCCAGACAGACGAGCAAATCCCTCAGGGCCATGCTTGCGCTCCTGCTCTCAGGGATCCTTGAGCGCATCGGTACGCGCGAGCGTGTCTCTGAAGATCGCCATGATCGCCGGCAACGGCCGCGCGATCGGCGGAACCTTCTGGAATCCCTGCCATCCACCGCCGAGGTCGCGATACAGCTGGACGAGCTGATCATCGACGCCGGCCTGCGTTTGAATGTACTGCTCCTCTATCGAGTATTCGGCATCTTCGGCGGCGACCACGTTCAGATAGTCCGTGAGGCCACGGTTGTAGCGCTCGTTGGCGAGCGTGACGGCCCGCTGACTGGCGACCAGCGCCTCATTGAGACTCGCGATGCTGCTCTCTGCGGCGAGAAACCTTGCAGCATCCGAATCGACCTCACGCACGGCCGTCTCGACGGTCGCCTTGTAGTTCTCGAGTGCCGCCTGGGTGCGCACATTGGCGATCTGCACGCGCGCATCGAGCTGACCGAAATCGAGCAGTGGCCAGATGACTCCGGGGCCTGCCGACCAGATATGCTGCCCGACGGTCGAGGTTCCGATGACGCCCTGTTGAAATCCGATCCCTCCTGTCGCGATCACCTGCGGGAACAGGTCCGCCGTGGCGATGCCGATCCCGGCATTTTCACTCGCGATCGCTCGCTCCGCCTCCTGCACGTCAGGCCGGCGTCGCAGCAAATCGAGCGGCAGCCCCGTCGAGACGCTTCCGGGCACCGCGGGAATCATGGCCGGCGTGGACAGCTCTGCGACGAGATCTTCCGGGTACTGGCCGAGCAGAGTGGCGATCGCATATTCGCCCGAACTGACCTCGGCGTTGAGGATCGGGATTTGGGCATTGATGCTGCCCAGCTCACGCTGTGCGAGCGCCACGTCGAGCTCATTCGTGATGCCCCGCTGGAAGCGCTGCGTCACGATGGTGACGTCCTGTGTCAGGGCAGCAGAGGCCGACTGCAGCACCCCTGCGCGCAGCTGTAATCCCCGCAGGTCTACGTACGCCTGAGCCACGTCGGCGATCACCGACACGAGCACGGCGTTGCGCGCATCCGCTGCGGCCTCGGTGTCGTAGCGCGCCTGCTCGATCTCGCGGCGGATTCTGCCGAACAGGTCGATCTCCCATACCGCATCGAAGCCACCGACAGTGGTCAGATGGGTCAAACTATGAGAATTGTCCCCTTCCCTGAGCGCCGGTACAGCGGTCGCCCTGGTCAGATCCTGGCCGGTGCCCTGCCCGTACGCCGCGTTCGCCTCTGCCACCGGGGCCACGGTGCCGGTCAGACCCGCTTCGTAGAGACGCGCAGCTTGCAGCCGATCGAGCGCCAGGATTACATTGGGATTGTTAGCTACGGCGCGCTCGACCAGTGAATCGAGCTCCGGATCCCGCAGCAAGCTCCACCAGCTCGCCAGGTAAGCGCCCGAGGTGGCGTTGCCTGCAACCCTAATCGCTGTCGCCGGAGCCGACGTCAGCGCGGTGTAGTGGCCAGGGACACGCACGGCGGGGGTGCGGTAGTTGGGACCCACGGCACAGCTCGCGAGCGCCGCGGCCGCCAGCAGGGCCGAGATACCGCACAACGCCCCGCGGGGGCGCGCCAGCGCTCGCACCGCTGCTCGCGCCGCTCGCAGTCGATATCGCAAATGTCGGGCCCCGTTGGCCGGCGGTCGGGATACCGCGGAATTACTCACGCGGCTGAACTCAATGAGCGGTGTGACCGGTGGCGCCTTCCTGGCGTGCGGGAGCCGGCGGCGGATCCTCCGCGGGCGGGCTGCCGGTCTTCGCGGCCGCAGCGTTCGCCAAATCGGCGCTGCCTGCGGCAGCAGGATTCACCACCTGTACCACCTCCCCGTCGACGAGTGAATCCGGCGGGCTGTCGATGACCTCATCCGAGGCGGACAGCCCGGTCAGGACCTCGACATCGTCACCGAAATTCCGACCCAGGGTGATCGACTTGAGCTCGGCCTGTCCGTGCGGACCGACCACGGCCACCTGCAGACCCGCCTGCCGGAAGAGCAGCGCGGTGGCCGGAATCGTCAGGACGTTCGGATTCGATGGCAGCTCGAAGTGCACCTCGGCATAGGTGCCCGGCTGCAGCACCCCATGGGGATTGCTGGCATGCAGCTCGACCAGCAGCGTGCGCGCGCTCGGATCGATCGCCCCTGCCGTGGTAGCCACGATCGCCTGGAACGTCCTGCCCGGATACTGGGGCAGGTCCAGCTCTGCGCTCATACCGGATTCGATCTGACTGGACATCGCCTGCGGGACTTGCACGTACACACGCATTTCATGGACATCGGCGATAGTGAACAGCTGCGGCGCGCTGCCACCGCCCGAACCGCTTCCCGCATTGATCAGATCGCCGACATCCGTTGTACGGTCGGTCACGACACCGTCGAAGGGAGCAACAATGTTCTTGAACCCCTCCAGTGCCTGCAATCGATCGACGACCCCCTGGTCCGACTGCACATCCGCGATGCCGGCGTCGTAACGCGCCATCGCACTCTGGTAGTCGGCCTTTTTCGACTCCGTCTCCTGCTCCGACACAGAGCCTTTGGGGGAGTCACGCCAGCGAATATAGGTTTCCTGCGCGAAATCCATCTGAGCCTTGTAGACCTTCACCTGCGCACGCGCGGCGTTGAGGTCGGCCTTGGCGGCGGCAAACTGCGCATCGAGGTCCGGAGTGTCGATCGTTGCGAGCACCTGGCCTTGCTTGACGTGCGCACCGTAGTCGAAGTACCACTTCTTCAGATAGCCGTTGACGCGCGCGTAGATCGGCGCCGCGTACCAGGCCTCGATATTGCCCGGGAGCACCAGCTGCGAGCCGGTTTGCCCGTGTTGCGGCATCACAATGGAAACGCTGGGAATCGCCTGTTGCGCCGTCCAGCGCGCGACCTCGCGCGCCTTGACCTCGCGGTCCGCAATGCCCGCCGCGGCGATCGCAAGCGCAATGCCCGCGGCTACAAATCCGAGGCGCCGCAGCTTGCCCGGGGGAATGGGCGGTGGCACCGCATGCTCCACGTGCGACGGGAGCTTCTCATGGTCACTCGGCTCCTCGGTCAAGGTGACTCTCCTCGTCGAAGCTCAGACGGCGGGCTCGGGCGGCGCGGGGCTCGTGTCGGCCTGGCCCGCGTCGGCATGCTTGCGATGCAGGACGCTGAACACCGTCGGAACGAAGAACAGGGTCGCGACGGTCGCCACCGCGAGACCCCCGATGACCGCACGGCCCAGCGGCGCATCCTGCTCGCCTCCCTCTCCCAAGGCCAGGGCCATCGGCACCATCCCCACGATCATCGCCAGTGCCGTCATCAGCACCGGGCGCAGGCGAGTGACGCCCGATTCCAGCGCCGCGGCAGCCGCGTCGAGACCTCGCGCGAGCCCTTCGCGCGCAAAGCTCACAACCAGAATGCTGTTGGCGGTCGCAATGCCCATGCACATGATAGCGCCCGTCAGGGCCGGCACCGACAGCGGCGTGCCCGTCATGAACAGCATCCACACGATACCCGCGAGTGCGCCTGGCAGCGCGCTGATGATGATAAATGGATCCGTCCACGACTGGAAGTTCACCACGATCACGAGATAGATGAGTACCACCGCCGTCGCCAAACCGATATACAGCTGGCGAAACGCGCTCTGCATCGTGGACACCTGTCCGCTCAACTGCACGTACGAGCCCTTGGGTACCTGCCGGTGCGTTTGCGCGATGATGCGCTGGATCGAGCTCGCGACTGCGCCCAGATCGCGGCCCTGCGTCGCGGCGTAGATGTCGATGACCGGCTGCACGTCATAATGCGAGATCAGCGCATCGCTCGGTCCGATGTTGATGCTCGCGACGCCGCCCAGGTAGGCCGGGGCGCGCGTCTGCGCAGAGGTCAGCGGCAATTGCGCGAGGTCCGACACGCTGTCGATGCCGTATTGCGGCATCTGAGTGACCACACGGTAGCGTACGCCGGTCTGCGTATTGAGCCAGAAGTTCGGGCTCACCTGCCCGCTGCCCGACAGCGATACGAGCAGGCTGTTGGTCACGTTGCGCTCGGTCAGCCCCTGCTCGGCCGCGAGCGTCCGATCCACATTGACACTGATCTGCGGATAATCGAACACCTGCTGGATACGCGCATCGGCGATCCCGGGCACCGTGCGGACGCGCCGCAACAGGTTGGCCGCATAGGCGTAATCGGCGTCCTGGCTCTTGCCGATCACCTGCAGATCGATCGGCGCCGGCTGCCCGAAGTTGAGAATCTGCGAGACGATGTCGGCCGGCAGGAACGAGAAGGTCGTGCCAGGAAACTCGCGCGGCAGCTCGGTGCGCAGTTGCTTGACGTAGGTGGCTGTCGGTGCGTGCTCGGCCCCGAGCTCGATCAGGGCATCCCCATCCTCCGGCCCGACCGTGCCGGTGTTCTGGTAGGCCATGTTGATGCCGCTGAAGGGCAGGCCGATATTGTCGGTGATGCTGGCGATCTGGCGCGGAGGAATGATCCGCCGTACCGCCTGCTCGACCTCATCGAACAGCCGCGCCGTCTCCTCGATACGCGTGCCCGGTTGAGCGCGCACGTGCATGAGGATCTCCCCCGAGTCGACCGCGGGAAAGAAGTTGCGACCCAGAAACGGCATCAGACCGAACGACAGCACCACGCACACGAGGAATCCCGTGATGAACGCCCGCGGATTGGCCAGAGCGAGCCCCAGCAGCGAGCGGTAGAGCTCCCGGAAGCGCAGGAAGCGCGCCTCGAAACCGGCCTGGAAGCGCTTGAACGGGTTCGCGCGTCGTGCCTGCCGCGGCGCCGGAGCGGCGTGGGCCTCACCGTGTGTGTGAGAGCGCAGCAGATAGTTCGCCATCGTGGGCACCAGCGTGCGCGACAGGGTAAACGAGCCCGTGAGCGCGAACACCACGGCCATCGCCATCGGCCTGAACAGATAGCCGGCGACGCCGCCGAGCTGAAACATCGGTACGAACACGATACTCAGGCACAGCAGCGTCACAAATGCCGGCACGACGATCTGCTGCGCACCATCGAGGATCGCCTGCATGATGGGCTTGCCCATCTCCAGGTGATAGTTGATGTTCTCGATGGTCACCGTGCCGTCGTCGACCAGGATACCGACGGCGAGCGCCAGGCCCCCGAGCGTCATGACGTTCATCGTCTGGCCGAGCCAGGACAGCGCCGTGAGCGCGAACAGCATCGCCAGCGGGATCTCGATGAGGATGATGACGGTCGAGCGCCAGCTGCCGAGAAACAGCAGGATCAGCAGGCCTACCAGCAGCGCGGCGATCACCGCCTCGCGGATGACACCACTCACCGCCGCCTTCACGAACACCGACTGGTCGTTCACGATCCGCAGATGCAGGCTCGAGGTCAACCCCGACTCGATGCGCGGCAGCAGTTGCTTCACACCGGAGATGATGTCGAGCGTGGAGGCGCTGCCGGCCTTCAGGACGGTCATGAGCACGGCGTGTGCGCCGTTCAAGCGCACGAGGTTGGTCTGCGGTGGGCCGCCGTCGTGCACGTAGGCCACATCGTGCAGGTAGATCACGGTGCCATTGACCCGCTTTACGGGAAGGTCATTGAGCCGCTGGCGCAGGATCGGGCTGGAGTTGATATCGACGTTCCAGTCGAACTTGCCCACCTTGATGTCCCCGGCGGTGGGGATCAGATTCTGCGCGTTTATCGCGCTGACGACATCCTGAGCAGACACCCCGTGCGACTGCATGGCCTGCTCGTTGAGATCCACTTCGACCGCTCGGTCCACCCCGCCGTACGGTGAGGGCAATGCCGCCCCGTTGACAGTCGCCAGCTCCGGCCGGATGAAGTTCTGCCCATCATCGAAGAGTTGCGCCGGGGTCAGGCTCTTGCCCGAGAGCGCCAGCTGCAGGATCGGCACGCTGGAAGCATCGTAGGCGAGCACATAGGGTGGAGTGATGCCCTGCGGCAGGTACTTGAGCACCGTCTGGGAAACCGCGGTGATCTGCGCCACGGCATTGGCAATGTTCACGCCGGGCTGGAAGAAGATCTTGACGATGCCGTAGCCGTTGACCGACTGCGACTCGATGTGCTCGATATCGTTGACCTCCGACGACAATGTGCGCTCGTAGAAATAGACGATGCGCCCGGACATGTCCTGCGGCAGCATTCCGGTGAACGTCCAGACTACGCTGACGACAGGGATATTGATGTTGGGGAAGATGTCCGTCGGAGTGTCCAGTGCCGCCCTCACGCCGAACAGCGCGATGAGCAACGCGAGCACAACGAACGTATACGGGCGCCGCAGCGCAAGCTGGACGATCCACAACACGGCTAACGGGCTCCTGCTACGGCTGCTCCTCGGGGAGGGATGGCATGCTCAGAATCGGGGACAGCAGGCCGCAGGCCGCCTTTGCCGCCGTTCGGCCTGGCGCGCAGCTGCATCTCATGCGGGGATGCTAGTCAACCAAGGGTTAAACGGCGAATAGGACACCATTAAAATCCTTTCAGAATCGCGCCACTGCGCTCCGAGGCAGCGGCGGGCCGATCCGGGAGATTTCCCGCCGAGTCGCCGATTCGTGACCCGCCTCACTGCCGCGCGTAGATGCCCACCATGAACTCGCGCTCGGGTCCGCCCGGGTACAGACGCGTGAACGTCAATTCGCCGGCCGCCGATAGCCGGAGGTGTGATCGCGCCCGATGCCCTCTGCGAACACGTTCTTCAGGCGCCGATCGATGACCTCGCGCGCGCGGTAGATGCGCGAGCGCACGGTGCCGATCGGGCAGCACATCATCTCGGCGATCGTCTCATAGCTCTTGCGCTCGAGCTCGCGCAGCACTACCGCCCTGCGTTGCTCTTTGGGCAGCGAGTTCACCGCCGAGGTCACGATGCGGCAGATCTCCTCGGTCAGCAATGCATTTTCCGGGGTCGCCGAATCTCTCATCTCGGTGGCGCGCATGCCATCCGGCTCGTCCGCAGCGTCGCTGCGGAACAGCGCGGTGTTACGCTTGCGCACCGCCACCATGTTCTTGGCCGAATTGATGGAGATCCGATACAACCACGTATAGAACGAGCACTCGCGGCGGAAGTGCTGCACGCCGCGATAGGCCTTCATGAACGCCTCCTGCGCCGCATCTTCGGCGTCCGCAGGATCGTGCGTATAGCGCATGGTCAGCTTCAGGACGCGTCCGTGGTATTTGCGCACCAGCTTATCGAAGGCGCCACGATCACCGGATTGAGCCCGGCTCACCAGCGTGCGATCGTCCGCCTCGCCTGGCGCTTCCGTGGACATGACAGCATCCATGGCGCGAAAGCCTAGGCATTACAAATTAGAGGACCGTAAAGGATTCATTAGAGACGCGGAGGAAACGCGCATTTCGGCGCATTTGTGACCTATCCGCCGAAATGGGTGTAGTCCGGTGACGGCGGATGAAGTTTCGGTGACTGGGTGAGATCGGCTTAATGTTTTCTTCAGCGCGCTCTAATCTAGGGGTCGTAGCCTGCAACTTGTGCCACTCCGTAATATGATCGGACAAGCGACATAATGGATATCGGGCACACAGCATTTCGACGCGCCACTGCGCGCAGGTGACCGTATGAAATACCCCCATTGGCTACGTACGGCGGCAGTCATCGCGGCCGGCTCGCTACTGATGATGAGTTTTCAGGGTACGGCATTCGCGCGCGGCGGCGGCGGCGGCCACGGCGGTGGCTTCGGCGGCGGATTCGGCGGCGGCCACGCCGGCTTTGCCGGGCGGGGATTCGGTGGTGGCTTTGCCGGACGCGGTTTTGCCGGACGCGGCGGCTACTACGGTGGCCGTGGTTACGGCTACGGCCGCTACGGCTATGGCCGCTATGGCTATGGCGGCTACGGCTATGGCGCGTGGGGATTGGGCTGGGGGCTCGGGCTGGGACTGTGGCTCTCGGTGCTGCCCTGGGACTACGAGACGCTCTGGTGGGACGGGGTCCCGTATTACTACGCCGATGATGCCTACTACGACTGGGACCCGCAGGCGGGAGAGTACGAGCAGGTGCAGCCTCCGCCGCAGGTGGCGCAGGAAGCGGCTGCACAGCCGCCGGCGGCGACTGAACTGTTCGCCTATCCGAAGAATGGGCAATCCGAGCAGCAGCAGGCCACCGACAAGGCACAATGCCGCACCTGGGCGCGTGGTCAGACAGGCTACAACCCGGCTGATGCCACCACCGAGGCCGCGCCGCCGGGGTCTGTGCCAGACACCAACGGCGCAATCAACCCTGCCAACGCCGGTGCGGCCGTGAACGCTGGAGGTACCGCCATCCCCACCTACACGACGGCGGCGACCACGCCGGCTTTGACGACCGCCGGTGCGCTCGCGGACCCGCCGGCGCCACCGACGGCCGACGCGGCCGACGCCCAGCTCGCTCAGCGCGCGGATTACCTGCGTGCCGAGGCCGCCTGCCTGGAGGGACGCGGCTACAGCGTACGCTGAGCGCGCCGTGCCGCGGGCGCGGGAGCGGGAGCGCCCGTTGCGTACTGTGCACACTGCGGTGACGCGGGCACTCGTGGCCACAGCCGTGTGCGTGGGCGTGGCCACGTGCGCCGCAGCCGCGCCCTACAATCCCGATCATCTACCCAGCGCACAGCTCGCGCGGATCGTCGACATCTGCCACAACGTGCTCGGCCTGGAACGCTCCGAGCGGCCATCCGCCGGCGTCTGGCCCGGCCGCGTGCATCTGCCCCACGTCGTGAGTCGCTACCAAGGCTGCATCGTCAGCCTGTCGGATTCACTGCAGCAGGCGATACCACAACCACGCGCCGCGAAGGGGCGCACCAACCCGATTGCCGCCGGCTCTTTCCTCTATGCTTCAGGCAGTGAAATCGCACGCCGTGAGCAGCAGGCCTGCGAGGCCCTGGGTTTCATGCCACCGTCCGGCCGGCTCGCCGCATGCACGCGTAACCTGCAGGCGACGTTCTTTGCCATCGATCATCCGATCGAATGAGGCATCCTCAGTGGACATAGGCGTGTAGCGGCTACGCTCCGCGTGTCGTGATATACGCATCGCGCAACACATTTGCTTCCAGCTCGAGTTCCTCGAGCCTGTGCTTGATGACGTCTCCGATGCTGACGATACCTGCGAGGCGATCTGAGGCGAACACGGGCACGTGCGTTGTGCGATG
>DATJSD010000087.1:0-36267 GCA_035504335.1 Steroidobacteraceae bacterium | reverse complement strand
CGCATCCCAGCGCAGCAGAGCCAGAGCGCCGTGAAAGGCATGCAGGCGGCGCCACTCTTGCTCGAGCTGTACGTAGGGACTGACGGACATGAGGGAGAACCAGGGCTGGAGGCGCCCAGTTTAGCATCGGGACCGGGCACGACCGGGGCGGCCCCCGCCGCCGGCCGGCGGCCGCAGGCGACCCCGCCGCGGGCAAAGTGGTCGTCGACCGGCTCCCAAGGTGCCAGATCAGGGCAATTGTGGTCCAGCCGCCGCCGCAGCGTCACCGGGAGCCCGGCCAGTGGGATGCAGGGCCGAGGACGAGGAGCCGTGCCGGCGCGGCCAGCCCGGGGCGCACCAGTGCTCGCGGCTGCACCAGCGGGGCCAGTCCGAGGCCACGAAGCCCGCGCCGAGAGAGACCAGCACCAGCAGCAGCAGGGTCAGATAGACCGCAACGGTGCGCATGCGGCCATCATACTGGCAGGGGCCGGGCGGCTGCGCCACGCTAATATCCTTCGATGTCCCTGCGCATCTGCTTCGTCGCGTCCGAGGTCGCGCCGCTGGCCAAGACCGGTGGCCTGGCCGACGTGAGCGCCGCACTGATCAAGTACCTGCACCTGGCAGACCATGACGTGCGGGCCTTCCTGCCCTGTTATGCCGCTCTCAGGCGGCAGGGCGTGCCGATGCGCGAGCTGTCGGGCCTGCAGGACCTGGCGCTGACGCTGGGGCGCTACACCTATCGCTTCTCGGTGCTGATGGCGGCCCTCCCGGGCTCGGGTGCGCCGCTCTACCTGATCGACTGTCCGGCGTGCTTCGATCGGCCCTCCATCTACACGACCGACGCCGACGAGCACCGGCGCTTCCTGCTGCTGACCCACGCGGCCTTTCTGGCCTGCCAGCACATGGTGTTCGCGCCGCAGATCATGCATTTCAATGACTGGCACACGGCGATCGGGCCGCTGCTGCTGCGCTCGAACTACGCCGGGGACCGATCGTTCCAGGCGGCGCGCAGCGTGCTGACGATCCACAACATCGGCTATCAGGGCATCGTCGGGGCGAGCGAGCTGCCCGAGGTGCTCGCGGGCGCCCCGGCCGCGTTGCTGGACCCGGAGGAGCTGGCCGCCGGGAGGATCGGGCTGCTGCGCACGGGGATCGATCTGGCGGACTTGATTACGACCGTCAGTCCGACGTACGCCCGTGAGATCCAGGGACCGGAGTACGGCATGGGCCTCGAGCGCCTGCTGCGCGCGCGCGCCGGCGCACTGGTGGGCGTGCTGAACGGCGTCGACTACGACGAATGGGATCCGCGCCACGACCGCTACCTGCCGCAGCACTACGACGCCCAGGGTCTGGCCGTGAAGGGCGCGCTCAAGGCGCAGCTGCTGGCCAGGCTGGAGCTGGCGGAAGCGCCACGCGGGCCGTTGATCGGCGTCGTCAGCCGCCTGGTGGCGCAGAAGGGGTTCGATCTGGTGTTCGACACGCTGCCGCGGCTGCTGCCGGAGCACGCATTCCAGGTGGCGGCGCTCGGCAGCGGCGAGAGCGGCTACGAGGAATTCTTCGCGGCGCTCGCGCGCAGCTACCCGACGCGCGTGTACTACCGGCGCGGCTACAGCGATGAGCTCGCGCACTGGATCGAGGCCGCGAGCGATCTGTTTTTGATGCCTTCGCGTTACGAGCCGTGCGGGCTGAACCAGATGTACAGCCTGCGCTATGGCAGCGTGCCGCTGGTCCGTCGCACCGGTGGGCTGGCCGATTCGGTTCAGCCCTTCGAGGCGGCGGGCGATGGCGGCACACCGGACGGCGGCACACCGGACGGCGGCGCGCCGGACGATCTCGGCGCCGGACACGACAGCGGCACCGGCTTCGTATTCGAGGAGTACAGCGCGCCGGCACTGACAGCGACGCTGCAGGCGGCGCTGCAGCTCTACCAGGAGCCGCGCCGCTGGCAGGCGCTCGTGCGCCGGGGCATGGCGCAGGATTTCTCCTGGGCGCGCCAGGTGCAGCGTTACGTGGAGCTTTACGAGCGGCTGATCGCAGCTTGAGCGGCGCAGGCCCGCAGCCCGCAGCCCGCAGCCCGCAGACCCTGGCCCCGGGCGTGTGCTACAGGCGCACGCGGCCGTCGTGCGTGAAGTGGATCGTACGCACCAGGCTGTGCTCCAGATGCAGCTCGCCGTACAGGTGATAGGCGACGCTGCGGCGGCCGAGGCTGCCGGCCAGAACGACGAGGGCGTTGGCGGCGTTCGCCGTCACGTCCAGAGCGAAATCCGTATCGCCGCGCGCCGGCAGCAGGATGGGCGCGGCGCTCACTCCGGTCGCGAACGGCTGGCCGGCGAGATCCACGTTGACGTCGATGCTGCGTACGCTGATCGCGCGGTCGTTCGGATTGCTCACGTGTATCTGCAGCTGCACGCGCTGACGGGCCAGACTGCCGCCCCGCAGGCTCACCGCGGAGATGCTCAGGCGCGGGGGCATCAGCCGGGGCAGCATGGCGCTGCAGCCTGCGAGCGCCAGCCCGGCGGCCGCGAGGGCGACCGCGGCGAATGCGCGGCGCCGGCTCATGGCGGGACGACGCCGGCGGCCACGGCGGCCGCTGCGGCCATCGGAAGGGAAGCCCGCTCCGTGCGCACGCGGTCGAAAGCGCCGTTCAGGCGGCGCAGGTGCTGCGCGAGCGGCGCGGAGAGGCTGCCCTCCGGCAGGCGCCAGCGCCAGTTGCCGGCGGTGGTGCCGGGCGTGTTGAAGCGCGCGGACGAGTCCAGCTGCAGCAGGTCCTGCGCGGGGATGACCGCCAGCTGCGCCACACAGGCGAGGCAGGCGCGCACCAGGCTCGCCGGCACGCCAGCGGGCGCAACTGCGCCGGGCGCGACATCGAGGTAGAACTGCACGCGCTGGGCGGTGGCGGGATCCAGCGTGCGATACCACCCGACGGCGGTGTCGTTGTCGTGCGTGCCGGTGTAGGCGACCACGTCGCGCGTGTAGTTGTGCGGCAGGTGCGGGTTGTCGGCGGCACCGTCGAAGCCGAACTGCAGCACGCGCATGCCGGGCAGGCCGAACGCGCGGCGCAAGGCGTGCACATCCTCGGTGATGAGCCCGAGATCCTCGGCCACCAGCGGCAGGTCCGGGAAATCGCTGCGCAGCGCGCTGAACAGCGCCTGGCCCGGCGCCGGGTGCCAGCTGCCCTCGCGCGCGGTGCGCGCCCCGGCGGGCACGGCCCAGTAGGCCGCGAGGCCGCGGAAATGATCGATGCGCAGCAGCGCGAAGCGCCGCAGCTGGTGGCGCACGCGCGCGCGCCAGAACTGGAAGCCGTCGCGCTCGGCCTGCTGCCAATCGTAGAGGGGATTGCCCCATAGCTGTCCATCGGCAGAAAAATAATCGGGCGGCACGCCGGCGCGCAGTGCCGGCCGGCCGTCGGGCGCGAGCTGAAACTGCTCGCGGTGCGCCCAGGTCGCCACCGAGTCGGGCGCGACGTAGATCGGCAGGTCGCCGAACACGTATACGCCGCGCGCGGCGGCGTAGCGGCACAGCGCGCGCCACTGCCAATCGAAGTACCACTGCTCCAGGTACAGCCTCTCGAGCGCGTCGCGCTGTTCGGGCGCCTGCGCGAAACTCGCGAGCGCGGCCGGGTCACGGACGCGATAGGGCTCGGGCCACGCCCACCAGGCGCTGCCGAAGCGCGCGGCAAGCGTCTCGAACAGCACGTATTCCTCGAGCCAGTCCCGCGCGCCGCTGCGGAAGGCGCGATAGTCCGCCTGCTGCGCGCGCGCATCGGGCAGCTCCTCGCGGTCGATCATCGCCGGCTCCCCGGCGGTATCCGAGCGCGCCAGGTAGGGCGAGCCGCCGGCGCCCGCGGGTCCCAGCGGCAGCACCTGCCAGATGGAGAATCCGGCCTCGGCGAGCCAGTCGACGAAGCCGCGCGCGGCGGCCCCGAGCGCACCGCGGGGGGCGGCCCCGGCCGCCCGCTCGGGCCCGCGCAGCGCCGTGGGGTGCAGCAGCACCCCGGCGCGCCGCCGCTCGAGCAGCCGCGCGGCGGCCGGCGCGTCAGGGGGCACGGGCAAGCCGCGCGAGCATGTCCGGGGTGACCAGCACCACGCCGTGATCGGTGACGTGAAAGCGCGCCGCGTCCTCGGCGCGGTCCACGCCGATGCGCATGCCGTCCGGGATCTCGCAGCCCTCGTCGAGGATCGCGTGATTGACGCTGCAGCCCGCGCCGATCTTGGCGTTGGGCAGCACCACCGAGCGATGGATCTCGGAGTGCTCCTCGACGCGCACGTTCGAGAACAGCAGCGACTCGCGCACGTAGGCTCCGGAGATGATGCAGCCGCCGGACACCATGGAGTTGACCGCGATGCCGCGCCGGCCCTCCTCGTCGAGCACGAACTTCGCCGGCGGCTGCTGCGGCTGGTAGGTCCAGATGGGCCATTCCTCGTCGTAGATATTCAGCTCCGGCGCCACGTGCACCAGCTCGATGTTGGCGTCGTAGTAGGCGTCCACGGTGCCGACGTCGCGCCAGTAGTTCTGCGCGCGCGTCTTCACGTCGGTGAACGGGTAGGCGACCACCTGCAGCATGCCGATGGCGGTGGGGATGATGTTGCGCCCGAAGTCGTGCTGCGAGCGCTCATCCGCGGCATCGGCGATCAGCAGCTTCTCCAGCAGCCGCGCGTTGAAGATGTAGATGCCCATCGAGGCGAGCGCCACGTCGGGACGGCCGGCGATGGCGTCGGGGGCGCGCGGCTTTTCGGTGAAATTGGTCACGCGATTCCATTCGGTCGCCGTCAGCACGCCGAACTCGGTGGCGCGCTCGCGCGGCACCTCCACCACGCCGACCGTGATATCGGCGCCCTTCTCCACGTGATAGGCCACCATCGGACCGTAGTCCATCTTGTAGATGTGATCGCCGGCCAGCACCAGCACGTGCTTGGGACGCAGCGCGCGGATCAGATCGAGGTTCTGATAGACGCAGTCGGCGGTGCCGCGGTACCACTCCAGGCCCACCTGCTGCTGCGCCGGCACGACGTCGATGAATTCGCCGAACTCGCCCCGCAGATAGCCCCAGCCGCGCTGCACGTGCTGGATGAGCGACTGGCCTTTGTACTGCGTCATCAGGTAGATCTGGCGGATGCCGGAATTGACGCAGTTGGACAGCACGAAGTCGATGATGCGGAATTTGCCGCCGAAGGGCGTCGCGGGCTTGCAGCGATGCAGGGTCAGATCGCGCAGCCGCTCGCCGCGGCCGCCGGCCATCACCACGGCCAGCGCACCGCTGGTCAGCCGGCTGACATAGCGTCCGGAGGAAGCGCGCGAGAGCGGCGGCTTGGCAGGCATGGGAGTCCCGGGAACGGCGGCCCGGAAAGTATAGTACAGCCGGGCGGCAGCCACCGTGCGCTGGAGCACTCAGCCATTGTACAAGCGCGCGTATCGTGCGCGCAGCTGCGCCTTCTGCACCTTGCCCATGACATTGCGCGGCAGCTCGGCGGCGAACAGCACGCGCTTGGGCAATTTGTACGCCGCGAGGCGCGTGCGCAGTGCGCCGATCACATCGGCCTCGGAGAGCGCCGCGGGCGCGGTCGCGGCCGTGTTCGTGGTCGCACCTGCGGCCCCGGCCGCTGCCGGCACCACCACCGCCGTGACGGCCTCGCCCCAGTCGGCGCTGGGCAGGCCGATGACGGCCGATTCCAGCACCCCGGGCAGCGCGGCGATCTCGTCCTCGATCTCCCGGGGATAGACGTTGTAGCCGCCGCTGATGATGAGGTCCGTCGCGCGACCCACGATGTGCACGTAGCCGCGCGCGTCGATGCGCCCCAGATCGCCCGTGACGAAGAACCCGTCGGCGCGCAGGGTCGCGCGAGTCTTGTCCGGCGCGCGCCAGTAGCCCGCGAAGACGTTCGGCCCGCGCACCTCGATCATGCCGATGGATTCCGCTGGCAGCGGCGCGCCGCTCGCCGGATCGGTGACGCGCAGCTGCACATCCGGCAGCGGCGGGCCCACCGAGCCCGGCACGCGCTCGCCTTCGTAGGGGTTGGAGCAGTTCATGCCGGTCTCCGACATGCCATAGCGCTCGAGGATGGCGTGCCCGGTGCGCTCGCGCCAGGCGCGGTGCGTCTCGACCGGCAGCGGCGCCGAGCCCGAAATGAACAGGCGCATCCCGGCCACACGCTCGGGCGTGAGCTGCGCCTCGCGCAGCAGCCGCTCATAGAACGTCGGCACTCCCATCATGACGCTGCAGTCGGGCAGGTGTCGCAGCACCAGGCCCGGCTCGAAGCGCGGCAGAAAGCGCAGCGCGGCGCCCGCGGCGAGCGTCACGTGGATGGCGACGAACAGGCCGTGGATGTGGAAGATCGGCAGCGCGTGCAGCAGCACATCCCGCGGCGTGAAGCGCCACAGCGCCGCCAGCGTCCGCGCGTTGCAGACCAGGTTGCCATGGCTCAGCAGCGCGCCCTTGGAGCGCCCGGTGGTCCCGGAGGTATACAGGATCGCGGCCGGATCGGCGGCGACGCGCGCCACGTCGGCGAACCGCGCCGGCATCCCGGCCATCGCGGCCGGCAGCGATCCCGCCGCGGCCCCGCCGGAGTGCGCAGCCGCGTCGCCGCCGGCGCCGTCCGCGCCGCTGTCGCCCCCGAGCGTCGCAACGGCCGGCAGGCGCAGCCGCTCGAGCAGCGGCGTGAGGGCCGCGCGTCGCCCGGGCGTGCACACGAACAGCGCCGGCTCGGCGTCGCCCAGGAAGTACTCGAGCTCGGCGTCGGTATAGGCCGTGTTGAGCGGCAGGTAGACCGCGCCGGCGCGCAGCGCCGCCAGATACAGCACCACGGCCCTGGCGCTCTTGTCGACCTGCACGGCCACGCGGTCGCCGGGACGTACGCCGAGCGCCACGAGCGCATGGGCCGCACGCGCGGACTCGGCGTGCAGCTCGGTGTACGTCAGCCTGTGTCCGTCCCCGGTGCGAAGGAACTCGCGCTCGGCCACGGCAGGGCGGCTCGTGTCGAGCGGCCACAGCGCCGCGAACAGCCCGTCGCTCACGAGCGCCTGCGGCTCACAGCCGCTTCAGCAGCCCGAGCTCGAAGGGCTGGGCCAGCAGCTCGTGCCAGGGATAGATGCGGATCTCGTAGGCGTACTGTCCGCTGTCCTGCGGGACGGCGCTCAGCTGGTACACATGCGCGCCCTCCGCGTCGATCTCGCCGGTGGGCTGCAGCAGCGCTCGCCAGGTGTCGTCGCGCCGTTCGCTCGCGCGATAGGAGGACAGCAGCGGTGACTCCACGCGCGTGCGCGGCAGCACACGCTGGGCGACGAACTCGATGCGCACATCGGCGGGCGCCAGGCCGTTCAAGCTGGCGGCGATGCGCACCCCGAGGGTACCGGCGCGCGGCAGCTCGCGCGGCAGATCGGCGAGCCGCCGCAGACGTACCCCGCTCCAGCCCTCGCGCACGCGCTGCTTCCAGGCCGCGAAGGCGTTGACGGCGCCGGCCCCGCCGCCCATGAGGCGCGCATGCTGGCGCACCGCCGGCCGGTACAGGCCGCGCGCGTAATCCTGTACCACGCGGCCCATGTTGAAGTGCGGCACGACGGTCATGACGGCGCGCTTGCACCGCTGCACCCAGCGCGGCGAGTATCCCCGTCCGTTCTGCTGGTAGTAGAGCGGCACGACCTCCTCCTCCAGCGTATCGAACAGCGCTCCGGCATCCAGCGCATCGCGGCGTTCCGCGTCCTGCACGTCCGCGGCGGGGATGCCCCAGCCGTTGTCCTGCGCGAAGCCCTCGGCCCACCAGCCATCGAGGATGCTGACGTTCAGGCGACCGTTGATCGCCGCCTTGATGCCGGAGGTACCGCTGGCCTCCAGCGGCGCCACCGGCGAATTGAGCCACACGTCCACGCCGGTCACCAGCCAGCGCGCGAGCTGCAGGTCGTAGTCCTCCAGGAACACCACGTGCCCGGTGAACTCCGGCGTGAGCGTCAGCAATTTGATCTCGCGCAGCACCTGCTGCCCCGGAATGTCGGCCGGATGGGCCTTGCCGGCGAACAGGATCAGCACCGGCCGCTCCTCGTTCTTCAGCAGCCGCGCGAGCCGCGCACGGTCACGCAGCAGCAGCGCCGCGCGCTTGTAGGTGGCGAAGCGGCGTGCGAAGCCCAGCGTCAGCACGTTGGGACGCGCCGGGTCGAGCAGGCGGGTGATGTGCCGCAGCTGCATCGGCGAGAGGCCCTTGGTGGCGTATTCGCGCGCCAGTCGCGCGCGCACCCCGGTCAGCATGCGCGCCTTGATCTGCTGTGCGACCTGCCAGAACTCGATGTCCGGCAGCGCCTCGAGCGCCCGCCAGAAAGCCGGGTCCGACATGCGCTCACGCCACTCTTTGCCCAGCTTCTCGTCGAAGAAGCGATTCCAGGTCTGCGACAGGAAGGTGGGCACGTGCACCCCGTTGGTGACGTAGCCGACGGGATTTTCCGCCGGCGGCACCTCCGGCCAGTGATCGGCGACCAGCCGCGAGGTAACCGCGCCGTGGATGCGGCTGACGCCATTGATGCCGCGCGCGCCGTTGAGCGCCAGGTGCGTCATGTTGAAGGTCGGCGGACCCTGCGGGGCGCGCCCCAGCTCCAGCACGCGCGCCGGCGCCACGCGCAGCTCATTGCAGAAATCCTGGAAGCAGTACACGAACAGGCCGGTATCGAAGGCGTCGTGCCCCGCCGCGACCGGCGTATGGGTGGTGAACACGCACTGCGTCGCCGCCGCCTCGAGCGCCGCGGCGAATTCCAGGCCCGCGTGCAGCATGCCCTCGCGCACCAGCTCCAGGATCAGGAACGCCGCGTGCCCCTCGTTCATGTGCCAGGCCTCGGGCGCCAGACCCACCGCGCGCAGCGCGCGCACCCCGCCCAGGCCGAGGATCATCTCCTGGCGGATGCGCACCGAGGCATCCCCACCGTAGAGCCGGTGGGTGATCTCGCGATCCTCGGGCGCATTCTCCTGACAGTTGGTATCCAGCAGGTACACCGACACCCGGCCGACCCGTGCGCGCCACAGCCGCGCCAGCACCTCGCGGCCCGCGATGCTCACGCTCACCTGCAGCCAGCGGCCGTCCTCGCCGCGCACCGCCTCGACCGGCAGGTCGCGCGGGTCGTTCTCGGCGTAGTTGGCGTGCTGCACGCCGTCGTTGTCGACCGATTGCGAAAAGTATCCCTGGGTGTACAGCAGCCCTACCGCGACGAAATTCAGGCGCTGGTCGCTTGCCGCCTTGCAGTGATCGCCCGCGAGGATGCCCAGGCCGCCCGAATAGATCGGGAAGCTCTCGTGAAAGCCGTACTCGGCGCAGAAGTAGGCGACCAGGGGCTCATCCGCGTGCGGGCCGGCCGACAGATACGCATCGAAGGTCGCGACCACCTGTCGATAACGCTCCTGGTAGACGCCGTCGGAGGCGGCGAGATCCAGGTGCTCCTGGCTCACACAGCGCAGCATCAGCCGCGGATTGCCGTTGACCTGCTTCCACAGCTCCGGATTCAGGTCCTCGAACAGCGCGCGCATCGGGCGATGCCAGCTGAAGAAGAGATTGCCCGCCAGCTCCGGCAGACGCTCGATCGGCGGCGGAATCACGGAAAAAATTTCAATCAGCTGCTTGGACATCCATCCCCCGCGAGCGGCAGACACCCGCGCCAAGGATCGCGAAGTCTAGCAGCAACGTTTTGCGACACCACGGGACGCGAGCGCTTCAGTAGACTGTGCGCGTGAGATGCCCGAGGCCGAACCGTCCCCGCGCCGGCGACCCGCCGGCGCGGGCGGCCATGCTCGCGCGCGTGCTCGCGGGCGTCGCAGGCGTCGCGGGCCGCGCGACCCTCGCGGGCGAGCCGCCCCTGCCCGCCGCGCAGACACTCGCCGCGCAGGCACCCACCGCCGGTGCCCAGGCCAGCGCGGTTGCCGTTGCGGCTGCCGTCGCCGGCGGCTGCCTGCCCTCGCACGATGGGTATCTGCGGGCGCGGCTGCGCGGCGCGAGCGACCTGGACATCCAATGGACCGACCCTCAGATGCAATGCGACGGCGGAGCGCGACCACACGGCGCGGGTATCCGCCTGACCTTCGCCGGCCGCTCGCGCCAGGGCGCGCACCGCGTGCGCTTCGTGTTCGGCATCGATGCGCGGCCCGCGGCCGGCCTCGCGCGTGAGCGCGCGGCCAATGTCACCATCATCTTCGAGGGCGAGCGGCGGCTGTACTCGACGCGCGGGGATGACCACTGCACCGTGGATGTGCTGCGCCAGACGCCGACCGCCGTGCCCGCGCTGCTGCGCGTTCAGGCGCGCGGTTTCTGCATCGGGCCGGCGAGGGCGCTCGACGGCAGCGGCGAGCTGCTGCTCAGCCGGTTCGATTTCGCCGGGTTGATTCACATCGGCACCTAGGGCTCGCCGGGGCCACACCCGAGGCGCCTCCGAGGGCGCCGCGCAGTCCGGTCAGCGTCCGTGCAAATACCGTGGTGCTGCACCGCATGAGTGCAGGCGCGCTCGGCCCGCCGGCGGCGAGCGGCCCTGATCAACCCTCAGGCATGACTGAACTTTACAGTAGCTCATTCCTCTGTAGCGATTTCGACGAAGCCCCAAAATAGGCTTTTGTTAGTGCTTGCGCGACATTCTGGAACATGTGTTGCCCTGACACGACGCTGTGCTGTACGTCCTTGATGAGGCGGGTTATGCTAACTCCACTAGGAGCAGTCTCGGTCTCGTTGCTCTGTCGGTGACGAATCACGTAGAAGAAGCACGAGCCGATCACTGCGTAATTCATTGGCCGAAGGACCGTGCCAAGGTTTCCTTGCCATAAATGCAAGTGCTGGCAGGTCCTGTTTTTGGGAGACAGTCATGCACGACTCGTCAGAGCCAGGCTCTCTATTAGCCAATCCATCCGCTTCAAGACTCAAATCCAAACGCCGAGCCGCACTCGCGGCGCTGCTCGTCATCGGTTGCGCCATGAGCCTCGTCGCTCGAGCGCAGACGCAACCGGCCAGCGGCACCGTCACGAGCGATCAGAGCAGTCCCGTCGCCCAGACCGACCAAACCAATCCGAGCAAGCAGACCGCCAAGACCCACCCGACAGCCAGCACCCAGGGCGCCAAGATCGATCAGAGCACCCTGGTCGCCCAGGCCAATCAGGGCGGTCAGGCCGCTGCCGCCGATCAGGGTGATCAGACCGCGCAGAACGCGGAGACTCAGGGGCAGCTGCAGGAGGTGGTCGTCACGGGCACCATGATTGCGCGGCCCGCTGCGGAAACGGCCGAGGCCATCACGCTCCTCAACGCGGACTCCCTCACAAAGCAGGGCGTCACGAATGTCGAGGAGGCGATGTACCAGCTGACGACCAACACCCCCGCGGTCAACGTCGCCCAGGCCGTGGGGACGTTTAGCGGAGGCGGCACGTACGCCAACCTGCGCGGCCTGGGCGACGGCCGCACCCTGGTGCTGCTCGATGGCCAAAGACTGGCTCCCAATGCCTTCAGCGGCGATGCGGTCGACCTGAGCGGTATCCCGTTCTCGGCCATCGACAGCGTCGAGGTGCTGCGCGAAGGGGCCTCGGCACTGTACGGCTCGGACGCCATCGCGGGCGTGATCAATTTCAAAACCAAGAAGGACTACCAGGGACTGCAAGTCCAGGGCAATCTCGACGATCCCCAGGAATCCGGCGGCGCGTCGAGCCAGGCGGATTTCATTTTCGGACATGGGGACCTGGGCAACGACGGCTATAACTTCATGATCACGGGAAACTACAGTCACAACGATGAACTGAAGGCGACGCAGCGGGGATTTTCCGCCGAAGGTTTCGATCCCGCGGGGGGCTACACCAGCACGAACGATCCGGGAACTTCGCCGGCGAGCATCATTGATCACAATGGCAACTACTGGCAGTACGGCTATCCGGCCTGCAAGGGCAATCCGTACCTGACCACCTATTTCGGCAACTGCGCCTACCGGTATTCCGCCGCGGCCGACCTGCTCCCTGACACCCACGAGGTTTCCGGGCTGATGTCCTTCACCAAGACGCTGCCCGGCAACAATCAGGTGCAGCTGCAGTACTTCTACACGCAATCCGCATTGACCGGCTGGTCCGGCCCCATGTTCTATGAATTCGGCATGGACCCGGACAGCCCCTACTTCCCGACGGCCGGTAACCTGACCTGCATCAGCGCCTACTCGGCGTGCACCAAGCCGGTCGACCTGACCGATCCGATCACTGCGGTCTACACCGACTCCGGGAACAACCGCTACAGCGGCAACCTCAATGTCGAGCAGAGAGTGCTGCTGACGTTCTCCGGCAGCAACGGGGGTTGGGACTACAGCGGCAGGCTCAATTGGAGCCGGAACAACAACGACGATCGCAATGTCGCCGGCTATCCCAATGAGGCCGTGCTTGCGCCCGGCGGCACTCTCAGCGATCTGATCGATCCTTTCAGTCGCGTCCAGACCCCGGCAGGACAGGCCCTCCTCAACTCGTCGTATGTCAACGGCGTCTACCAGCTCGGCCACGACACACGCTGGAGCGTCGACGGGAATGCCAGCCACTCGCTGGGCACGGCCTTCAATGCGCCCCAGCCGGCGACCTTCGCGCTCGGCTTCGATATAGAAGGTGAACGCTTCGCGGCCGGGACCACCCCCTATAACAACCTGGTGATCGCGGCCACGGGACTGACGGACAGTGCCGAAGCAGGCTCGCGCCTGATACAGGCGCTGTTCGCCGAGGTGGACGTGCCGATGTCCAAGAGCGTCGACCTGGACGTCTCGGATCGTTATGACCGATACAGCGATTTCGGCACGACCAACAATGGGAAGATAGCGCTGCGCTATCAGCCGGTACGCTTCCTCACCCTCCGGGGGACCGCCTCCACCGGCTTTCGCGCGCCCACGCTCTTCGATCTCTACGGGCCGAATTTCGTGGCGGCATCATCCAGCGGCACCATGGGAGAAGGCAACCCCGAGTGCAAGCCGCCCTACAGCACGGAATGGTCGGAGGCAGTCTGCAGCACCCAGGGATTGGGGGTGTTCGGCGGAAACAGGCACCTGACGCCTGAGACCTCGCAAAACTACGATCTGGGTGCCATCGTCCAGCCGATCGATAATATGGGCGTGACGCTCGACTACTACAGAATCGTCCTCAAGAATACCATCGGACAGGTTCCGGCAACGGCCATCTACGGAAATCCCACCGCCTTCCCGAACCTGATCGTCACGAACAGCGCCGGGACACTCACTCCGTCGATAGCCGAGGCCACGGATTGTGCTCCGTATACCGCGCCGACATGTGGATACATACTCTTGACCGATACCAATACGGGCTTTATCGCGACCAACGGGATCGACGCCAGCATCCAATACCAGGAACACACCCCGATCGGGGCGTTCCGCTATGACCTGGAGGGGACCGCAGTCACGGAGTTTGAGCAGCAGCAGTACAGCGGCGGCCCGACGCTCAACCTCGATGGCTGGTTCAACGAGCTGCCGCCGGCGTACAAGTGGCAGCACAACTTCAGGGTCGACTGGACGAGCCCGATGAGCATGTGGGGTGCCGGACTCGCCAACCGCTACTACTCGTCGTACATCGACGAATTCCCCGATGGCAACGGCAATCGGCGGATCGTGGGCGCCTATTCACTCTGGGATATCTACGGCAGTTACAACCCGATCAAGAAACTGACCATCTTGTTTGGAATCAAGAATCTGTTCAACACCTGGCCGCCGTACACCAACGCATTTCAAGGCAACTTTACCTCTGGGTACAACTCCCTCAACGCGGACCCGCTGTTGCGCAACTTCTATCTGAATCTGAAATACGATTTCTATTGATTCCTCCAGGGAAAGTGACTTCGAAGCCCCGCCTCGCGCGGGGCTTTTTTTGAGGCGCACGCTGCAGACGACGGGCTTGATCAGCCGCCAGGCGCCGGCGGCGCGGCCATGACCCCACCGCGCAGGATGTCGGCCTGCCAGCGGCGCCGGGCGTGGCGCTGCCGCAATTGCTCGATCAGAGCGCCGGGCACCTGCCCGTCGTGGTCGAGCGCAAAACCGCGTGCGGGCCAATCGTCCCGATGGGCCTTGAACTCGCGCAGCGCGCGCGAGCGGGGGCTGTCCGATCGCTGCAGATCCGCCTCCGGGTTGCCGGCGAAGTAGCAGCCCTCGGGGTGTCGGTACAGGTTCGGCGCGAACCATATGTAGGGTGAGTCGGACAGGAACGCCGCGAGGTGGCTGTAGGTCGAGGCCGAGCAGACCAGCAGGTCGCTGTCGGCCAGCGCGAGCGCGTCGGAGCAGTCGCCGTCGGGTAGATCGGCGCTGGTGATGCAGGGTATGCGCTGCATCAGCGGCTGCAGCTGCGCGGGCGTGCCGTCGCTGACCAGCAGGAACTGCAGCCCGTCGGCCAGCTGTGCGCGCAGCGAATCGGCGATATTGCAGAACCAGTCGAGCGGCAGGGAGACATTGCCCGTGCGCGTGTCGCGAGCGTCGCCCGGCGCACGGAAATCCCCGAGCCGCACGTGCATGCCCACGAGGATCTTGTCGGGATCGATGCGCTCGCGCAGACGCAGCAGATTGCCCGCAGCGAAGCGGCTCTGATAGAGCGTCGCGCGCATGAACTCGCGCGCGGCCTGCACGTGGTGGAAGCCGCCCCACAGACCTTCGGTCACCAGCACGTAGGCACTGCGCCGCTGCAACCCGCGCGCCGCGGCGAAGCCGCGCAGTGCGGTCGCGACATCATCGCCGCCATGCTCGAGCCAGTCCGCCTCGGTGAACTCCACCACCGGTAGCAGCCGCTCGAGCGCACGGTTGTAGATCCAGTCATCGGGCGCCGTGCCGAAGTGCCGCCAGTACTCGCGCCGGTTCAAGCCGAAGGCCGGCGGCAGCAGACGCGCATTCAGCACCTGCGAGGCGAGAAACGCCCGCGCCCAGGGCACCAGCTCGTTGCCGAGACCGTGTCCCTGGGTCTGCACGCGCGCGAGACAGAAGCGCAGCCGCACCTAGCTCCCCACCCGGGCACCGGGCGCCGGCCATCGCGGACGCGGATGGCGCACGCGCGCCAGCCCCGTGTTGATGAGCCCCGGCAGCACCAGCGGCAATCGCGGCACCGCCAGCGGCAGCGCCACCCACCAGGGCCAGCGCCACAGCAGCAGCAGCGTGAGCCCGGCCGCCACGCGCAGCACCCAGTGCAGTCGCGCCGCCGCGGCCAGCGCGACGATCAGCGCCGCCCAGCCATCGCCGAGCCAGGCCGCGAGCCCGACCAGCGCCACGGCGGCGCGCGCCAGCCGGTACGCCCACAGCAGCGCCAGTGCGAGCAGGCCCGATGTCAGCCGCATCGCGGCCGCTCAGCCGAGCGCCAGGCGCGCGGACTCGAAGGTTGCGCGCAGCACCCCGGCCATCTCGAGCTGCAGGCGCTCGAGCCGCGCGGCATCGAGCACGCGCGGCACCGTGTGCGGGGCGCCGATCGCGATGGCGATGCGCGCGAACGGCATCGGCAACACGAAGCGGTCCCAGTGCACGAACCAGGCCCGCGAAGCGGCATAGGCCATCGGCACGATGGGGCGGCCGGACATCTGCGCGAGCAGCACCGCCCCGGGCTTGAACTGAAAGCGCGGCCCGCGCGGACCGTCGGGGCTGACCACCGGGGAGACCGCATCGCGCGTCAGCGCCTGGTAGTACTCCTTGAGCGCCAGCGCGCCGGTGCGCGAGGAGGAGCCGCGGATCACGTGCGCGCCCGCGCGACCCAGCACCATGGCGCCGAGCTCGCCGTCGACCGAGGGACTGATCAGAAAGCCCACGCGCAGCGGCCGGCGGCGCTGCTCGCGCAGCAGATACTGTGCGCAGAACAGCGTGTGCTGGTGCCAGTAGCACGGCAGGAACGAGGGCCAGCGCGCGAGCACCTGGTCCAGATGCTCCTCCCCGACGATGGCCACGATGCGGCAGCTGTGCCACCACAGCCGGGCGAGCCCCAGGACGAGAGGCGCGGCGACCCGGTACAGCGCCCGGCGCAGCCTGCCCATGCGCCGCCCGGTGTAGCGCTTGTAGATGGTATTGCGAAGCGCGTCGCCCGCGGGCCTGATGTCGGTCATCCGGCAAATGATGCCACGCCGCTCGGAGAGCTGCGCGCGTGCCGTGCGCGGCGCAGCCACGCCAGTATGGTCAGTGGCTCTCGATGGTAATGGCGGGGTCGAGAAGCTGCAGTCCCTGTGCCGGTGTCGTCTCACCGAAATTGCGCAGGGGACCGTTGCCGTAGACGTGCAGCGTCGGACTGGGCTGCGTCTGCGGGATGATCGAGCCGGTGACCATCCGCGCCGCCAGCGCGTGGGGCTGCGCACGTGTCGCAGCCGTCGTGGAAGCGCAGCCCGCCAGGGTCGCCAGACCCGTCACTGCCAGCATCCAACCCAACGGCTGAGGTCGTATGACCACGACGCTGATTATACCCCAGGCAGGCCTCTACCACGACTCGCCGAACGGTCGCGCCTCCACCTCGAAGCTCCAGGCGCTCGGATCCTGGCGCGTGAGCTCGAAGGCGATCTGCGCGACCGCCGCGGGCTGGATGAAGAAGCGGTCGGGCTTGCCCGGCATCGCCTGGCGGGTGCGCGGCAGATCGACCACGCCATCCACCACGATCAGACAGACCTGAATGCCCGCGGGCCAGAGCGAGCGCGCCATCGATTCCGCGAGACTGCGCTGCGCGGCCTTGGCCGGTGCGAACGCGGCCGAGCGCGGCCCGCCGCGCCGCGAGGCCGTGGCCCCGATGAAGACGATCGAGCCGCGGCCGGCGGCCTGCATCGCGGGGATTACCTGCCGGCTGCACAGCAGCCCCCCGTAGGCGTTCACGCGCCAGGCGGCCTCGAACTGCTCGGGGGTGATGCTCTGCACATCGCCGAATACGCCCGAGCCGGCGTTGTAGAGCAGCACATCGACCTCGCCGAGATCGGCACGGATCGCCCCGAAGGCGTGCGCCACCGCCTCGGCGGAGCCCACGTCGCAGTCATAGGCGCGCGCCCCCTCGAGCTCCCGCTCGAGCTCCCCGCGCGTCGCGGGGCTGCGCGACAGCAGCGCCAGGCCATAGCCCGCCGCCGCGAAGCGCCGCGCCAGCGCCGCGCCGTTGCCCGGTCCCACACCCGCGACCACCGCCACCGGTTTGCGCTCCGCCATGACCCATCCCTCCTGCACCCGCCTGCCGAGCCACTGCGCCCCACCCTGCCCGCTCCGAGCGCACCCGGGTAACAGGTTACACTGGCCCGGTGGAGGAGGATGCAGCAGCGGGTCCCGCGGCGCAGCGGACGGATCGGGCGGCAGATCCGGCGGCTGGCGGGCAGCCGGACGCCGGACGCGAGGCGCTGTGGGGCGCGTGGATGCGAGCGGCGCAGGCCGGCGATCGCGCGGCCTACGAGAGGCTGCTGCGCGAGGTGATGCCCTTCGTGCGCGGCGTGGCACGCCGGCATTGCCGCAATCCCGCCGACGTCGAGGAAGCCCTGCAGGAGACGCTGCTCACCGTGCACCGCGTGCGCCACACCTACGATCCGCGGCGGCCCTTCTGTCCCTGGCTCGCGGCCATCGCCGCGCGGCGCACCATCGACGGGCTGCGCCGGCAGCGGCGACTCGCGCGTCACGAGAGCGCGCAGCCGGAGCTGGCGGATGAAACCTTTGGCGCCGCGGCGGCGAATGAGGAACTGGAGGAGCTGCGCTCGCAGACCGAGGCGCAGGGCCAGCTGCGCGGGCTGCTCTCGCAGCTGCCCACGCGGCAGCGCGAGGCGCTCGAGCGGCTGAAACTGCAGGAGCTGAGCCTCGCGCAGGCCGCCGCGGTGTCGGGCCAGAGTGTCGGCGCACTGAAGGTGAACGTGCATCGGGCCATGAAGGCGCTGCGCGGCCTGGTGCTCGGGCGCGGTCAGTGAGTGCGGGCGATGGTGAACGATCGATGGTGAACGATCGATGGTGAGCGGGAGCATGCAGAGCGAGGAGCTGATCCGGACCCTGGCGATGCAGCTGCAGCCGGTGCGGCGGCTGAGGCCGCCGCTGCTGCGCGCACTGCTGTGGCTGACGGTGGTCGCGGCGATCAGCGCGCTCGCGGTGGATCGCTTCGGCGGCCTGGCGGTGTTCGCGCGGCGCGTGGCCACGACGCGTGTGGCGCTCGAGTGCGTCGGCGTCGGGGCGACGGCGGTGACGGCGATCATCGCCGCCTTCGTGGTCTCCGTCCCGGGGCGCTCGCTGCGCTGGGGGCTGCTGGTGCTGCCGGGGTGTGCGTTATGGCTTGGGGCAAGCGGGCTCGGGTGCCTGGAGAACGGCTGGAGCCTGCACGGCCCCGGCGGCTTCGCCGGGGACAGCCCGCACTGCTTCCTGTTCATCGTCGGCGTGAGCGTACCGCTGTCGCTGGCGCTGTTCGCGGCGCTGCGGCGCGCGCGGCCGATCGCCCCGTTGCCGGTGGCGGCGCTCGGCACGCTCGGGGTCGCGGCGCTGGCGGCATTCGTGCTGGAGTTCTTTCATCCCTTCGATGTGACGGTCATTGACCTCGCCCTGCATCTGGCGGCGGTGGCGGTGGTGATGCTGGTGGGCATCCGGCTGCGACGGCGGCTGCTCGTGCCGGGCTGACGCCGCCGCGCGCTGCACCCGCTTGCGCGAGCTGTCCCGGCTTGCGCGAGCTGCCCCTGTTTGCACCAGCTGCGCCCGCTTGCCCGGCGCGGAGGTTTGCGGCGATGAACGACTTTCCGCTGAGTACCATTCACGGCTGGATGACCGATCTGTTCGGGCCGGGCGTGAACCGGCACGTGCTCGGTCCTCTCTCCTGGGCGGACCTGGGGCTCAGCGGCGGCGTGGTGGTGCTGATCCTGATCGTCAATGCCGTGGCGGCCATCATCGTGCGCCGCAAGCGCGCCGCCGGCGCCGCGCAGGACAGGCTGCGCCACCACGCCGTGCACGTCGTCGGCGGGCCGCTGTATCTGCTGATCTGGATCTGCGGCGGATATCTGACCCTGTCGGCGCTGCTCGCGCCGCTGCGCTCCCTCCGCGACATCGTCCGACCGGGGCTG
Source organism: Steroidobacteraceae bacterium (assembly GCA_035504335.1). Taxonomy (GTDB): domain Bacteria; phylum Pseudomonadota; class Gammaproteobacteria; order Steroidobacterales; family Steroidobacteraceae; genus FEN-1191. Next base: position 17,305 of record DATJSD010000087.1, on the reverse strand, counting down.
GGCACGCTGTTCGACCTCGGCGTGTTCACGGCGCTGTGCTGGTTCTGCGTGCGCTTCACCCGCGTGCTGGAGACACGGCTGCTGGCCTGGACCGCGCGCACCGGCAATCGGTTCAACGAGCTGTTCGTGCCGCTGCTGGGGCGGGGCCTGCGCGTCATCCTGCCGGTGATCGCCATCATATTGGCGCTGCCGCTCCTCGGCCTGCCCGCCGCCTACGCCGGCGTCACCGCCAAGGCCAGCAGCGCGCTGCTGATCATCGCCATCACCCTGGTGCTGTTCCAGGCGGTGAAGACCGCCGAGCGGGCATTGCTGCTGCGCTTCGACATCAGCGCGACGGACAATCTGCAGGCACGCAAGCTCTATACGCAGGTTCACGTGATCGGCCGCGTGGTGTACGTGGTGATCGGGCTGTTTGCGGCGGCCTGCATCCTCATGCTGTTCCAGCAGGTGCGTCAGGTCGGCACCAGCCTGCTGGCTTCGGCCGGCGTCATGGGCATCATCGCGGGCGTGGCCGGGCAGAAGACCCTCGGCAACCTGTTCGCCGGCTTTCAGATCGCGCTGGCGCAGCCGATCCGCCAGGACGATGTCGTCATCGTGGAGGGCGAATGGGGACGTATCGAGGAGATCACCCTGACCTACGTCGTGGTACACATCTGGGATGACCGCCGGCTGGTGGTACCGCTGAGCTACTTCATCGAGAAGCCGTTCCAGAACTGGACGCGCACGTCGGCGCAGCTGCTCGGATCGGTATTCGTGTGGGTCGACTATTCCTTCCCGGTCGAGGAGGGGCGCAAGGCGCTGCAGCGTATCGTCGAGTCCAGTCCGCTGTGGGATCGGCGCTTCTGGAATCTGCAGGTCAGCGACGCCACCGAGAAGACCATGCAGCTACGGGTACTGGCCACCGCGGTGGATTCCTCCAAGGCATGGGACCTGCGCTGCGAGATCCGCGAGAAATTCATCGCCTTCATTCAGGAGCACCATCCCGGCAGCCTGCCGCGGGTGCGCGCGCAGGTGCTCGGCTCGCAGGCGCCGGGTCTCGAGACGGCGGGCTCGTCGACTTACGCTGCCCCGGCACCCTGCACGGCCAGCGTGCCGCTGCGACCCGGCACCGTACCCGCCTGCACCCGCGCCGCGGGCAGCGCCTCGATCGACAGCTCCGCCAGCAGCGTGCGCAGCGCCACGAGCTCGTAGCCCTGCGCGCGCCAACCGGCGAGCAGCCGCTCCAGCACCGCGCGCAGCTTCATGCCCTCGAGCTCGGCGTGCAGCGTGAAGACATGGCTGGCGGACCCACGCGTCGCCGCCGGCTGCGCGCGCGGGTCGGTGAGGGCCAGCAGGCGCTCGTGCACGTTGGCGGGATGCAGGCCACCGGTGCCGATGAGCTCATCGAGCGTCGGCAGCGTGGTCGGCAGCTGCGGGCAGCGGCTCACGCGATCGCCCAGCCAGGGGACGAACGGCCCGGTGCCGCGCGTATCGGAGGCGTAGACGAATCCCATCTCCTCCTCGGCCGCGAGCGCCGCCTCGGTGACCTGCCAGCCGGCAGCGCCGTGCACCCGCGGGGCCTCGCCGAACACCTCGCCGAAGCGCTGCACCGCGCGCTGCATCTGCCCGCGCGCCCAGTCGGCGTCGCGGCGCGAGAGCAGGTCCTGCCAGGCGGTGTGGTCGTAGCAGTGCACGCCGACCTCGTGGCCCGCGGCGCGCGCACTGCGCATGCACCCGCCGGCGCGGCGCGCGATATCCGGTCCCGGCAGCAGCGTGCCGTAGAGCAGCGTTCTCAGCCCGTAGTGCTCGAGCACCGAGGTGCGCGTGACCTTGCCGAAGAAGCCGGGACGGAACACGCGCCGCAGCGCGCGGCCGGTGTGATCGGGGCCCAGGCTGAACAGGAAGGTCGCATCGGCGCGCTGCTGCGCAAGCACGCGCAGCAGTGCGGGGAGACCCTCGCGGGTGCCGCGCAGGGTGTCCACGTCGATCTTGAGGGCTAGCTGCACGTCAGGGACCGCCGGCGGGGCGAGCCGCGCGGATCGGGCGCGGATCGGGCGCGCCGCGGGCGGCGCTCACCCGCGCGGCTCCTCCAGCAGGGCGCCCGCCTGCACGGTCTGGCCGCGGTAGGCGTCGAAGATCTGGCGCAGCGCCTCCTGCATGCTCACGCGCGGGGACCAGTCCAGCTCGGCGCGCGTGTTCTCGATCCTGGGTACGCGGTGCTCGACGTCCTGGTAGCCGCTGCCGTAATAGGCGGCCGCGGTGGTCTCGACCAGGCGCACGCGCGCGGCGCTGGCACGATATTCGGCATACTCCGCGGCGATGGCGAGCATCTGCTCGGCGAGCTCGCGCACCGACAGGCTGTTGGCGGGGTTGCCGATATTGTAGATGCGGCGGCTCGCGCGCCCGCCGCGGTTCTCGATGATCTTCATCAGGGCATCGATGCCGTCGCTGACGCCGGTGAAGCAGCGTCTCTGGCGCCCGCCGTCGACCAGCTGCACGTTCTCGCCGCGCACGATGTGGCCGAGGAACTGCGTGATGACGCGCGAGCTGCCCTCCTTGGCGGCGTTCAGATTGTCCAGGCCCGGCCCGATCCAGTTGAACGGGCGAAACAGCGTGTAATCGAGCTCGCCACGCAGGCCATAGGCATGGATGACCCGGTCGAGCAGCTGCTTGGAGCAGGCGTAGATCCAGCGCGGCTTCTCGATCGGACCGTACACCAGCTCGGAGGCGTAGGGATCGAACTCGGCGTCGCGGCACATGCCGTACACCTCGCTGGTCGAGGGGAACAGCACGCGCTTGCCGTGCTTGACGCACAGTCGCACGATGTACAGGTTCGCCTCGAAATCCAGCTCGAACACGCGCAGCGGCTCGCGCACGTAGGTCGCGGGTGTGGCGATCGCCACCAGCGGCAGCACCAGGTCGCACTTCTTGACGTGGTATTCGATCCACTCGCGGTTGATGGTGATATCGCCCTCGAAGAACTGCAGGCGTGGGTTGCCCTGCAGCGGCGCGATGCGATCGCTGTACATGTCCATGCCGTAGATGCGCCAGTCGGTGGCGGCGAGGATGCGCGCCGACAGATGGTGGCCGATGAAGCCGTTGACGCCGAGGATCAGGATCTTCACGGGCACTCCAGGCAGGGCTCGAGCGGCAGGGCGCGCTCGCCGAACTCGCGGTAGAAGGCGCCGGCGCTGGCGATGTGCGCGCCGAGCTGAAATTCCAGCAGCTGCAACGAGCCGTCGCGGCACAGCGCGTGCACGACGCCGTCCTGCCAGCGCAGCTGCGGGGCCTCGGCTGCGAGCTCCACGGCACCCGGCAGCGAGCGCCAGATGGCCAGCGGCATGCCGGCCGCGCGGCTGAACGCGCCCGGATAGGGCGGTGCGACCGCGCGCACCAGATTGTGCGCGGCCAGCGCGCCGCGCCGCCAGTCGATCGCGCCGTCGCGCGCGCTGCGGCGGCCGAAGCGGGTGGCGGCGGCGGCGTCCTGCGGGGTGTGCGGCGCATCGCCCGCCAGCAGCGCCGGCAGCGTGCGATCCAGCAGCAGCTCGGCCGCCACGGTGACCTTGCGGAACACCTCCACCGCGGTGTCGTCGGGCAGGATCGGCACCGCCTCGCGCGCGACGATCGGGCCGGCGTCCGGCTCGGCCGTCATCGCGTGCAGCGTCGCGCCCGTCTGGCGCTCACCGTGCAGCACCGCCCAGTTCACCGGCACGCGGCCGCGATACTTCGGCAGCAGCGAGCCGTGCAGGTTGTAGGCGCCGCGCGGCGGCAGCGCCAGCAGCGCCGCGCCGAGCAGCCGGCGGTAGTAGAACGAGAACAGAAAGTCGGGCCGCGCGGCGGCGACCTCGGCGATCACCTCGGGCGCATTCGGGTCCGCGGGGGTGCGCACGCGGATGCCGTGCCAGGCCGCGTGACGCGCGACACTGTCGAACCAGATGCATTCGCCGGCGGCGTCCTCGTGGGTCAGGACCAGCGGAACGCACACCCCGTGCGCGAGCAACGTGCGCAGGCCGCGCACGCCGACGTCGTGATAGGCGAACACCACGGCGCGAACGCGCGCGCTCAAGAGCCGCGCTCCGGACGCGATGTGGCGTACGTCACGGCCGGCAGCGGCAGCTGCTCGGGAGCCGCGGCGGGCGGGGCGGGCGCAGCAGGCTCGGCGGGCCCGGCGGGCTCAGCGGGCTCGGCGGACGGGGCGGGCGCGGCCGTGCGCTCCATCACCGCGCCGACGATGTAGCGCGGCCGGCGGCGCACCTCGTCGTAGATGCGGCCGACATACTCGCCCACCAGCCCGATGCCGAACAGCGCCGTGCCGATGAACATGAACGCCAGCGCGAACAGCGTGAATACGCCCTGGACCTCGGCCCCCAGGAGCAGGCGGCGGACCATCAGCAGAACGAACAGCACGCCGGAGAGCAGCGAGACGCAGATGCCGAACACCGAGAACAGCTGCACCGGCACGCTGGAGAAACCGGTCATCAGATCGAAGTTCAGGCGCAGCAGCCGCAGCATCGAGTACTTGGAGCGCCCGCCGCCGCGCTCCTCGTGGCCGACGAGGATCTCCACGGGACTGACGGCGAAGGTGTATGCGAGCGCCGGCACGAAGGTGTTGTACTCCGAGCACTGGTTGACGGCCTCGACCACGCCGCGCGCGTAGCCGCGGAACATGCAGCCCTGGTCGGTGATGCGCACGTGCGTGATACGCTCGCGCAGGGTGTTCATCAGCCGCGAGGCCCAGCGGCGCCAGACGGCATCCTGGCGCTGCCGGCGGATGGTGCCGACGTAGTCGTGCCCCGCGTCCATCTGCGCGACGATGCGCTCGATCTCCTCGGGCGGGTTCTGCAGGTCCGCGTCCAGCGTGACGACGTAACGCCCGCGGGCATGCGCAAAGCCGGCCAGGATCGCGCGGTGCTGGCCGAAGTTGCCGGCGAACAGCACCACGCGTGTGACATCGGGACGCTGCTCGAACTGCGCGCGCAGCAGCGCCGCGGAGCGATCGCGGCTGCCGTCGTTGACGAACACGATCTCATAAGTGCGCCCGAGCGCATCGAGTGCCGGATAGAGGCGCTGGAAGAGCTTGGGCAGCACCTGCTCCTCGTCGTAGACGGGAATGATCACCGAAAGCTGCGGGGCACCGGCGACGGCGGTGATGGCGGCGGCGCGCGCGTGCGCCGGGTCGCCGGCCGGAGCCGGCCGACCCCCGGCCGTGAGCCCGCCGCCGCGGCCGCGCGGCCGCGCGCTCATCGGATCGCCCCGAGCACCGCGGCGGCGGTGTCGCAGACCCGCCCCACGTCCTCATCGCGCATCGCGGGAAACAGCGGCAGCGTCACGATGCGCGCACCGATGCGCTCGGCGACCGGGAATTCGCCGGGCTCGTGGCCGAGGTTGCGATAGAAGCTCATGAGGTGGACCGCTGGATAGTGCACTCCGACGCCCACGCCCGCGGCGTGCATGCCACGGATGAAGGCGCCGCGATCGACGTCGGGCGGCAGAACGATCTGGAACATGTGCCAGTTGCTCTGCGTGAAGTCGGCGGGCGGCAGCTCGCAGCCGAGCGCGACATCGAAGCGCTCGAAGTAGCGGCGCGCCAGCGCGCGCCGGCGCGCGGTGAACTCCTCCAGGCGCGCGAGCTGACCGAGCCCGAGGCGTGCGGCCACGTCCGTCATGTTGAACTTGCCGCCGGGCAGCGTCGCATCCATGGCGCCGTCGGCGAAGCGCTCCACGCCCTGCAGCCGCCACAGCTCGCAGCGACGCGCCTCCTCGGCGTCATTCACGACCAGACAGCCGCCCTCGGCGGTGGTCAGGTTCTTGTTGGCGTGAAAGCTGAAGGCCACCAGGTCGCCGCCGGCGCCGATGCGCACTCCGCCGCTGCTGGCGCCGAAGGACTGCGCCGCGTCCTCCAGCACCCGCAGCCCGTGCCGACGCGCGATCTCATGCAGCGCCGCGCGCTCGACCGGCAGGCCGGCGAGGTCCACCGGCAGCAGCATCCGCGTGGCCGGACCGATCGCCGCCTCGAGACGCGCCAGATCGATGTTGCGCGTCACGGGATCCACGTCGACGAATACCGCGCGTGCGCCGGCGCGCACGATGACATTGGCGGTGCCGACCCAGGTGAGCGGCGAGGTGATCACCTCGTCGCCCGCGCCGATGCCGGCGAGGGCCAGGCCGATCTCCAGCGCCGCGCTGCCGGAGTTGACTGCGCGCACCGGTCGCTCGCCGCACCAGCCCGACAGCTGCGCCTCGAACTCGCGCACCTGCGGGCCGCTGGTGATCCAGCCCGAGCGCAGCACCTCGGCGACGCCGGCAATGGTCGCCTCGTCGATCGAGGGTCGGGCAAACGGCAGGTAGTCCTGTTTCACGATGGCATCCTGCTCCTCGATGGCATCCTGCTCCACGGCGTCCGCGCGCAGCGCCGCAGGCGACATCAGCTGCGCGCGACCAGCCAGCATCCGAGGATGATGATGCCGATACCGGCGATGCGCTGCGCGCTGAGCTGCTCGGCGAACAGCGCCCAGGCCGCCAGCGCGTTGACCACGTAGCCGATCGACAGCATGGGATAGGCGATGCTGACATCCACGCGCGTAAGGGCCAGGATCCACACCGCGACGCTGACCACGTAGCAGGCCAGCCCCGCGAGAATGGGGCCGTTGAACACGGCGCGCTCCAGCAGCAGGCCGGCGTTGGCGAAGCCGATCGACACCGCACCCAGAGCGCGCGCGCCTGCCTTCAGCAGCAGCTGTGCGAGCGCATTGAGCAGCACCCCGGTCAGTATCAGCGCCAGGTCCGCGCCTCTCATGATCACCGCCTGACTCCCCGCCGCCGCCTCATCGCCCGACGCCAGTCACTCGCGCACCACCGCGACGAACGACGGCGCAGTGTATATCACGTGCATCGGCGCGCCCAATGATTGCAGGCGCTGGTAGTCGCCGGCACGCAGGATCGCGAGCGCCGAGCGCTCACGCTTCCACAGCGCCGCGAATTGCCCGAGGGTATCGATGCCGAGCCGCGGCTCGCGGCTGAGCCCATAATCGAGCTCGCCACGGTAAGCCACGAGCGTGCAGGTGCGCCGCAGGTAGAAGGGTGCAGTCTGCACGTACAGGTTCACGCAGTAGAAGTGGCGATACCTATCAATGAACGGGGACAGCTGGCGCGACAGCTGCCGTTCGGCCTGTGCGCGCGGCAGCTGCGCCAGGCCGAGCAGCACCGCCTCGACCAGCAGCAGCGCGCCGAGCGCGGCGCTCGCGCCGCCGAGCAGCGGCCGACCGCGCCGGCAACAGTAGCTGCCGGCGGCGGCACCGGCGGCCAGCAGCGCCAGAGCACCCATGAACAGCGCCTCGCTCGAGGCGGAGGCGCCGGCGACCAGCCTCGCGGTACGCGGCCAATGCGTGATCAGCAGCGCCGCGATCAGCGCGAGCGCCGCGGCGGCGGCCACGGCGCCCAGATGCGCGGCCAGGCGCGCCGCGGGCAGGCGCGCGAGGCTGCGTCCCATGAGCAGGCTCAGCGCCGGCACCATCGGCAGGATGTAGGTGGCGAGCTTGGACTGCGACAGGCTGAAGAACACGAATACGAACCCCGCCCATAGCAGCAGCAGGCCGGTCGCGCGCTCGGCGCGCGCGGCACGCACACCCTCGAGCAGCGTACGCGGCAGCAGCGTGAGCCACGGCAGCAGTCCGACGGCCAGCACCGGCACGAAGAACCACGGCGGCTCGTAGCGGTTGAACTGCGCGCGGCTCGTGAAGCGCTGAAAGTGCTCGAAAATGAAGAAGAACTGCGCGAAGCCCGGATGGCGCCGCGACACCAGCACGAACCACGGCGCGGCGAGCGCGCCCAGCGCCGCCAGCGACCACCACGGTTTGGCGCGCAGCAGGAGACCGGCATCGCGATAGGTCAGCATGTAGAGCAAGGCGACCACCCCGGGAATGACGATGCCGATCAGTCCCTTGGACAGCATCGCCAGCGCCACGCCGAGGGCGAGCAGCAGCGCAGAGCTGCCAGACCCGAGTCGTCGGTCAGGCATCACGGGGTCCGCGGGATTCGCGGGGCTCGCGGGGTCCACGGGGTCCGCGGGCTGCGCCGCAGACCCGTGAACCAGCAGCGCCAGCGCGCTCATGGCCATCTGCAGCGTGAAGCACAACCCCATGTCCAGCGTGGCCACGCGCGCCAGACCCGCATACAGCAGCGCGCCGGCCTGCACGATGACGCCGAACCGGGCTGCGCGCTCCCCGTACAGCCGCCGCCCGATGAGGAAGGTGAGCGCCAGCCCCAGAAAGCCGCACAGCGCCGACCACAGCCGCGCGGTCCAGGCGTGCAGTCCGGCCACCTCGAAGGCCACGGCAGTGGTCCAGTACTGCAGCGGGGGTTTCTCGAAATACTCGATGCCGTCGAGCCGCGGGGTCACCCAGTCGCCGCTGACGAGCATCTCGCGGGGAATTTCGGCATAACGGCCCTCATCAGGGTTGAGCAGGTACGGGGTGTCGAGCGGCAGAAACCACAGCAGCGCCAGCGCCAACCACGCCAGCGCGAGCGCGCGGCGCGGCTTTGCGCCTGGCATCGGGCGTGGCATCGGGTGCGGGCGCGGCCCGGCGCCGCTGGCAGGTGAGGACATGGCGGCTGTCCCGGCGGCGCGGCCTTCAGCCTGGAGCGGCGCCGTCCGCCGCGGCCGGGCTGGACTGGCGGTGCCACAGCGCGAGGCTGCGGCCCGCGCCGAAGGACTGGCTCATGACGAGGTGGTAATCGGGCGGGAGCGCGACGTCCCGCGCATGGCTGACATTCTGTATCAACAGCCAGCCCGGCAGCAGCACCGGCCCGGCGAGCGCCAGCAGCACCGCGGCACCGGTGACCGCGGTGGCCAGTGCGCACACTCCCGCGGCTGCGGGCACACCGCGAAACAGCCGGCGATGCAGCAGCAGCGCCCCGGCACCGCTCAGCGCGAGCAGCATCGCCAGGGCGATCGGCGGGGTCAGCGCGCGGGTCCACACCCAGGCGGCCACGGGCGCCGCGAATGCGTAGACGCACAGCAGCGCGACCTGCGCCCGCCAGAAACCCACCGACCCGGCGTCGATGGCCGGCTGGCGCGCCTGCTGCCACCACCGGTACGCGCGCAGGCCGAGCCACAGAAACAGCAGCGGCAGCACGGGCAGCAGGTAGGTCTCGCGCTTGCTCGCCGACAGCGACAGCAGCAGCAGCATCGCCGCGGACATCAGGGCGCCGTAGCGTGCCGCGTCGGGAGCGCGCGCCACCCGGCGCCAGTGGCTCGGCCGCAGCGCCTCGAGCAGCGCCGGTACCCAGGGCAGCGCGGCGTAGGGCAGCGTCCAGACGTAGTAGAGCAGCGGCTGTCGATGCCCGGTGGCCCCGGGGTGCAGCAGGCGCTGGACGTGGTTGACGTAGCCCCACTCCCAGAGAGCGGCGCGCCCGCCGGCGGCGTAGATCGCCAGCGCCAGCGCACCGAGCATCGTCGCCAGCAGAATGCAGCCGGCCACGGGTCTGAGCCTGCGCCAATGGATCGGGCGATCGATGAGCACGTAGGCCGCGAGGCCCGCACCGATCAGCACCGGCCCGATCGGACCCTTGATCCACAGGGCGGCGACCAGCGAGGCGTACAGCAGGCCGCGCAGCCGGCGGCAGTCCGCCTCTGACGCCAGCAGCCACCAGGCCGCCCAGGCGGCTGCCGTGGTTGCGAGCATCAGCAGCGGGTCGAGCAGCACCCAATGGGTGGAGACCAGGAACTGCACGCTGCTCGCCAGCATGAAGGCGCAGGTCAGTCCCGCAGCGCGCGAGCGGGCGACCGCCGCGGCCCAGGCGTACAGCAGCGCCAGCGTCGCCAGGCCCGAGCCGACGCTGACCGAGCGCGCGGCGAGTACCGAGGGTCCGCCGGCCAGCCGGTAGGCGCCGGCCATGACCCAGTAGTACAGCGGCGGCTTTTCGATGAAGCGGCGGCCGTCGAGCGTCGGAATCAGCCCCGGCGCGAGCGCCATCTCGCGACCGATCTCCGCCTCGCGGGGCTCATCGGGGGTCCACAGGCCTCGATTGCAGCCCAGCAGCGCGAGCACCAGCAGAGCGAGCCACGGCCAGGCGTAGCGCATGCGGCGAGCGCCCGACCCCAGGGGAGACATGCTGTGATCCATCCGACAAGCCGCCATGGGCGACGGCCGGGCACTGTAGCGGCTACACCGCCCTGCGCCAATCGCCCGGCGGGCGGCCGGCGGGCGGCCGGGTTGCGGCCCGGCGATCGGCCCAGCGGCCGGCCCAGCGCCCGGCCCGGTTGACAGCCCTCGCGGCTGCGGCAATGCTCTGGTGCGTGGCAGCCATGGCACTGTGGATCGGCACGCGCAAGGGCGCCTTCGTGCTGCGCCCGGACCGCCAGCGCCGCCGCTGGCAGCTGTCGGGACCGCAGTTCCTCGGCCACATCGTCCATCACATCGTGCAGGATCCCCGCGATCCGCAGACGCTGCTGATGGCCGCCCGAACCGGGCACCTCGGCCCCACGGTCTACCGCTCGACGGACCGCGGCCGTCACTGGGCAGAAGTGCCGGGACCGCCGGCCTTTCCCCAGGCCGGTGACGGGAAGAGCGGCCGCGCGGTGGACCGCGTGTTCTGGCTGACACCGGGACACCCCGAGCAGCCCGGGGTGTGGTACGCGGGCACCGCGCCGGCGGGCCTGTTTCGCTCGGAGGATGCCGGCGCACACTGGGCGCCGGTGTCCGGCTTCAACGAGCATCCGATGTTCTCGCAATGGGCCCCGGGCCGCGGCACCCCCGACGGGGAGCTGCTGCACTCCATCCTCGTCGATCCGCGCGATGCGCGGCATCTGTATCTGGCGATCTCGGTCGGGGGCGTGTTCGAATCGACCGACGCGGGCGCGAACTGGCATCCGCTGAACGAAGGCGTGGCGGCGGATTTTCTGCCCGACCCCAATGCGCCCTTCGGCCACGACCCGCATTGCGTGGTGCTGCACCCGCGCCAACCCGACCGGCTCTACCAGCAGAACCACTGCGGCATCTACCGCCTCGACCGCCCGGAGCGGCGCTGGCAGCGCATCGGTCGGGCCATGCCCAAGCGCATCGGCGACGTCGGCTTTCCGATCGTGGTGCATCCCCACGAGCCGGAGACGGCCTGGGTGCTGCCCATGGACGGCAGCGGCGTGTGGCCTCGCACCTCGATCGCCGGCCGGCCGGCGATTTACGAGACACGTAACGGCGGGCGCTCCTGGCGGCGCCGCGACCACGGTCTGCCGCGCGCCCACGCGTGGCTGACCGTGCTGCGGCAGGGCATGTGCACGGACGGGGCGGCACGGCCCGGGCTGTACTTCGGCACCACCGGCGGGGAGATCTGGGCGAGCAGCCATGCGGCGGAGAGCTGGCGATGTGTCGCGCAGCATCTGCCGGAGATCTACTCCGTGACCGTGGCGCGGCACTGAGATCCGCGGCCGCCGCGCACCCATGGCCTGCTCGGTCCACGTCGCCAGCCCCCTGCGCGACTACACGCGCGGCGCCGCCGTGGTGCGCGTCGAGGGCGCAACCCTCGGACAGGTGCTCGCGGAGCTGGAGCGCTGCTACCCGGGGATGCGCTTTCGCATGATCGACGAGCAGCAGCGGATACGTCCGCATATCCGCATTTTCGTGGCGGCGCGCGAAGCCCGTGACCTGGCACAACCGGTCGCAGCGCAGGATTCGGTACACTTGATCTGCGCGCTGTCGGGCGGCTGAGCCCGGCCCTCGCGCAGCGCCGCTGCGTCGCGCACCGCACTTGAGTCGCGCACCACCCGCCCCACATCAGATCCGGCCATGTCCTCCTCCAAGCCCATATCCACTCCCGCTGCGCCGCCGCGGGCAGCGCCGCAGCCGGCGGCAGCGCTGTCGGGCGCACCGCTATCGCTGGCGCTATCGGCGGCCGAGCGCGAGCGCTACAGCCGTCACCTGCTGCTGCCGGAGATCGGCGCCGACGGGCAGCAGCGGCTGAAGGCCGCGCGCGTGCTGGTGATCGGCGCCGGCGGGCTGGGCTGCCCCGCGGCGCTGTACCTGGCCGCCGCCGGCGTCGGCACGCTCGGGCTGCTCGACTTCGACCGCGTCGAGGCATCGAACCTGCACCGCCAGGTGCTGTTCACCAGCGAGGATGTCGGGGCGCCGAAGGCCGAACGCGCGCGCGCGCGGCTCGCGCTGCTGAACCCGACGGTGAACATCGTCGCGCACCAGACCGAGCTGTGTGCGGCGAACGTGCGCGAGCTGCTCGAGGGCTACGAGCTGATCGTCGACGGCAGCGATCGCATCGGCACCCGCTACCTGGTCAACGACGCGTGCGTGCTGTACGGCAAGCCGCTGGTCAGCGCCGCGATCCACCGCTTCGAGGGCCAGGCCATGACGTATGCGCCCGGCCGCGGTCCATGCTATCGGTGTCTGTTCCCCGAGATGCGCGACGGGGTGCTGCCGAACTGCGCGCAGGCCGGAGTGCTGGGGGTCCTGCCGGGGGTGCTCGGGGCGCTACAGGCGACCGAGGCGATCAAGCTGCTGCTCGGCATCGGCGAGCCGCTCGTCGGCCGGGTGCTGGTGTACGACGCGCTCAGCCTGCGCTTCGACGAGTTTCACATCGAGCGGCGGCCCGACTGCGCCGTGTGCGGCGAGCATCCGAGCATCCACGAGCCGCGCGATCCGCCGGGCTTCTGCACGCTCGAGGAGCAGCAGCGCGTAGCGCGCATCTCGGCGCGCGAGCTGGCGCGGCGCCTGGCGGCCGGCGGTGCGGCGCCGCCGCTGCGTCTGATCGACGTGCGCGAGCCCGACGAGTACGCGCGCGGCCATCTGCCGCGCGCCGAGAACCTGCCGCTGCCGCGCATCGAGGAGCAGGGCTTTGCGGAGCTGGCACTGGCGCGTGAGGCACCGGTGGTATTCCTCTGCAGGAGCGGCGTGCGCAGCCTCAAAGCCTGTGCGCTGGCGCGACGCGCGGGCATCGCCACACCGCTGCAGCTGGAAGGCGGCCTGCTCGCCTGGCAGTCGGCGGTCGAGCCGTCGCTGCTGCTGTAAGCGCTTCGCAGGGCCCCGGCGCACGGCACGGCCCGGCCCGGCCCGGCACGCAGTCGAGGATGCCAGGGGCTCGGCGTTTGTCTATTGCGGCGCCGGGCCGCGCACCACGCGCACCAGGTCGTTCGGGCGGATCCATCTGCGAAAGGCCGCCTGCACGTCCGCGCCGGTGAGGGCGATGTAGCGCCTGGCGGCGATGCTCGGCTCATCGAGCGGCAGATCCAGGTCGCGACGGTTGAGGAAGCCTCCGGCGATCGCGTCCTCGCTCGCCTCACCGAGCGGGATCTGCCGCAGCAGCAGCGCCTTGACACGCGCCATCTCGTCGGGACGCGGCGGAGCCTGCTGCATGTCCGACAGCAGTCGCGTGGCGATGCCGGCGGCGCGCGCGACGTTCTGCGGGTCGCAGGCATAGTCGATCACGTAGAACGCGCGCGTGCGGCCCGCCTGCAGCTGCGAGCCGACGGTGTAGACGAGGCCGGTGTTCTTGCGCAGCTGGATCGACAGGCGCGTGGAGTAGAAGCCGCCGCCGAGCACGGCGTTGCCGAGCTGGAGCGCGTAGTAGTCCGGATTGGCGCGCGTGAGCGACAGATCCTGCGCGAGCTCGACGGTGTCCTGCACCCGGCTCGCGTCCGGAACCGTGACCTCGGTGGGCTCGTTGGGCGGCGCCACCGGCAGATCGACGTCGGGTTTGGGACCGCTCGCGCGCCAGGCGCCGAAGTACTTCTGGATGACGGCGTGCGCGGTCTCGGGCGTGACATTGCCGATCACCACGATGGTGGTGAGATCGGGGCGAAAGACATGGTGATAGTAGTCGCGCACGTCCTGCAGCGTCAGTGAGCGAACGCTCTGCGGGGTCGCCTGCCGCTGGGTCGGATCGCCGGGCGGGAACAGCGCGGCCGTCAGTGCGCGCTGCGCCAGATACCCGGGGCTGCGGTTACGCCCGGCAACCGCCGCGACCAGCTGCGGCTGCAGCAGGCGCATCGCCTCCCCGGGCAGGGCGGGATGCAGCTCGTTGTCGGCCAGCAGCTGCACCGCGCGGTCGAAGTACGGGGCGAGCGCCTGCACGGCGAACTCGGTGCCGGCCTGCTCGTCCGCGCCGATGGCGTCGAGGGCGCGCTGGTAGGCGAGGCGATCGAGCCGCTCGCTGCCGAAGGGCAGCAGCGCATCGAGCAGATCGGAGACGCCCTCCTGGCCCGGGGGCGTCTCGATGTCCGGGCGGCTGAGGATATGGCCGATGACGCTGACGGTGTTGCTCACGTTTTCGGGCTGCACGATCAGGGTCAGGCCGTTCGGCAGCGTGCTGACGATCGGATGCGTGGTCAGCGGCGGCACGACGAGGCGCGCGACCGCGTTCTGTGCCCAGTCGGGCAGCGCGGTGGGCTTGCCCTCGCCGAGCGAGATGCTCTCCTGACCACCGAAGCCGCCGCTCGCGACCACGGGTCGGCCCGAGCCCTGCGGCAGCAGGGTCGCCGACACCGCCCGATCGAGCACCAGGTACTCGCGCGCGACACGATCGACGTCGGCGGGGGTGACGCGCTCGATGCGCTGCAGGTCCTCATCGGGCGAGCGCAGGCCGTAGAGGGTGACGGCGTCGGACCAGATGGAGACGAGCCCTTCGATGGAGTTGCGCTCGAAACCCGCCGCGCGCTCTTCCTGCAGCTTTGCGGCACGCACCAGATCCGGCGGCACCCCATTGCGCGCCACATCCGCAAGCACGTCGCGCACCTCCTTCATGAGCGCGGCGTGGTCCGAGCCGGCCGTGAACGCGGCGGTCGCAAAAGCCAGCCCGGCGCGCGGCAGCGGATCGAGCGAGAAGCCGGCGTCGAGCGCCTTGCCCTGCGCGACCAGATCATAGAGGGCGAAGCGGCGGCTGCTGAGCACGTCGGAGAGCACCTCCAGCGCCGGGAAATCGGGGCTGCGCGCGCCGGGCGTGCGCACGGCGATCATGAGCAGGCCGTTGGGCTGGTCGGTGGGGACCTCGAAGCTCGTGGCCGTGATCGGCCGCAGCTGCACCGCCGGCCGCTCGGGCAACACCTTGCGCGGGATGCCGCCGAACAGCGCACGGATCTTCGCCAGCGTGGGCCGCAGCTCGAGGTTGCCGGCGATGACCAGCACGGCGTCGTTGGGTGCGTACCAGCGCGCGTGAAACTGCTCCAGCATCTGCGCCGTGGTCCGGTCGAAGGAGGGACGGGTGCCGAGCGCATCGTGCGCATACGGTGTGCCGGCGAACGCGTAGGCGCGCAGCTTCGTATACAGCACGTACTCCGGATCGGACATGTCGCGCGACACCTCCTGCTCGATGGCACCGCGCTCCTCAGCCCACCCCTGCGTGCTGTCGTCCACCCCACGCATGCGCAGCGCCTCGATGTGCAGCGCCACGTCGAGGTCGTCGGACGGCACGGTGAACAGGTACTGCGTGATGCTCTCGCGCGTGTCGGCGTTGAAGTCGCCGCCCATCAGCGCGCCGATGTCGGCGAGCTGGTCCGCGGTCAGGCCCGGGGCGCCGCGGAACATCATGTGTTCCTGGGCATGGGCCATGCCGGGAAACCCCGCGGGTGCTTCGTCAGAGCCGACCAGGTAGTTGACCGAGGTGGCCACGACCGGCGCGAGCGTGTTGCGCACCAGGATCACGCGCAGACCATTGCCGAGCGTCGCGCGCAGCACGTCGGCATCCGGCGCACCGGCGGCGGCCCGCTCGCCCGGCGAGCCAGACGGCACCGCGGCGGCCCCGGTGGCCGCGGCAGCCCCGGTGGCCCCGGCGAGCGAGGGCGCGGGTGCAGGCGCGGGCGCCGCGGCCACAGCGCGCAGGGCGTAGAGACACGACAGTGCGAGCAGGCTCGCGACCCAGCAGCTGATCGGGCGTTTCATGTGCGGTTCGCCTTTGATGCCGACGGGTCTCGCCGACCCGGCGCATCCGGTGGGGTTGCACCGCGCACTATGCCATATCGCCCGCGCCCGCGCCCGCGCCCTGGCCACGGCCCACAGCGGTGTGTCAGGGAATGCCCACACCGGGCACGGGTCGGGCGGACGGGCCGGCAGTGCGGGGCGATGCGCGCCCGGTGGCGCTGGCGGCAGCGACCGGACGCCCGTAGGCTTGGGCGGCATGTACGCGCTGGCCATTCACGGCGGAGCGGGCACCGTGTCCGCCGCCGACCTTGCGCCCGGTCCCGAGCGCGATCCGGCGCTGCGGGACGGTCTGGCCGCGGCGCTGCAGGCCGGCCAGCGCATCCTCGAGGGGGAGGGCAGCGCACTGGACGCCGTGCAGGCGGCGGTCACGGCGCTGGAGGACGATCCTCTCTTCAATGCCGGGCGCGGCGCCGTGCTGACGCTCGAGGGATCGGTGGAGCTGGATGCCTCGATCATGGAGGGCACGTCGCTGCGGGCCGGTGCGGTGGCGCTGGTGCGGCATACGAAGAACCCCATCCGGCTCGCGCGCTACCTGCTCGAGCACGCGCCGCATGTGTTCCTGGCGGGCGAGGCCGCGGACCGACTCGCCGCCGCCGCCGGCAGTGAACCGCTCGAGAACGCCGACTTCATCACCGAGGCCCGGCGCGAGCAGCTGCGCGCATTCCGGGCGCGCGGCGCGGCGGGGGCCGGCGCCGGCACGGTCGGTGCGGTGGCGCGGGATCGGCGCGGCCGGCTCGCCGCGGCCACCTCCACCGGCGGCACGACCGGCAAGTGGCCGGGGCGCATCGGCGACTCGCCGGTCATTGGAGCCGGCACCTATGCCGATGATGCGGTGTGCGCGGTCTCCATGACCGGTCAGGGCGAGTGGTTCCTGCGCACCGCGCAGGCACACGACATCGCCGCGCGCATGCGCTATGGCCACGAGCCGCTCGCGCGCGCGATCGACGCCGCGTTCACGCGGCTGACCTCCCTGGGCGCGCGTGGCGGGTTGATCGCGGTGGATGCCGCCGGCGCGATCGTCACGCGCTATAACGGCGCCGGGATGCTCAGCGCGAGCGTGCGCGAGGGTGCCCCGGTGCAGATCCAGGTGCGCTGAGCGCCGGCCGCGACCAGGGCAGCCGGTCCAGATCGACGTTGCCACCGGTGAGGATGATCGCCACGCGCTGCCCGGCGAGATCCAGCCGCCGCTCCAGCAGCGCCGCATAGGGCACGGCGCTGGAAGGCTCGACGAGGGTGCGCACATGCTTCCACAGCGCGCGCATCGCCGCGACGATGCCCTCCTCGCTCACGGTGACGACGTCATCGACGTGGTGGCGGATCAGCCCGAGCGTGCGCTCGCTGAGCGTGGCGCGCAGCCCGTCGGCCAGCGTCACGGGAGCGGTCTGTTGCGGGGCGGCCTGCGGCGCCGA
>DATJSD010000086.1:0-64299 GCA_035504335.1 Steroidobacteraceae bacterium | reverse complement strand
GCTAACCGCGCGCTCCGCCGGGAATGGCCCGGTTACGAGAAGCCTATGACGCGCATGGAACTCGCGCGCCGGCTCGACCTCGCAGCGGTTCTGCGCGCGGCGCAGGTGGAGGACGGACTGCGGGCATTCCTCGACTGCATTAGCCTTCTGTCGTGAGGCGGCTGATCCGGTCGCGAAAACCTGCAGGATTGTCGCGTCTGGTTATGGCGATGATTCAAAGGGTCAGCCCCCCGGAGTGGCGTAAGATGCGTTTTGGCGGCAGAGGCTTTACTCCGTGAAGCTCGATTACTTCCCCGAGACCGATTCGCTCTACATCGATCTGTCTGAAAAGCCCAGTGTCGATAGCCGGGAGATCTCGGAAGGCGTCGTCCTCGACTACGACAGCGCCGGCGAGCTCGTCGGCATCGATATCGACAACGCCAGTATCAAGGTGGAGCTCAAGCGTCTGCTGCTGAGCAATCTGCCTGGCAAGGTGGAGACCGCGACGGCCTGACGTCGCGTGTCCGGGCTCCGACCGCAGGCCCAGCAGTGCCCCACATCGGATGACGGCGCGCCGTTCCATCATTGCCCCGCGCCGCCCGGCCTGCCTGTCACTCGCCGTAACCCATCCAACGCCGCTTGGTTCCCGATTGGACGACCACAGATTCCCATATGGACGTTGCCATATTCCCAATTGGACGGTAAATCGCGCATTGCATATTGATCGAGTAGCAGGAAATACTTGTATCCACGTTTCGCTGAGAACTCGTACGTACTGCACAGTAGCCTATGAGAAACCCAAAGCCGATTCGAACTGAGAAGGATTACGAGCAGGCGCTTGCGGAGATCGAAGAGCTCTGGGGCGCCAGGACTGGCACGCCCAAGGGGGATCGCCTGGATGTCCTGGCGACGCTGATTGAAGCGTACGAGGCGGAGCATTACCCCATGGACCCGCCCGACCCGATCGAGGCGATCAAGTTCCGTATGGAACAGCAGGACCTTACGCGCAAGGATCTGGAGAAGATCCTCGGGACCCGCATGCGGGTGTCGGAAGTGCTCAACCGCAAGCGCGGCCTGTCGATCAATATGATCCGCGCTCTCCATCAGAAGCTTGGAATTTCCGCCGACGTGCTGATCCGATCGATTCGGGGACTGAAGGCCGCGTAGAGCAAATACGGGATGCGCCACCATGACCGGCACCCGCGGGCCCTGCCCGCGTCTGCGGCCTCCAATGGCGGAGCCGGCGGGGTACCGTTCGGGGTACCGCGAGATACCACCAGCTGCGAAAGCCTATAAAAGCAGGCTAATGGTGAGCAGTTGCGATCCCCTTCCGCCCACCATCAGCCCCTTTGTTCCTCCTCGTCCGACCGAATGGCGCGCGACTGTGGCGCGCCTTGCACGCGCTTTGAGCGCCGGGCCTCTGAACGACGCCCTGGCCTTGCTTTCGCCACCGCACCAGGCAGCAGCACGGGAGCCGGGACACGCTCTGCCTCGTGGTGCGCCACTGCCGCAAAGGAGCACCGCAGCAATTATGCGCACTGCTGGTCCGCCGCCGGCCCCGAAAACAGCTTAACGAGCCCGCTCGACGGGAGCGGTCGGCTAAACAAGAACCCCTGCAGCTCGTCGCATCCGAGTAGACGTAGGAATCGCGCTTGCTCCTCCGTTTCTACTCCCTCGGCGACAACTATTAGTTTCAGAGCTCTGGCTAACGAAATGACGCCCGACACGATTGCCATGCTGTGCGCATCGTCCGTCATGCTGGCGACAAACGACCGGTCGATCTTTACCGTACTGATAGGCAGCCGCGCGAGATAACTCAACGATGAATAGCCGGTTCCAAAATCGTCGATTGCAACCGATACCCCCAAAGCTCTCAGACTCTTTAATTTCTCGATGGTATCGTCAATGTGTTGCATCAAAACGCTTTCAGTGATCTCGAGGTCGACGATTCTTGGTTCCGCGTCCAATAACTGAGTTACTCTGTGAATGAAGTCACCTTGCTGTAGCTGTACGGACGAAATGTTTACAGCGACCCTGGGCGCGGTCAACCCGGCCGCCTGCCACTCGCGATGGTCAGATAACGCTTGCCGTATGATCCAATCTCCGACTTCGATGATAAGACCCGTTTCCTCCAGCACGGGAATGAACTCGGACGGTGACACGATCCCCCGTTCGGGATCCTTCCAACGCAGCAGGGCTTCCACGCTCACCAGAGATCCGTCGTCTGCCTTGACCTTCGGCTGGTAGTAGAGCAGAAATTCCCCGTTTGCCAGAGCGGCTTTAAGCTTATTTTCGAGTAATAAGGTTTCCGCAACCTTGGCATTCATCTCCGGTTGATAGAACTGGTAACGTCTGCGGCCTGCTTTCGCGCTCCGATGCGCTGCCTCTGCATTGCGAAACAGGCTCTCCGCGTCATCTCCGTCAGCTGGAAATACGGCGATACCCGCCCTGGTGGTCACGTTGATCTTTCGATCACCTATCGTATAGGGTTCGCTCAATAATCCGGCAATTGCGTGCTCGATCAGGTGCGCCACGTCCGAGACAGTCTTGAAATTTGAAATCAATCCGGCGAAGTAGTCTGCACCGATGCGAGCGATGTTGTCCGGCTCGGGCGACAGCTGTCGTAGCCGCGTTGCATGTTCGCGTAGAACCGCATCCCCGGCTTGACGGCTCCAAGTCTCGTTGATCTCTCGAAAGCCCTTGATGTCCCCATATAGCAACGCTACCTTGGTGTCTGTCTGTTTGGCGCTGCGGATCGCCTGCTCCAGTCGATCCTGCAGCAGAACGCGGTTTGCGAGACCTGTCAGCGGATCGTGATAGGCCAGATGGTGAAGCTTCTCCTCCTGACCGATATGCTCGAGCGCGTAAGAGATGTCGCCGGCAATCTCGTTCAGCAGCTTCAATTCCCCTTCATCGAAGAAGTCTCGCTCCTTCGCAAAGAGTTCGATTACCCCGATCGCTCGGCCCTGTTCCAGCAATGGCAGCGCGATCTGCGATCGATGACCGAAATCTAACGACACACGCATCCTTTGTGTAACAGGCTCGTTGGGGTCCGCGGCAATGTCATTACTGAAGGTCGGCCGTTGTTCTGAAAGCGCACGTCCGACCAAGCCCGTATCGCGGAGCGCCTTATCAGTTATGGCACGCCAATGCTGTCGGTCCGAGTCCGGACCTGCCCACGCGGTCATAGAAAGCTCGCTACTACCTGCCTTCAGCAATCCAATCCCCGCCGCACCGAAGCCGCCCTGATCAACCGCGATTTTGCACGCCTCGTCCAATAGAATTTGCCGGTCTCGGCTTCTGACGATTAACGAATTGATGCTGCTGAGCACCGCATGTATGCGGCTCAAGCGCACGACCTTCTCCTGGGCCCGCTTATGCTCGGTGATGTCACGCGCTATCTTCGACGCCCCGACGATCCTTCCACTGGAATCACGCAACGGGGAGATGCTTACAGACACGCAGATCCTACTGCCATCCTTGCGGATTCGTTCGGTCTCGAAATGCTGGACGCGCTCGCCACGCGCTATGCGCGCGAGAATCGCCGGCTCTTCGTCCGTGCGATCCGGTGGTATGAGGATCGAGATTGGCGTTCCAAGCATTTCCAGCGCACTGTACCCAAAGAGTTTCTCTGCGCCGGTATTCCAGCTGATGATCACACCTTCGAGGGTCTTTCCAATAATGGCATCTTCCGAGGAATCGACAATCGACTGCACCAGGGTCGTTGAGGCGTGGAGCGCCTCCTCCACCCTTCTACGGTCGCTGATATCGCGCAGAATGACCGTAAACAATTTGGCCCGACCCACTTGGAGCTGAGAAATGGAAGCTTCAATTGGGAATTCTTCTCCGTTAGCTCGCAGTCCAAAAATGGACCCAAGGTTACCCATGGTGCGCTTGGTGACGCTGGCGTGACCAAATGCCTCGATGTATCTTGCGTGCTCCCTTCTGAAGCGCTCCGGGAGTAGTAACTCGAGTGGTTGGCCAAGCACCTCGACCGCGGTACGGCCAAAAATTCGTTCGGCGGCCGCGTTAAATAAAGCGATGCGTTGATCCGCCCCGACGGTGATAATGCCGTCCATGGCCGACGCGACTATTTCAGAAAGCACCGCATCGGTTAATCGAATCGGTGCCGATCCTGTCGGAAGCGGATCCATTGGCGTTTCGAAGGGGTACTCCCTCTCAAAAGGCGCTAGACGTTAAGTTACATCGGCCAGTGAACATGAACTGGCAACTGCATCGCGAACGGTGGCGGACGAGTGTGAGCCAGTTCAGATTGCCCCTTGCTGCGATGCATTGTGTGCGCCGCCGGTCGGCGGATGCGGCGCCACAACTGGCGTGTGGCTACTGCCAGCCGTTGCGGTGCACATCTTTGGTTGCAGCACTGGTGCCTCGTCGTCAGGGACGGTCATCCCGCGCCGGTTGCTACACTCCGTTCGCCTCCGTATAAGCATTCGTGAGTAGCCTATGAAGACATTCAAGCACGAGGCGGCATTGTTCAAGGCGGCCTTGGTCGCAGGCATTGCATATGCGGAAGGGCGCAAGGCGGTCGAGTTCGAGGCGACGGATTCGGCGAGCGACAAGGCGCTGTACGTGTATCGCCTACTCGTACACGACAAGGTCATTGCGCCAATGCCCGAAGACCAAATCGGCGACAAGACGGTGCGACATCGGCTGGCGGCTTGGTACGCGCATCAATTGCCCGAGGGGCATCCGCTGTTGGATTAGACCCCGCGACTGCGCGACTCTTCCGAATGGGTTGCCTTAAAGGCGTGGGCCATTCAGCACGAAGCTAACGGCACACCAGCGTTCGATTCTGCAAAGCTTTCTGCGCTCAATCGGATTTCATGCAACCTGGGTGAGAGCAAATTTCATCCGAAGCGTTGCCGACGGAAGGTTTCGAGTTTTTCAACAGAACAGGTCGGGAGCCCGGCCGCGGTCGAAAGGTCAGATAACCTGCTTGGTCGCGCGGATTCCGCGAGGCCGTATCCCAGTTATATTGCGCTAAGGCCCGCATTCGGCGCCGGAACTGTAGGGATTGGGATGACCGACTGGGCACGTCGGCTGCCATCGAATCCGCTGATGAACAGCCCTGCGACTAATACGTGAAAGCCGACGACGGCAATGAAGACAGTCACGCGCTTGGAGAAGAATCCGCCGTCGTGCGGCAAATGGAAGGTGTTCATATGGTGTCCCGAGCGCAACCGCAGTTTTGACTTTACTTCTGGACGACAGCCATTGGCAAATCATGCATTACGGATGCAGCCGTCCTAGAACCAGTCGTCGCTGATCGGCAGCTCCGGGTTGCGAGCGCCAAGAACCGTCACTCACCGAGACCTCGTCCTGATCCAGAGAAGTCGTTCGAATCGCGACAAGCGGCGCGAGAGAGTGATGCAAATCCGCTCACTGGGTCGCGGCGCGCATCCAATCTCTGAGTGCGAGGAGGCCCACAATCACGAGGAGCATTACGCCTGCACGTTGCAGCCATCGCACATCCGCTACCATGCCGAAGACGCTGCCTGTTGTCGCAATTGCCAGCAGGCACAGCAGGATTATTCTGCTTAGCCTCTTTGCGTTCATGGTGCAGAGCGTATACCCGATCTGAGGCCGAGGGGAAAGACGGTCGGCCGGTGAACATCGACAAGCTGAGGCAGTTGGCGATCTGGCGCTTCTCCGGTTTGACTTCGGAATGACAGCACAGGGTCGAGAGTACGCAAAGGCCGCCGCGCCGGCGGCCGGCTGCTCGAGTAATCCGGGCGCGCGGTTGAAGCAAAACGGGACGAAGCCCCGATCAGGCGGGCGCTTCCCAGCCCCTTACTCAGAGCGCGTCACAGTTTGAGATACCTTGCTAATCCTCCGTCACGTCCTTGCAGGACAATCGACCCAGGTCGACCGTGGAGTTGGCGGTGGCCCCGAACGGCAGTGCGTGCCGTGCTCGGCGCGCATTGCGAGCAAGGATACCCCCCAGGGAATGCCTTTAGAGCCATGAACACTGCCGCCAAGCCCGTCAACCCAAGCGCCGTGCCCTGGTACCGTCAGACATGGTTCTGCATCGCCTGCATCGTTGTTTTTCCGCCCGCTCTAATCCCGGTGCTATTGACCGGTCCTCTCTACTATCGCAAGCGTGGCCAGTTACTCCGCTATTCCAAGACAGCCAGAATATTTCTTTTCTCATTGGCCATACTGACCGCGCTCTATTTCATGCACAGCGCTGCTGACGGCTAGAGGTGGCGTCAAGAAAGGGACCATGGCGCACGCAATGGCTTTTGAACGCCCTGTGGCGTTCCTAGTTCGCCCAATCTCCGCGGCCTCGCCACTCGATGCAGTTAGTATGACGCAATGACACGTCCGAGCTTGGGGCCACAGCGGGCTTAGCAATCAGCAAGCCCTTTGGGTATTCGTCATAAATATTAAGTTGTGATATCTTATTATCTATTTACAATAATTTATTATTATAATATGATCCTGACCTCCTCGAGAGGTATGGGCCATGAGCGAGACGTCGACATTCACTCCGTCCCTGTCGCCCGGCTTCAACCGCGCCCAAAATCTCAGCCGCTTCGTAGCGGTCCTTTTCACGCTTGGTTGCCTGGTGATGCTGTCGACCGCCTTGGCGGCCGTGGTCTTTGGGTTTGTTCCGAAAACCCCGAGCGGCGTTGGTCTCGGCATCGGTTTCCCAAATGGCATCAGCGTGGATTTTGGAGCGGTGCACGGCTGGACAGCTGTTGGCGCCACGGTCGCTGTGGAACTCATCACCGTGCCTGTCGTCCTGGTCTTGTACCACATGCGCAAACTGTTCTTGTGTTTCGCTAAAGGCGAGATCTTTGCCGCCCAACCCATCGCGCACGTGCGCGCCGCAGGCTTCTGGCTGACCATCTCCTTTTTCACCGGCATCGCTGCCGTCTATCTGCTGGTTCTATCCGGGATGAAGGACGGCTTCCTGAGGGTCATCCATTTCCATTTTCTCGGCGCTCTTCCCGGCATTGCTATCAGGTTCGAGAGTGCTCTGTTCGTTGGCATCCCCACCATCATCGCTGCCTATGTGATGGAGGAAGCCCGACGCATCGCCTCCGACAATGCGGGGATCGTCTAGATGATCGTGGTCAATCTGGATGTCATGCTCGCGAAACGCAAGATGCGCTCCAAGGAACTGGCAGAGCGCGTCGGCATCACTGAGGCCAACGTGTCACTGCTCAAGTCATCCAAGGTGAAGGGCGTGCGTTTCGAAACGCTGGACAAGATCTGCGCAGCGCTCGCATGCCAGCCGGGGGATCTTCTGGAATACCGCTCGGGTTGAGCCTGGCAATCCTCGCTGAGACTTGCTCGGACGGATCGATGTGAGTGCCCCTCGCAAATTGGCCGGCAGTGGGTCGACTGCGGGCTTGGGACATACCATCCTCCTTCCAAGGCTAGAAGATGAAAGGCACCAGAGCCCAGCTTGCCTTCCTATAGGCCGAGTAGCGTTCGGAGAACTGCGATTCCATCCAGCGCTCTTCGGCGCGCGATCTCAGATACAGAGCGCTTAGGGCGATTGCGAATGCGAATAACCCCTGTGCGCGACCTGATGCGAGCGCAGTCCCTAGTATCATCAAGAGCACGCCGCTATAAATCGGATGACGAATCCACCGATAGGGCCCGTCCTTCACAAGCTCGTGATTCTCCTTCAGGGTAACCGACCCGCTCCAGTTTCCGCCCAATATCCGCCGCGCCCAAATCGAAAGCGCAAGGCCCGCCGTGGTGATTGCTACCGCTATCCAGTAGCGAGCCCATCCGCCGCCAATCAGGTCCGCACCCAGCCAACCTGCCAATCGGTCCGGCGCGAGTAAGACAGCAGTTAGCAGTGCCTGTGCGACAAAGAGGACGCGCCACAATAGGCGCTCGCGCCGGAGCACCGGCTTTGCTGACCGGGCAGCGACAATCCAGTAGAGCCCCCATATTACCCAGAGGGCCAGGAAGAGAATCCGTGCGAGTATTATTGCCACTGGCATGGGCATGCAGCCCCTCAGGTTCCTACAGAATGATGCACCGCCAAGCGGTCAGTAGCCAGCGGCGGCGGCGAATTGCTTTTGCGCACGCGGGATTGCGACTCGGTCTTCACGCCCTCCGCGGTGCACATCGCCTGTGCGTGTAGACTGATACCGTTGGGAAGCCAAGGCGGAGGGAAGGACCTCACGGTGGCTCTGTACTTGGATCACGCCTTCATCACCTGCAGCGTGGGTGCTCCGGAAGCTGCAGCGCTGGTCGAGCGGGGCTTTGTCGAGGGCTCGGCCAACGTCCATCCCGGTCAGGGAACCGCCAATCGGCGGTTCTTCTTCGGCAACTTCATGCTCGAATTGCTATGGGTAACGAATCCTGACGAGGCGGCGAGCGATGCTGTCTACCCTACAGGTCTCTGGGAGCGCTGGTCCAAGCGGTCCGAAGGCGCCAGCCGATTCGGCATCGTCTATGGCGGCGTCCCGGCATACGGATCATCCGTACCGTTCGCGACCGAGTCGTACCGCCCACCGTACCTTGCGCCGCCGATGAGCATCGAGATTGTGCAGGGGATGGCTTTGGAGGAGCCCGCATTATTTTGGATTTCTTCGCTCGTTGGCGATCGGGAGACGTCGAGCGAGCCGACCAATCACAGAGCATCCGTGAGAAGCATTAGCGGAGTGCGGATCGGATTGACGGGTACGCGTACGCTGTCACACGCAGCACGTCGAGTGCGCGACGCAGCGCTCCTCGACTTCTTCAGCACACCCTCGCAGGTACTGGAAGTGCGCTTCCAGTCGGAGCACGACAGCATCCTTGATTGCCGTCCGGAGCTACCGCTCGTGTTTCTTACGACGGCGGCATCGCGAGCCGATGACGCCTCGTCGCCGCAGTAGCTTCCTCGAACCGGTCGTTGACGACCGGCGGCAATGGGCCGTCACCGGCGCTCTGACCACAAAGGCCCTGCAGCAGTGCCCCTATCAGTCGGCGATCCAGACCCTCGCGGTCGCGGAGCCGGTCCAGCGCCGCGCGGGCTACCAGATCTTCACCAGCTTTGCGCCCGTGCGCACCATCTGGTCGCCGGGTTTGCATTGGAACGCCTGTGCGAACTGTGGCATGTCCGAGGCCGACGCGAAGGCGCGAATCTTGCCGGGCGCGTGCGGGTCCACGTTCAGCAACATTTCGGCAGTCTTTTCGCGAGTGGTCCCTTCCCAGATCCGGGCGGCACTCAGGAAGAAGCGCTGGTCCTGGGTCTCGCCGTCGATCCTCGCGTCAGCTTCCTTGGGGTTGGCCCGCAGCGCATTCTGCAGCGCTGTGTAGGCGATGTTCAGGCCGCCAAGATCGGCGGTGTCCTCGCGGATCGTCAGTTTCCCGTCGACGTGCAGGTTCGGTTTGCCCGGGATCGGCGCGTATTGGTCGTATTGCTTCTCTAATTCACCGGTGAGCCTGTCGAACCTGTCCCGGTCCTGCCGGGTCCACCAGTCGACACGGTTGCCGTGGCCGTCGAACTGGCTGCCGTCCTTATCGAATCCGTGGGTGGTTTCGTGACCGATCACGAAACCGATGCCGCCATAGTTGACCGCGTCGTCACCGTGCGCGTAGAAGAATGGGGGCTGCAGGATCGCGGCTGGAAAGTTGATGGTGTTGGTCGAATCGTCGTAGTAGGCATTGACTGTTTGTGGGGTCATTTGCCACTGCTTGCGATCCGTCTTCTTTCCGATCTTGCTGAGGTCCCAGTGGTAGTTGTATTTGGCCGCGGCCTGCAGGTCGGCGAAGAAATGCCCGGGTTGGATCTTGAGGCCGCTCCAGTCGCGCCACTCGCCGTCGTCGGGATAACCGATCTTGGGCAGATACAGCGCCAATTTCGCGAGCGCCCTCCGCTTGGTCGCCTCGCTCATCCAGGTTAGGTGCTCGACGTGCTCCCTGAAGGCCGCGCGGATGTTGGCGACGAGCTGTTCGGCGCGCGTCTTGGCTTGTGGCGAGAAGTACCGGGCGACGTAGAGCTGACCCAGACCCATACCCATCGCGTCGTTCACCATGCCCACTACGCGCTTCCAGCGCGGTTTCTGCTCAGGCTGGCCACCCAGGGTCATATCGTAGAAATCATAGTGATTGTTCTGGAACGCTTCGCTCAGTGCAGGCGATGCGTCACTGATGGTGTGGAACTTCAGGTACGCCTGCCACTGCGATGCCGGTGCATTGGCGAGCAATTTATCGAACTCAGCCATGAACTTGGGCTGCGCCATCGATAAGCCCTTGCCGACGGCGACCCCCTGCGCCTCGAGGAACTTCTCCCAGCTGAAGTGCGGGGTGATCCGGTCGGCTTCGGCGATCGTGACGAATTGGAATTCGTTGCTCGGATTGAGCAGCTCGGCTGGGGAAAGCGAGGCCTTGGCCAGATCCGTTTCCAGCGCCAGTACCTGATCAGCCTGCGGTTTGGCGGCAGCCTCCGGGGTACCGGCCAGCTGCAGCGCCTTGGCGATGTAACTGACGTACTCGGCACGGATCTTCCTGTAGCTCGGGTCCTGGCTCAGGTAGTACTCGGGGGTCGGCAGGCCCAGCCCGTCCTGATTCACGAACCCGATCTGCTGGGTTGCGTCTTTGAATGACGCACCGGAGCCGAAGTCGAAGACGTAGCCGTTGCCGTCGTTGAAGCTGGTGTCGAGGAAGCCCGCAATTTGCGCAGGGGTCCTCAATGCGTCGATTGCCGCCAGCTTCGGCCTGATCGGGTCGTAGCCCAGCTTGTCGATGGTGGCGGTGTCCATTCCCGCCGTGTAGAGATTACCGAGCTGCTGTTCGAGCTGGCTGCCCGTGCCGTCGTTCGCGTCCTGCGCCGCGGTTTCGAGGATATGTTTCTGATCCTGGAGGCTTTGGTCCCGCAGCATGTAGAAGCCGCCCCACCTCGTCTGGTCGGCAGGAATGGGATGCGCTGCATTCCACTTTGCGTTCACGTAGTCGCCGAAGTCGTCGCAGGCGCTGTACTGGGCGTCGAGGTCGAACGCGATCGGCTGGGCCGAGGGACTCGCCTTGCTGGATGCCGGCGCGGCAACGGCCGCGCCGTTCGTCGGCGCCGGTGTCGCCGAAGCGGAGGCGGCGCGTGACGATGCGCCCGGGTTGGCGCTCTGTCCGGAATTGCTGCAACCGGAAAGGGTGAGCACAGCGCAAACGACCAGCGCGATCGGAGTCAGCAGATGCTTGTGCATGATTTATCCCTCGACGTGCGAAACCGATTGCCGGAACGCTGCACTCGCAATGACGACAGCGATTCCCACGAAGACGCCGAAGTGGCGCGTCCTGTCGCTCGTACGCTCGCCGGACTGTCGGGTCACTCCGCGTTGAGGCCTATCTTACCGGACTCGCACTGAACCTGGGGATTCTTCAAAGTTTTCGAAGTAGCGGTAGTTGTCCGTCACCTGAGTGCCGAAGTAGTCATCCGTGACGGGACCACCGGAGCCACGGGCGGCGGTGGTGGCGCGGCGCACGCCAGCGATACAGTCAGGGCGAGAAGCCCCCGACCGAAGAAGTGCGCCGATATCCTCTGACTGGCCGGAAGTTGCACCAACCCACGGGGGTGAACTCAAAATCGCTCGCTGGCGCAAGAACCTTCACGCCATGGGCACTATCCCCTAGCTCCTCCCTTCTTAGTCCCAAGGGTAATGCAATTGACCGGCGTCGCCTCTCCGGATGGCGTCTTGGTATCTGTGAACCCCGGCACGGCGGTCAGAGATCAATCGGCGAAAACTACACTGATTGAATGGTGTTTCTTGCGCAGCTGCTTCCGCACGCAGGAACCCGATGATCAGTAAGGAAAGCACTGTGGCAGAAGCGACAAAGGCATGCCCATACTGCGCCAGGCAGATTCTGTCCGCCGCGATTACATGCAAACACTGCGGCACAGCCCTTGCGGCTGGGCCACCGCCCAAGGCCCCAGGGGGAGTCAATCTCTTGCTCCTTCCCGTCCGCCCGGCATTGGTTGTCCCCGCCATCGTGGTTGTGCTGGTGGCTCTGGTCGGGGGAATTATGGGCACCTGGATAGAGCAGACTCGCACTATATCTGGTGGCGGTTTCACAGATAAGGACGTCAGCAACATCGAGAACGACATCAGGGCTCGGTTGAGCGATCGTGGCACGAAAGTGATCGATGTCCAGTTGACTCGAGAGTCACCGACCAGACTCACAGGCCTTGCCAATTTGCGCGTACTCGGGATCCCCGTCAATAAAACCTGCACCGTTACGATTGGGAAGGATCGTCAATCAATCTGGCGGTGCAAGTAGCCCCGGCCCGGTGCGATTCCATTTGCGCCTCGGGCCAGGCTGGCCCCCGCGCGCGCTGGACTCCCCGCGGAAGCGCAGATTTGCCAGTCCCGAGCGCGACCATTCAAAATGAGGACGGAGAAGACCGTGGCACTGATTCCCCATGCTCCGCGTTGGCGTCATTTCTGACACCCACGGCATCCTCAGGCCGGAGGCCAGTATGTTTCTACGGGGCTGCAACCACATCGTCCATGCTGGCGATATCGGAACTCAGGACATCCTGCACGAACTATCGCTCATCGCGCCAATAACGGCCGTACGAGGCAACAACGACAAAGGTCCGTGGGCCAACGCCTTGCCAGAGACAGAGCTCGTCCAGTTCGGCGAGGTCCTCGTGTACGTGATACACGATCTTGCGCACCTGGACATCGATCCTAAAGCTGCGGGAGTCAGCGCCGTAGTATCTGGCCACTCACATCGACCGCGCATTCAGGAGCGCGATGGTGTTTTGTACTTGAATCCGGGCAGTGCCGGCCCGCGGCGCTTCAAGTTGCCCATTGCCGTTGCCGAACTCAGGATTGCCGGGAACGCGATTACACCGAGTATCGCGGAGCTACCTGTGAGATGAGGGCGATGAAGGCTCCGATTGAATTCGAGACGCCGAGACTCATGCTCAGACAGTGGACGGCGGCGGACCGTGCGCCGTTTGCAGCACTCAACGCCGATCCCATCGTCATGGCATATTTTCCCGCACCATTGGTGCGCGAGGAAAGCGATGCAATCGCAGATCGTTGCGAGCATCTCATCGCAGAGCGTGGCTGGGGTGCGTGGGCGACGACGCTCAAGGCCACGGGCGAATTCATCGGCATCGTGGGACTATCCAATCCGCAGGCCGATTTGCCGGTATCGCCTTGCGTTGAGATCTTGTGGAGACTGGCGCAACCGTATTGGCGTCGAGGCTTCGCCACTGAAGCCGCCCGCGGCGCATTGCACATTGGCTTTGAGGTACTGGCACTCAAAGAGATTGTGGCCTTTACCGTACCCTCAAACGCCCGATCGCGCGCGGTCATGGAGCGTCTGGGCATGCAAATGGACGCTGCTACGTTTGAACATCCAGGCGTCCCGCAAGGGCACGCACTTCGAACACATTGCGTATACCGACTATCCCGCGATTCTTGGCTTCATAACAGCGCTCGGATTTGGCTCCGGATTACGGACATCGGCCACTGACCGCAGTGGGTCGGCTGGGAGCTTCGGCGAGGCGTTGTTTCAATGACTACGGGGTTTCTGAGGGTTACCCGCTCGCCCCTCGGCGAGAGCCAGCGCTTCCTGGATAATCTGCGTCGGAAACCCCATTCGCTCAAGAAGGCGTATGGCATTTCTCCCATGGCTCGCCCCACGACGCAGCTTATAGTCGAAGAAGCCTTCCACCGAGGGATCCTCACGAAAGTGGTACCGTTCGAATCGATCGCTCAGGAGCCGTTGCAGCTCGACATCGTGCGTTGTGACCAGCACCTGCGCGTTCGTACTCAAGGCATCCAGTACGGCCTTTGCCGCTGCCACGCGCTCAATGGTGTTGGTGCCGCTGAACAGCTCATCGATAATGAACACCCGGCAGCCGCCCTGCGACCCGGCCTCGATGAAGCCGAGAATCGCATCGATCTCTGCAAAGTAGCGACTCTTGCCGGACTCCACTGATTGCTCGCCCTTGATCGAGGCCATGACCGGGCCACGAGGAATCGTCGCGCTCGAAGCCAGACAGAGACCGAGCGTCTGACCGAGGGTGACGTTTATGCCGACCATTTTGACGAAGGCTGTCTTCCCCGTCATGTTCGAACCGCATATCACCGCCGAGCGCCTGTCCAACAGGATGCTGATGGGAACCGGCCGTATCAGCAGCGGATGATAGCCTTCGGCGATCTCGATCTTCGATGCATCATTCATGATCGCGCGACAATGCGTCGGGTACCGATGCATGAAATTTGCCACTGCGATTGCCGCATCCAGCGTTCCCACCAGCTCGAACATCGACGCCCACTGGTGCCGCGAGCGCACGAAGCGGTCGACGGCGTGGCCATAGGCGACGATCTTCGCCAGAAAGCAGAAATTTGCAGCCAGGCTCAGGGCGAAGCTCCCCGGATCAGGTGATTGCATCAGGCGATCGAGTGCCGCCAGCCATCTGATCCCGCGACGCAGAACGCGTCTTTCGTAGCCTTGGGAAGCAAGTGCGGATAGCTGCGGAATTCTCGAGCCCGCTCGCAGCGCCGCCATCCGATCCGCTACCCCAAGCATACGAGCGCAGCTCAGAAGAGCGTCGATATCCCGGTCCAGTTCCGGGGAGCTCCGGAAGAGAATCAACCCGTTGACGGACAGGATGATGGCCGGGATCCACAGAACCCAGGATAGGGCGTATGAGGCGATCAGGGAGCAGGCGGATACGCAGGCCCAAGCGACGATTAGCCAGTAAAGTCTGGGCTTTGCGGGGGTCCGACCGTGCAGGATCTCCGTCATGAAGGCGGCCGAGTCCGCGCCCAGTCTTAGCAGGATCAACTGCAGCCGTTCACGCAGCTCGGCATCGATACGCAGCGTCTGAGAAGTTTCGTAGCGTTGTCGCAGTCGCTCCGTATCGGCGACGTACATGCGCATCTGCTTGTAGAGACACTGACCGCCGACGGGTGAAATGGTGGTATTGAGGAGCGAAAACAGCTTTGGAAACTCCAAATCGTCCCAGGCCTTATCATCGAGCCAACCGCCGGTGGACTGGTCACGAGTGAGCTCGAAGAAGCGGCGGGCCAGCCACCCCTGGGTCTGCGCGCCCGGATCGCCCCAGGCGCTGCGCAGGAGCTTCCGTCGCCTATGCCGTGGGTCCGCGGCCCAGGCCGCGGCCTTGATCTGATCCCACCAGATTCTGAGCATTTTGGCGCTGGATTTTCCAGGAACCCGCCGGAATTCTATTCCCACTCCCCATTTGCAGCCATTCGCCCGGTCCGGCCACCGCCGCGTGCGATTGCGTTGCTTCATGGCGGTGGTTGGGGCGCACTTGTCTCGTGGGTACCTCGTCAGCGCTCAGAGCCGGTTCGTGTCGAAATCCGCATATCGAATGGAGTGAACGGTCGGGCGTAGCGCGTCAGATTTGCGCCAGGCCGCCGTCGACGGCGACCTCGCTGGCGGTCATGAAGCTGCTGTCCTGCGACGCGAGAAAGGCGGCCACCGCTCCGATCTCCGCCGGGTCGGCCATGCGCTTGAGCGGACTGAGCGAGGCGAAGATTTTCATGCCTTCCTCGCCGAGCGCTTCCACCGCGAGTTCGGTCGCCGTCGGCCCGGGCGACAGCACGTTTACCCGGATGCCGGTCCCCTTCAGGTCCTCCGCCCAGGTCCGGGCGAGGTTGCGCACTGCCGCCTTGCTCGCGCCGTAGGCGCTGAATGCCGGGGCGCCGGTGGTGCCGGCGCTCGATCCGGTCAGGATGATCGAACCGCCCTCGCCCATCAGCGGCAGCGCCTTCTGCACCGTGAAGATCGAACCCTTCACATTGGTGTCGAAGATTTCGTCAATGTGCTCGGCGGTGATCTTGCCAAGCGGAAGCTGCCTTCCCACCCCGGCATTGGCGAAGACGATGTCGAGGGTTCCGCGCTCGGCCTTCACCGCCGCGTAGAGTCGGTCGAGGTCGGCCAGATCGGAGACCGAGCCCTGCACCGCGCGGGCATTGGGCCCGAGGTCGGCCACAGCGGCGTCGAGTTCTTTCTGCCGGCGGCCGAAGATGAAGACGAAGGCGCCCTCTTCGATGAAGCGCTTTGCCGCGGCGAAGCCGATGCCGGTAGCGCCACCGGTGATCACGGCGGTCTTTCCATTCAGTCTCTTCATGTCACACATCCCTCGTTGGAGGTGCAGGGAAGAAGCCCGCGTTCGTCAGCGCGCCGTCATTCCGCCATCGACACGGTAATTCGCGCCGGTCATGAACCTCCCGCGATCCGACACGAGCAGCGCGACGGACTCGGCGATGTCCTCTGTGGCGCCGATGCGACCCAGCGGGATATTCCGCAGCCAATCATCAGAGGAAAATCCTGGTGTCGTCTTGGCAAACTCGTCGGAACCCGGCGTTGCGATGACGCCGGGCGACACGACGTTCACGCGGATGCCGCTCGCCGCGAGTTCCACCGCGAGCGTGCGCGAGTAGTGGTCGAGGGCCGCTTTTGCAGCCCCATAGTGCGCAAAGGGACCAAACGGCATCGTCGCCGCCGCCGAGGAGATGTTCACGACGGCCGCGGCCTTTGAGGCCCGGAGAGCCGGGAGGACCGCGCTGGTGAGGCGGATCGCGGCAAAGAAGTTGAGCGCGAAGCTGTCATGCCACTCCTTGTCGGGGATCGTCCACGATCCTTCCAGAAACGCGCGCCCACCGCCCGCGTTGTTCACGAGAATATCGAGGCCGCCGAGCGTCGCGATCGCCTTGGTCGCGATGGTCTCCACGCCTTCGTTCGTGGTGACGTCGCCGGCGACGAACGTTGCCGCCGCGGGTGTAGCGTCGTTACGTGTGCGCGCCGCGACCACAACCTTGGCGCCGGCATCGAGCAGGCGCTGCGCGATGGCCGCACCGATGCCACGTGTGCCTCCGGTGACGAGGGCACGGCGGCCGCTGAGTTCCTTCGAGAAATCGAGTCCGTTGGACATGAGATGTACCTTCGCAGATGGGTTGATGTTTCCGGGGTTGTGATCCTTCCGTAGGCTGTTTGCGATCCTGCCGTGATGGCCGTGGGCCGCTCACGCCTCCTTACTTGAACAGGTCCTGGAAGATCAGGGGCCCCCAGCTCTTGTCCTTCCGCGCCTGCACAAGCGCGCCTCCCTCTTCGAGCTTCCCGAGATTGACGGGCGCAAAACCGAGTTCCTCGGCAAGCGCCGCCACCGGCGCTGCAGCACCTTCGTCGTCGCTCGATAGGAACACGACCCGCCGGCCGCCCTTGACGTACGGGTCGGTGGCCAGGGTGCCGGCGGGCAGATGATTGAAGCCCTTCACGAACCGGGCACCGGGAAAGGCTTTGGCGACGACGGCAGAGGAGACGCCAAAACCGTTCATCGCGTCGATGATCGTCTTGCCCTGCCAGCTCGCCAGATTCTTGGCAACCTCGCGATGTTCCGAGAACGGAACGGCCAGAAAAATGATGTCCGCCTTGATGGCTTCCCGCAGTGTCTTGGGGATGACCGTGGGCCCGATCACCTGCGCCTGCGGCACCAGCGCTTCGGGTGGCCGCCGACTGGCGACCGCGACCTCGATGTGCTTCCGGGCGAAAACGCGGGCGAGGGCCTGGCCTATTGCGCCGAAACCAATGATTGCGTAGCCCATGGAAATTCTCCTTCGAACAGTCGAGACACAATGTGGACCTCTTGACACATCAAAACAATTGACTAAACATTGCTCAATACAATCTATAAATTAGATTGGCATGCTCGACAACGTCACCATCAACCAGCTGCGTGCGTTCGTCGCGGTATGCGATCAGGGAAGCTTCTCGGGCGCGGCGCGGAAGCTCAGGCGCGCGCAGTCGGCCATCAGCCACGCCATCAGGGCGCTGGAAAGTGCGTTCGGTGTCGAATTGTTCGAACGCACTACGCGCAAGGCACAACTCACCGCGGCGGGACGCAGCCTCCTGCCGGATGCACGGGCGGTGATTTCACGCACGGAAGAGATGAAGAATCGTGCCGGCTCGATCGCCAAAGCCGGTGTGCCGCAGGTTTCGGTTGCGGTCGATGCCTACTTCCCGCGAGCTCACCTGATCGACTGTTTGCGGACGCTGCAAGAGGAGTTCCGCACCGCAGCGATCAACCTGCGGATCACGACCATGCAGGGCGGCGAGACCCTGGTGCTCGAAAGGGTGTGTTCCTTGGCCGTCACCATCGAGAACGTGCCGGCAGTGAACCCGGATGCCATAGAACGCCGCTGGCTGTGCGAGTCGGAGATGGTGACGGTATGTGCACCATTCCATCCGCTCGCCTCAACGCCGAAACCCATCCCCGTGGACGAATTTGGCCGACACATTCAGATCGTCGTTACGGACAACCAGCCCGGAGCGGAAAAGACCCAACAGGGAGTTGCCGGCAAGCGCCAGTGGCTGGTCAACGATCTCGGCGCCAAGCGCGATCTTCTCAAGGCCGGCCTGGGGTGGGGGCACTTGCCGCGGCACCTCGTCGTCGAGGATTTGGCGAGCGGACGACTCGTCGAACTTGAACGCCGCGCATGGCACCTCGGTCACCTTGCGTTCGTGATGTCCCAGCGCCGGGGTTACGATCTCTCCCCATGCGAGTCGAGGCTGGTCGAGCTCCTCGGCAAACCTCACATCCAAAAGAAAACCGGCCGGCGCTCCGTCTCGGGCAAAGGCGTAAAAGCCTGAAGGCCCGTGTAGTCGGCAGGTATTGTGAATAGCACCGGGTCGGGCTCGGCCCGGGTGATTTGCTCGACAGTGAGCGTGGCTTTACTTTGCGAATCGCACCCGGTCGGTCGAAGCCGTTGCCGTCGTCTTGGTCCGGGCAGAATCCGCCCCGGCGTTCCGCGCCGCTGTCGGTCTCGGGGATATCAGGGGTCGGCTTGTCCTGACGCTATGAGTTCATGACGCGGCGCTGCCTGGTTAGTCGATCCGACACCGATAGCCCTGCAGCGTATCACCGTTGATGTCGCGCGCTAGAATGGTCAGGCCGTGCGGGCCGTCGAGCCGAGCCGGATGGGGGATGCCGCCGATGCTGAAGAGATCGACGCCGCAGGCAAAGCTCACTTTGCGATCGGTCAACTGCGCCCCTGCGCTGGACTCCAGAATGCCTGTGCCGATGGTTACCGCGCCCGATGCTGAGGGTTCGTGCGTCGCACTGTCCAACGTCAGGGTGAGTGGATACCGATGCCGGTCGGCGGCCACTTCGGTTTTCTCAACCGTGCGATGCTGCAAATCGTAAGCCTGGCCAGGCGATAGCGGATAGTATTGACGCCTGCCGTGCTGCTTGCCGTCATGGATGAGCACTTCCCCGCCGACGACGAAGAACGAATTGCCGTGCACGATGATGCCGGCGCCCTCGTCGAGTCCGATGCCCAGCAGCTGCGGATGCGCGGCAATCACGATGTCCAGATCGGCTTCGCGAGCGCGTGTGTCCACATGCTGGTCGATGGCAGAGTCCGCCAGCAGTCCAAAGCCCGCCTCATGACCGGGTGACATCATGATCGTATTGTCACCATCTGGATTTCCGGGGGTGCCGGCTGCCCCGCGCACCAGAAATGACCCCTGAATCGTCGCACCCGCCGAACTGCCGCCAACGACACCGCCGCGCTCAAGCAGACCTTTGATCTCGCGCTCCACCGCGGTGCCGAGATAGGCATCCGCCAGTCGCCACTGACGGCCCCCGTCAATCCAGACGCCGGTCGCATGTTTCAGGGGCTCGACGAAGGAGACCGAGTTTGCCAGCGCCCTGTCTCTGGTATGCAGAACCGTCACCTGCTTGACGCCCAGCACCCGCGCAATCAAGGCGCCATAGCGGTCGGCGTCGATGTAGCCGTCGGTGATCGCAGTGGGGATCGCCACGATCCGCGCTTCCTGGCCACCGGCCAGAGCGACAAACCGCTCCCTGACCTCATCGATCAGCCCACCGCCGTCAATAACGAGCCAGCCTCGATCCGGACCGATCGTGGGTCGCCGGTCGTAGGGCGACTGGGCCGACACCGTACCGGCGCATGCAAAAAGACCTATCAGCAGCACGCTCGGCGTTCCCAGTTTCCGCATGTATACTCCCGAAAAAATCGACCGGCAGCTTAGCCAACGCCACTTTGGCCGAGGGAGGGAAAATCCGATGAGCCGTCTGGTCTTCGCATCGCTGGCGCTGATCCTTTGCAGTGGGATCAACGCCCAACCGCAGCCACTGCCGGGTCGCTATTTCACGCCGGCGACTCTGCTGATGCAAATGAATCGCCCGAACGACCAGTTGGCGCTGGTTTATCTGATGGGGGCCTACGATCGCACGCAGGACGCGGGCCAAAGCTGTGCGCAGCGCGGCACGACGACACCGATCCTGCTTGCGAAAGTCGTCTCCGATTACCTGACGGCTCATCCCGAGCTCCGTTCCGCCGATCGCACGGCCGCGGGCGTCGCTGCCCAGGCCTTCGCCCAATATTGGCCGTGCCACGTTGCCTCACAGCCATCAGCGACTGCGAGCGAGAGTCTGCCGACGATGCCCGCCGATCTGGACGACCAGTTTGTCTGTCCCGAGGCGTTATCCAATGATCAGGCCCGCACGGATGCGTTGCGAGCATTCTTCAATGGGATCGCCCGAGAAGTCCCTCATGCGACCGTGTTGGACTTTGTCCACTTCCGCTTTCAAATGCTTCAGAAGCATGGCTGCAAGCAGACTCTGCAGCATCTGGAGGCCGCCGTCCCACCGACCGGCGATGAGCCGGGACAAAAGACTTGGCTGCCGGTGCAAATCGCCGGCCCGCCCGGGGAAACCTTGGCCATCTCGGATGTTGGTCTGGTGCCCGTCATCGATCCGCGCTTCCCCGCGGAGCCCACCGTGGGTGCGTATGTGAAGTTGATGTTCCCAGCACCACGGGAAACCAATGTCACCCATGTGACGTACGATACCGTCATCTCGCACAACATCTACTACTGCGGGACAGCCCGGTACGCACTCGTCGAGAACGACTACTTTCTTTCTGGGAAGCAAACACTCAAAGACCCGAGCCCCTCGACTTATGTTGGCGCGACCACGGTTTATGCGATAGATCCTATCGCTGCGGGGTCCCCAGACGCTGCGGTGCTGCCGGCGGCTTGCCGTGCCATCGGGGCTAGCGGCGCGCAAGCGCCGGTCCCTGTCGGTCGCTACTTCACGCCAGAGAATTTCGGGGCACAGATCGGTCACGGCAATGACCAATTCGCGCAGATCTACCTGATGGGAGCTTACGACCTCACGCAGGACACTGGCCAGAGCTGTGCGCAGCGCGGCACCACCACCCCTGTCCTGCTCGAGAAGGTCTACTCGGACTATCTCATCGCGCATCCCGAGCTGTCATACGCTGACCGGACCGCGGCGGGGATTGCGGCGCAGGCGTTCGTAGACTATTGGCCGTGTCACAAGTAGCGAAATGCGGCCAAGGGACCTCGAGCCCGCAAAATACCTTGGAACCGCACGGACGTGCCCCGTCTTGCAACGCCAGTGGCTCGTGCAGGCCGGGGACTTACACCATCTTCTTCAGGTCCGCCGCGACCGTCGTGGCGTCGTGACGCACGGTCGCGAGGTGCATGCTCATCAGCCCGGCATGGGCCTGCGTGGCCAGCCGCTCGAGCATCTTCATCTGCCTGGGGCTGGTTGCGTCGTGTATCGCGCCGTGGCCCGTGCCAAGGCAGGGATTATTCTGCTTGGGGTAGTACCACTTGCCCTTGGGGCCATCCAGGCAGTCGAGCACGCTGTAGAGGAGCCGATGGGCCTCCGCGACAGAATTGGCCTGTGCGGCGACGGTTCCGTAGGTCTGCGCCGCCTGGATCTCTGAGGACAGAAAGGGAGACCCCGGGGTAGCAGCCAGTGCGGCAAACGGCAGCGCCGCGAGTCCGGCGACCGCCGCGGCCAGCCCCAGGCTTGCGGCCAGCGAATGTGGCATGAGCATGAGTGCACTCCTCCTTCTTCGATGGTCCATGGGCGCTCGACCTGCGCACCAGGGCTCGCGCATGAGCACACCGCCAGCGCTGTCCGAGCAGCGCCACCATAGCGCGTCGGCTTGCACCTCTGCGATCGGACGAGTCCTACGGGACTGGGTGCGGAAGGTCTCGAGCACCTGCAGCGCGATCTCGGATCGGGGACCAGGGAGCTGCGCTGGAGCGGACAACAGACGGGGCAGCTTCGGGTCGAGAGCACGCCGAGGTTCACCATGACGGCGGCGAGCTGGCCAGGCGAGCAGCCGGCCGCTCCCAGCGCAAGGGGCGCTCGGCGATCGTGACTGGGGATTGCAGTCGCCGGGCAGGTCCGAAGGCGGTGGCTTCTACATCCGGGGACCAGTCTTCTTCCCTCAAGGCGGGAAGGTCGTCGGACGGGTCGCACTGCGGTGCGTCGCAGAGCAGTCGCGCCGTCCGTGCCAGCGACGCCCGTGCCTCGTAGCCCCGGCCAGTCCTCGTTCGCTCGGCTATTCCACGGACGGCAGCTGCCGCCAGCAGATATCCTGTAGCATGATCGAGCGCTTGAACCGGCAAAGGGGTCGGCTGAACTTTGCCTGATCGCCTCATGCCTGCCTCGGCAATTCCGGCGCTCATCTGTACCAGGCTATCGAACCCGCGCCGGGCGCGCCAAGGACCCGTCCACCCATACGCATCCAGAGCGATGTCGACCAATCCCGGTCGTGCGTTACGGCGGCACGATACATCGAGACCGAGATCATCCAGTGCGTCCGAACGATACCCGTGAACCAGCACATCTGCCTGGCTCAGTAATTCCAGAAAGCGCTCGCGCCCGTCGGAACGGCGAAGCTCCAGTTCGGCGCAGCGCTTGCCGAGCGTGACCTCCGGGACCACGCTCGGCTCGTCCCAATGTGGAGGATCCACTCTCAGCACCTCAGCGCCAAGGCCCGCGAGAAATCGCGTCGCAACCGGGCCGGCCAGAACGCGAGTCAGATCGAGCACCCGTACTCCCGCGAGCGGACGATCCAGCGTTGGCGAAATCTCTCCCGATCCCGCGTCTTCCGTGGTCCGCCTCGCAACCAGCGGCTCGGCAGAGACACTTCGGCCCTGCGAATGCCGATCCCAATCGGCAAGGGACATCATTGCGGCGGCGCACCCCTTGTTATCCACTACCGCAGACTCCAGCCGTTCGATGTCCCAGCCTGCCACGGCTTCCGACACGGCGTCCTTCTCCGGCTCGACGCCCAACACCTGCAGGGCCGCCAGGCGGTGATGTGGCGCATTGGTATGCAGGCGGATCCATCCATCCTTGCCGCGGTAGTCCCCGGCGATAGGATCCCAAGCTGCCGGCAGATTCCAGGAAATAGGCTGCAGGGAGCAACCGAACCAACGTGATGCGAGTGGTCGGCTAACCTCCACCGATGCCGTCGTACCGATCGTACACTCAAGCAGTTCCGCTGCCGCGGCCGCAGCGGCAGCGATCGAAGCTGCCGCTAGATCCGAAACCGCGAAGATCGACGGCAGGGCGCCCTGTCCGGTTACAGACACTCGAGACGCCGCCGTCCTCGAAATATCCAATGCGGCCCTGATCTCCTCGAAAAAGTGCTGCATGGGGGATGCACCCTAGCGTACGAGGAAGAGGCTGCCGCAACTGTGGCGGCCGCTATCCGGGAGTCTACCGGCGATGCAGAATCGGAACGCCGAAGATTACGCGAAGCACGCCCGCTTCGTCACGGATCCCGCCAATCCCGCTGTGGAGCTACTGGCGCCGAGCCCTTGGTTGGGTCCACAGCGAGTTTCTGCTCGGCTACTTCAGGCGTTGTTAAGATGTGAGTTCCTTGTTGGGTAGCGGAGAGTTCTCATGAAGATCGCGTTCATCGGGCTGGGCGTGATGGGGGCGCCGATGGCCGGTCATCTGGTCCGGGCCGGCCACGAAGTTTCCGTGTTCAACCGCACCTCGGCCAAGGCCAAGGTCTGGGCCGAACGGCATGGCGGCCAGGCGGGGGCGACT
The DNA here is from genome assembly GCA_035504335.1 of Steroidobacteraceae bacterium. Lineage (GTDB taxonomy): Bacteria > Pseudomonadota > Gammaproteobacteria > Steroidobacterales > Steroidobacteraceae > FEN-1191. Next base: position 40,454 of record DATJSD010000086.1, on the reverse strand, counting down.
GCGGCGGACGCTGCAACGGGCTGCGAGATGGTGTTCCTATGCGTCGGCAACGACGACGACGTGCGCGTGGCTCTGGGCGAGGTGCTGCCGGCGATGGCGGCGGACGGGATCGTCGTGGATCACACCACGGCCTCGGCCAAGCTGGCGCGCGAGGCTGCCGCGCAGGCGAGAACCCGGGGCCGTTGGTTCGTCGACGCCCCGGTGTCCGGCGGCCAGGCGGGCGCGGAGAGTGGCCAGCTGTCGGTCATGGCCGGCGGCGAGACGGCGGCGGTAGAGCGCGCGCGGCCGATCATGATGGCTTACTCGAAGGCCATCCAGCACATCGGCGGCCCCGGAACTGGCCAACTGACCAAGATGGTCAACCAGATCTGCATCGCCGGCGTCGTCCAGGGCCTGGCCGAGGGGCTGCACTTCGCCAAGCATGCCGGCCTCGACCCCGACCGGGTATTGGCGGCTATCTCCAAGGGTGCGGCCCAGTCCTGGCAGATGGATAACCGCTGGAGGACCATGGCCGAAGGAAAATACGCCTTCGGCTTCGCCGTGGATTGGATGCGCAAAGACCTGGGTCTGACGCTGGACGAAGCTCGCCGCAACGGCTCAAGCCTGCAACTCGCTGCCCTGGTAGACCAGTTCTACGCCGAAGTGCAGCAGATGGGCGGGAACCGCTGGGACACCTCGAGCCTATTGGCGCGGCTGGGTAAGCAGACGGGGTCATCGCAGGCCATTGCGCCTTCCGGATAGCCGCCGGTCACGAAGTCGACGGCGGATTACCTGCCAATTTGTCGACTGGCCGACGCGGCCGGGGCAGCAGTTCACCGCCGCATACCTGCGCAGCAGTCTCTGGCCTGCCCGGAACCCGTCTGCCGTGAGCGGGGCTTGCTCGACTCAGTCTGGCACCTCCCGGTCCCGGCGCAACGCCCAATGCAGCACCACCGTATAAATCGCTGCTGCCGCCGCGGCCGTGGGCAGCCAGCGTTTCATCAACAATGGGATCAGGATAGCGGGGCGGGAACTGACCCCCGCTCCAGCTCCGATGTGCTGCAGGGTGACCGAGATGTTGGTCAGCGAGGACAACAACGCGAACAACGCGATGGATAGCCAGGCCCAGACTGGAGATACCCCGCGACGCCTGGCCAGAACAGCCAGCCCCGATGCTACGATCACAGGCATCAGATACAGATCGAAGTATCGGATCGCGCGCATGACGTCCAGAAAAGCTACGGGCGCCGAATGCCGCATGCCATTCAAGACATGGGCGAGTCCGACCATCAGGCAGATCGTCGCCACGAACGCCGTCGGAAAGATCAGCAGGGGCGCGAGAGCGTACACTGCCCAGGGCCATCGGCGACTCCAGCTCAGAAGCTCCCGACGCGCCAGGAGCTGCGCTGCCAGGGATTCCTCCGTACCAAGCAATGCTGACGCAGCTTCGGCGGGCCGCGGCGACCCCGTGCGTTGCTGCTCGAGCACCAGCTCGGTGTAGTGGTCTCGCAACTCCTGCAGCAGTCGGCGCACGCGCCGGGGGGAGATGCCACCCGCGATCAGCCGACGCCGTAGACTCGGGAATGTCGGATCAGGCATACGAGCCTCCCAGTACGGCCTGCACCGCACCGGCTACCCGCTGCCAGCGTCGCGTGAGTTCCCGCAGGCGGCGGCGTCCACGGGCGGTCAGCGTGTAATAGACTCGTTTGCGGCCGTCGACCATGGCGGTGCGCGCTCTCAATGCGCCACCGATTTCGAGTGCGTGAAGGGCCGGATAGAGTACCCCCTCTCCCAGTGACAGTGCCTCCGCGCTGGCGGTTTGTACGGCCTTGGCGAGCTCATAGCCGTACATCTCCCCCGCGGAAAGCAACTTGAGAATCAGAAGTTCGGGGACCCCTGCCATGAACGCGGTCGTTCGTATCGGCATCTGTCCGTGCCCTGCGCGCCTTCGCGGTAAACGTCGTTATCATACCTCGTATAACGATGTATACAAGGAAAATTGCCTCGCATGGACCTGCTGGTCCGCTACGGGCGTTTTGAGCTGCCTCTCGACCCCCTCCGCACGGTCACGAACGACGTCGCTCGGGCGCTGGGACGAGCAGGCGCAGACCCGCTGCCCGGGCCGTGCGCGCCGGGCTCGGCGATCGCCCCGACATCGAGGCTCCAAGTCCCGATAGCGGGATCCGTCGAAACTTGTCCTGGCGTCGCCACTGAAGCAATCAATGCGACCGCTCCGAGAAACGCTATCATATCGGATCGTGATGAGTGTTCGAGTCCGATGGATGTGCGTCGGTTGCGGCCAACAACTTCACTCAAATAGGTTTCCGTATGAACGAGCAGGAGCACAACAAGAGCCTGGTCAGGCGCATCTACGCCTCTTGTTGGAACAAGGGCGACATGCAGGCTATCGACGAAATCATTGCGTTGGATGTCAGGCACGAGCAGTTTCCGACGGGCTGGCCCACCGGCCGGGATGGTTTCAAGATGCTGGTGAGCTTCTGGCGGCGCGCGTTTCCGGATATTCACGAGGAAGCGGTTGCGCTCATCGCGGAAGGTGACAGGGTGGCGAGTCGTTTCCGCCTGCGCGGCACGCATTTGGGGGATTTTTACGGAGTCCCCGGAACGGGTCGCCGAGTGGATATTTACGGCGCCGAGATATTCCGCTTCCAGGACGGCATACTCGTCGACTACCTGTACCACGAGGATACGCTCGGCTTATTCTTTCAACTTGGCGTTATCCCCCTGCCGCGCCTCGAGCTTGCAGGAGTCAACAGTGCGGTGGGTTGACGACCACGCGCGCGGCTCACGTGAGCCGCGCCTGATCGTCCCGGATGCGCGAGAGAAGATCGTCGCTTGCCCTGGTACCGGTTCCACCGCAGATCTGTAAGCCCGATCCCTTCCGATGCCGGACTTGTCCATATTTGGAATAAACACGGACCGCCTGCAGCTGGTTCCGTGCAACAGCGACCATCTGGACGGGCTGACCTCGATCAATTCGGACCCCGAGGTGATGCGTTACCTCGGACGGCGCCTTGGGAAGGCGATTGCTTGAAGCCTCCCTTGCGAGCGGCGCCGGAAAGTCAGCCTCGCGTCCGCCTTCTACCGGCCCTCTATCGGCACTTCGGTCAGGTTGCCGCCGCTGCACGCGACGGGACCCGCCGCGCGTCGGCATCGCCCTGCGCGCCCGCTCCCGCAAGCGTCGTCACCACGCCCGCCGGCGAGACCTCACGTATTCTGTCATTAAATTCATCGCCCACGTACACGTTGCCCGCCGAGTCCACCGCCACGCCTTCGGGACCGTCGAATGAGGCGGCTCTCCCGGTGCCGTCGGCGTCGCCCTGCGCGCCCGATCCCGCCAGCGTCGTCACCACGCCCGCCGGCGTGATCTTGCGGATCTCGTTATTGCCGTAATCGGCCACGTACACGTTGCCGGCCGAGTCCACCGCCACGCCTTCGGGACCGTTGAACGATGCGGCTTTCCCGGTGCCGTCGGCGTCGCCCTGCGCGCCCAGGCCGGCAAGCGTCGTCACCAAGCCCGCCGGCGTGACTTTGCGGATCTCGTTGTTGCCGTCATCGGCCACGTATACGTTGCCCGCCGAGTCCACCGCCACGCCTTCGGGACCGTTGAACGATGCGGCGCTCCCGGTGCCATCGGTGTCGCCTTTCACGCCCGATCCCGCGAGCGTCGTCACCATGCCCGCCGGCGTGATCTTGCGGATCTGGTTATTGCCGTAGTCGGCCACGTACACGTTGCCCGCCGAGTCCAGCGCAACGCTTTCCGGATAGGAGAACGACGCCGCACTCCCGGTGCCATCGGCATCCCCCTGCACGCCCGATCCTGCAAGCGTCGTCACCACGCCCGCCGGCGTGATCTCGCAAATCTCGTCATGGCCGTAATCGGCCACGTACACCTTACCCGCCGAGTCCACCGCGAAACCCACGGGAGAGACGAGCGACGCGGCACCCCCGCCACCCCCGCGGACGCCCGCCGCGCCTGATCGGGCCGGAGGGGTGACCTTGGCCGCGGGGGCGCTGCTGATGCCCTGAGGGCTTGCGCCGCCCCCGCTTCCGCAGGCGCTCAGCGCCAGGCCGGCCAGCACGCAGATAACCCCGCATCCTGGCAAGCGGGACCGTTTGGCAGTTCGCATTGCGGTACCCTGCATCTTAGTTCCCTGGTAGCTAGTGACCCGGTAATGCGCAGGGTAGTTCCCTGCTCCTGCCGACCCGCCCAAGCCTGCCGCCGACCGGGCGGGGGGCGCCCTGCCCCGTGGGACAGCGGTTTGGCGCACATCATAATGCATCGCCACCGCGCCGCGGATCAGGGTTGCGCGGGCACACGAGCCGCCGCGCCGAGCGGCACACCCGCCTGGAAGCGACTCTCCGGTCGCATGCGGAAGGCGAGGATCACCGCCATCCCCATCAGGATCATCGTGACCAGGAAGGGCAGCTGCCAGCTGCCGTAGCGATCGATCAGGTAGCCGCTCACCACGGGACTGGAGATGGCCGCCAGCGCCGAGCCCGTGTTCATCATCCCGCTGGCGGTTCCCGAATACGCGGGCGCAACGTCCATCGGAATGGCCCACATGGGACCGATGGTCATCTCGGCGAAGAAGAACCCGCCGGACAGACCAAGCACCGACGCCGCCAGACCATGCGTGAGCATCAGCGGAACCATTGCCAGCGCGCTGAGCAGCATGCATGCGGCCACCATCCAGCTGCGCGCTCGTCTGAGATCGCCGGTGCGCCTGAGCAGCCTGTCCGTCACGATGCCGCCGAGCGTATCGCCCGCCACTCCCGCGAGAAATACCGCCGAGGCAAACATCGCGGAGCGCGCAAGATCGAGGTGGTAACTGTGCAGGAAGTACTGCGGAATCCAGCTCAGGAACAGCCACAACGTCCACCCGTAGCAGAAGTATACGATCGTGACCGGCACCATGCGCTTGAACAGCGGCCCCCAGGGCACGCTGACGCGCTCGGCGTGTGATGCCGGCAGTTGCGCGAGCTCCTCGGCGCTGATGCGCGGATGGTCCTTGGGCAGCTCGGTAAAGGTCAGCGCCCACAGAATCACCCACAGGAAGCTCAGTGCCGCACAGGCGTAGAACGATTGGCGCCAACCGTAGCTCGCCATGACGACGACGATCGCCGTGGGCGCGGCGGCATTGCCGATGCGCGCGGCGGCGTGAGTGATGCCCTGCGCATACCCACGCCTGTCTCTGGGAACCCAGCGCGACATGGCGGCGGTGGCGGCGGGAAAGCTCGCACCTTCGCCGAAGCCGAGCAGCACTCGCGCCAGCAGCAGCGAGACCAATCCGCCCGCCATACCGGTCAACACAGTGGCACCCGCCCAGATGATGCCGGAGCCGATCAAGGTCCCGTGTGCGCCGAAGCGGTCGCTGACCCAACCGCCGATGATCTGGAAGAGCAGATACGGATAGGCGAAGGCCGAGAAGACCAGGCCGATCTCGGTTTTGTCGAGACGAAATTCTCCCGCGAATCCCGCCGCGGCAGTGCTGACATTCACCCGATCGAGATAGGTGATGAAATACAGCAGGCTGAGCATCAGCAATACGACGTGGCTGGCTCGCAGGCGCTTCATCGGTACGGATCTCTCGTGCGGGCGAATGGCTGGCCGATGCGGCGGCCCCGCCTCGCCTCGCCTCGCCTCTCAATCCTAGAAACTTGCATGCCGAATGCAACAGACCCTCCCGCTGACGCGCGACTGCGCGCTCGAGCGACGCACGGCCATGACAGGCTGCGGGCAACTGAGTTCTCGTCATACGGCTCCGGCTCGCGGCTACACTGCGCGGATGACCAAGGTCCCCCGTCCCCAGGCGGCGGCTTCCTCGACGGACCTGCCCGCGCCGCCGGCGGCCACGGCCGTGCCGCCGCTGACGGCACTGACAGCGCTGACGGCACTGACAGCGCTGACGGCACTGACGACGCTGACGGCACTGACGACGCTGACGGCGCTGACGGCGCTGACGGCGCTGAGCGCCTGTCACAGCCTGCCCCCGGCAGCCCCCGCGCACCGGCACACGGTGAGCGTCACTGCCGCGGCCGAGCAGGCGGCGGTGCGCCAGGCCTTCATCGAGGCCATGCAACGCGTGCAGCAGCGGACGCCCTCCTCGCCCTCCTCGCCCTCCTCGCTCTCGACGCCGCGCGCGCCGCTCGTGCCCGATTCGCCGGCGCTGCGGCATTATGTCCTCTACGACTACCTGGTGGCCGCGCGGCTGCGTCGCGCTCTGCAGATCGCGCCCGACGATGCCCTCGACACCGCGATCGCAGACTTCCTGGACGCGCACGCGGGGCAGCCGGTGGGCGTCGATCTGCAGCGCGAGTGGCTCGAGAGTCTCGCCGACCGTCAGAGGTGGAGGCTGTTTTTGCCGCGCGCGGCTCACGTATCCGATCCACAGCTCATCTGCGACCGGCTTGCCGGACGCCTGGCGACGGGGAATACCGCGGGGCTCGCCGCCGAGGCGCTCGCCTGGTGGCAGCGGCCCCTGCAGCAGCCATCCGCCTGCGACGGTGTGTTTGCATGGCTGCGGCAGCAGAACCTGCTGACCCCCGCGGCTGCGGTGCTGCGCACACGTGCGGCGCTCGCCTCGGGGAACGCGCGACTGGCGCTGCAGTTCGCCGCCGAGGTCCCCGCGGCGCAGCTCCCGCCGCTGTTGCAATGGGCACGATTGCTGCTGTCGCCGGGCTCGGCGCTCGCGGAGCTGGCCGCGCATCCGCACACGCCCGTGGAGCCGCAGGCGCTGCAAGCGGGGTTTGCCCTGCTGACGCTGCGCGACTCCTCCACCGCCGCGGCCCTGCTGCCCTCGCTGCTCGCGCGGCCACAGATGACCGCGGCGCTGCGCGGGCAGTTGCAGCGCGATGCGGCCCTCGGCCTGGCCTACGACCATGATCCGGCGGCATTGCCCGCCTTCCTCGCGATGTCGCCGCTCGCGCCACAGCCGGCCGATGCGCCCGATGTGCGGCTGCTCGAATGGCGCGTGCGCGCGGCGCTGTGGGCCGGCGATTACGCGCAGGCGCTCGTGTGGATCGATGCGATGCCGCCGGGGCTCGCCGCCGAGCCTCGCTGGAGGTATTGGCTCGCGCGCGCGACGCAAGCGGTGCACGGCGCGGCGGCGGCGCAGCCGCTGTACGCGGCCATTGCCGGTCTGCGCGACTACTACGGCTATCTCGCCGCGGACCGCCTGCGACTGCCGTACGATCTGAACGCCCACGCCACGCCCGACGATCCGACCATGCAGCTGATGCTCGGCACCGAGGCCGGACTGGTGCGCGCGCACGAGCTGCTGGAGTGCGGCATGTACGACGACGCCGTGGCGGAATGGGCCACGGCGCTGCGCGGCACGACGGACCCCGTCAAGGTACAGGCGGCACATCTGGCGGCGCGCTGGGGCTGGTACGCACAGTCGATCGCGGCGCTCGCGCAGGCCGGTGCCTGGGATGACGTACGCCTGCGCTATCCGCGGCCCTATCCGGACCTCATCGCCGCTGCGAGTCAGCGCACTCGCGTGCCGGCGGACTGGATCCTCGCGGTGATGCGCCAGGAAAGTCTGTTCCGTGCGGACGCGGTCTCGCGCGCCGATGCGCTCGGCCTCATGCAGCTGCTGCCGCAGACCGCCAGCGAGGTCGCGCAGCGCTGGCACCTGCCGCTGTCGGACGTCGCGGCGCTGTTTGACCCGGCCACCGCCGTAGCGTTGGGCGCCGCGCATCTGCGCGAGCTGCTGGATCGTTATGAAGGCCGCATCGTCATGGCGCTGGCCGCCTACAACGCCGGCACGGCGCCGCTGATGCGCTGGCTCCCGGACAGACCCATGGACGCGGACGTCTGGATCGAGAACATCCCCTTCGACGAGACGCGCACCTATGTAGAGTCCATCCTCGGGCACATCGTCGCCTACGCCTGGACGCGCGGCGCGACGCCACCACGGCTGGCCGCGCTGTTGCCGGCGGTCGATCCTGCTGCGGCATCGGCGGCGCGTGCGCGCGTTCAGCCCCGGCCGGCCCCGGATCTCGTGCCGGCGCCGACTCAGTAGGCGAAGAACACCGTCTCACCCTCGCCCTGCAGGCGCACGTCGAAGCGGTAGCTCGCCGGCGCGCCGCCCGGCGCCTGTGCGATGCGCCGGGCGATCAGAGTCCCGCGCCGCCGTGGTGGTACCAGTGCGAGAATGGGGTCGGTGTCGTTGCCGGCTTCGCCTTCGAAGTAGATGCGCGTCACCAGCCGTTTGAGCAGCCCGCGGCCGAGCACCCCGACCGCCAGATGCGGCCCCTGCAGCGCGCCGTGCGGATCGGGCACGCGGCCGGGCATGATCGTCAGAAACCGGAAGCTGCCGTCCGGGGCGCTGGCCGCGCGGCCGAAGCCGCTGAATCCCGCCTCCAGCGGCAGCTCGCCGCGCGGATCGGCCGCACAGACATATCGCCCCGCAGCGTTTGCCTGCCAGATCTCGAGCAACGCATCCGGCACGGGCGCCGCCTGCCCGTCGAGCACCCGGCCGACGATCTCGATGCGCCGCCCGCTGGTCGCGCTCGACGCTGCCGGCTCGCGCTGCAGCTGCCCGGGCGGCATCAGTTCCGGCGCGCCGGCCTGCGAGCCGCCGATCAGATCCGCCCCGCCCCGCCACGGCAACCTGAGGTGAAAGTACGGCCCCACGGTCTGCCACGGCGTCTGCCCGAACAGCTCCGGACTTTGATTGTCGGCCATCCTCGAGGGGTCCCCCATGCTCACGCCTGCATCGGCGTCGCCTCGCGCCCGCGCAGCACGATGTCGAACACATAGCCCAGCGCCCAGGCGCACTGCGTGCTGTGGATGTCGAAATGCGCGACCATGCGTTGCCGATACGGCAGCGCCACCGCATTGGCGACCGCATCGATATCGATCAGCGGATCGTCCGGGAAGTACATCTGCGTCACCAGGCGAGTGGCGAAGGCCGGCCCCAGCAGCGAAAGGTGGATGTGTGCCGGCCGCCAGGCGTTGTAGTGGTTGCTCCAGGGGTAGGCTCCGGGACGCACCGTCACGAACCGGTAGCGTCCCGCCTCATCGGTGATGACCCGGCCCACGCCGGTGAAGTTCGGATCCAGCGGTGCATCCCACTCGTCCTGCTGATGGACATACCGGCCCGCGGCATTGGCCTGCCAGATCTCGATGGCCGTGCGTGCCACGGGCCGCCGGTTCTCGTCGAGCACCCGGCCCGAGACGATGATGCGCTGGCCCAGCGGCGCGCCCGCGTGCTGCGTCGTCAGATCCGCCAGCGCCGGGCCGAGCAGCCGCTCGAACTCATCCGGCCCGGTCACCTCGGTGAGCGTTTCGGGAACGCGCACCAGCGGCTCGCGCGGCGAGCGCAGTCGTGAGCCGACATAGTCTGGACACAGCGAATTCGGCTGCCCGGGATCCTCCGGCCGGTACGGGGTGATCCGGACCGGCCGCGCGGCCGCCGCGCCCTGCGCACCCGACCTCGCCGCGCCGCGCCCGGCGCTCGGCCGCTCTGTCTCCTGCCCGCCGCCGCGCTGCTCCATATCGCTGACCTCCGCCGCGCCGCATGTTACCGCGACTGCGCCTGCCACGCGGCCCTGGCCACCGCGGCCCCCGGGCACCGGACGCTGCGCCGATTGCATTTGACCATCCAGTACAGAACTGACTAAATGATCAGCTGAGGGGTCCGGGGCACATCCATGATCGTGCACAATCGCTGGCGTGGCGCACTGGCGCGGCTCATCGGCGTCTGCGCGGCACTGCTGCTCGCCGCATCGGCAGCATCCGGCGTCGCCGCCACGCCCGCCGCCGCATCCGCCGGCGCTGCCGCATCCGCCGGCGCTGCCGCGCCCGCGGCCTCCGCTGCATCTGCCGCATCCGCTGCCGCAGGCTGCCAGGCACTGCTGCAGCTGCGCTCGGCGCGGCTCACGATCAGCGTCGCGCGCCTGGTCGGCGCCGGCCCGCTGCCGCGCGCACCCGGCACACCGCCGCTGCCGCCACTGCAGCTGCCGGCACACTGCCTGGTGCAGGGCGCACTGGACCCGCGCACCGGCGTGCACGGCAGACACTACGCCATCGGCTTTCAGCTGCGCCTGCCGTTGCAATGGAACGGCCGCTTCGTCTATCAGGGGGGCGCCGGTCTGGACGGCTTCATCGCTCCGGCGCTCGGCGGCGCCGCGGGCAGCTCCCCACCGGCGTTGCTGCGAGGCTTCGCCGTGGTCTCGACCGATGGCGGCCACGAGGGTCCGGATGCGAGCTTCGCGGCCGATCAGCAGGCGCGCCTCGATTATGCGTATGCCTCGATCGGCAAGGTGAGCGAGCTCGCCAAGCAGATGATCGCGCGCTTCTACGGGCGCCGACCGAGCTATAGCTATCTGGTCGGCTGCTCCAACGGCGGCCGGGATGCGATGATGGCCGCCCAGCGCTTTCCCGACGACTTCGACGGGGTGGTCGCGGGCGATCCCGGCTTCCACCTCTCCGCCGCCGCCATCGGCGAGGTCTGGGATACCGATCAGTTCTCCAAGGTCGCCCCGCGCGATGCGCAGGGCCGACCGATTCTCAGCCGGTCCTTCACCACGGCCGAGCTGCAACAGGTGTCGCGCGCGGTGCTGCGCCAATGCGATGCGCTCGACGGCCTGGCCGACGGCATGATCAACGACGTGGCGGCCTGCCATTTCGACCCCGCCGTGCTGCAGTGTCCGGCGGGAGTGCATCAGGATTGTCTGAGCGGCGCCAAGCTGGCGGTGCTGCGCGCGGTGTTCGACGGCGCGCACGATTCCGCCGGCCATGCGCTCTACTCACCCTGGCCGTACGATGCGGGCATCGGCGCTCCGGGCTGGCGCGCCTGGAAGCTCGGCAGCGCGCCGTCGGGCGCCTCCAACGCCATCAATGCCACGCTGGGTCTGAACGCGATGCAGCTGTACTTTCTGACCCCGCCGCGTCCCGGGCTGACGGATGCGAGCTTCGACTTCGATCGCGACCCGCCCGCGGTCGCGCAGACCGCCGCGATCAATGACGCCGTCTCCACCTTCATGACCAGCTTCATCGCCCACGGCGGGCGCATGTTGATCTACCAGGGTATGAGCGACCCGGTGTTCTCCGCCGATGACATCATTCGTTGGTATCGGGAGCTCACGCGCGAGTTCGGGCCGCCACAGGCCTGGGCGCGACTGTTCCTCGTGCCCGGGATGAACCACTGCGCCGGCGGCCCCGCGACCGACGATTTCGATGCGCTGACGGCCATCCAGCAATGGACCGAGCACGGCGTAGCGCCCGAGCGCCTGCTGGCGCGCGGCCGCGCCTTTCCCGGCATCACCCGGCCGCTGTGTCCCTACCCGAAGTACGCGCACTACATCGGCGGCGACCCGCACTCGGCCGACAGCTTCGAGTGCAAGGCGCCCTGACGCCTGCCAGCCCCGGACCTGAGCTTTTCAGAGGATTCGGCTCGAAGGGCGGTAGCGGACACTCCCGGAGAGATGCCTCAGATGCATCTCTCCGGGAGTGTTCGATGCCGCCGCTGGTCTTGAACCCGTCGGATGCTCGGCTCCGGGCTTGCCCGGGCTCAGCGCACCTCGAACGGCACCGCGAGCGTTCGCGTCACGATGTGCTCGGTGACGCGCTGGAACACGTCGATGTCGAACGGCTGGTCGATGCGGTTGCCGGCCACGTCCTCCAGGTCCCGATCGACGATCAGCTGGTAGCGGCCCGCGGGCCACGCCCGCCGCGGCGTGAAGCTCCAGCGCGTCTCGTCATGCCCGATACCGATGCTGCCGGCCACCGAGCCGTGCGGCCCGGTCACGCGCAGCATCCGTTGCAGCAGCGGATAGTTCATCGGATGAGGGAAATCGACCGTCACGGGCCCGCGCGCGCCGGCAGCCGGTGCGCCCACGCGCCACTGGTGCGGATCGGGCGGGGTGCGCAGCGCGGGACCGCCCCGGTATACCTTGCTCGCGCCGGCCACCAGCGGCACGCCGCGCGCATCCGGCCAGCCGCGCTCGATCACCAGCGTGTAGCGCGCGCCCGGCGCGATCGGCGGGCCCATGCGCTCATTGGACGTGAGTCCTCGCTTGATGCGTCCCGGGTCGAACGTCAGGGTCAGCTGCGTGAATTGCGGATCCCACAGCTCCTCGCCCGGCAGGAACACCTCGTGCAGCACATGCCCGTGCGCGTCGAGCACGTGCACGTACGCCGCGGCCTCGCCTCGGCTCATCGGCGCCGAGAAATAGATGTACAGCCGCAGCGTATTGCTGGGCAGGACAGCGGCGGAAGGATAGATGTGCAGCACGCGTGTCGAGGGGGTGACATCGCGCGGCGGCCCGTAAAACACCCTGCTGATCGCGGGTGCGCGCGGTGGCGTGAACACCGCGCGGTACTGCATGCCGGCGGCGAGGGGGAAGCGCGGCCGGAACACCAGCGCGCCATGCTCGATCGCGTAGCTGCCCAGCAGCGCTGGCAGTCCCGGTGTGACCGGCGTAGGCGACGCGCCCGGCGCGGCCGCCACGCTCGCATACACTGCGAACACGGCGGACCAGCCGCCTTGCGGGGCCGTGGGCGGCGGCTTCCAGCCGCTGACGGTGAAACTCGAGCCCGCGAACCGGATACCGATCCGCGCCGGCGTGCCCTGTGCGTCAACGCTCGTCGCAGCGGGGCTCGTCGCAGCGGGGCTCGTCGCAGCGGGGCTCGTCGCCGCAGCGCTCGCCGCACTCGCCGCACCCGCCGGCGGGGCGGCCAGGTGGTCATGAATCTGCGCCGCGGCGATCGCCCCCGAGACGAGGACGATCGCAGCGGCGCTGACGAGCTGACTGCTGCGCAATTAAGGCAGCGGGATGGTCTGCAGATTGACCGGCCCGATCAGCGGGCCCGCCTGCCAGGGCGGCCCCGAGCTCTTGCCCGTCAGAATCAGCACGTCCTGGGCATCCAGACGGGCCAGATGCCGTACGTTCTGCAGATCGCTGATCGTCTGGTAGGGCACGCCCGCGACGTTGGTGATGGTCGGCGCCGAGATGGGTTTGTAGGCACCCAGATCGTCGGCCTGCAGCTTCATGACGCCGCGGGAGGTGTTGTTGATGAGGATGTAGTCATGGCCGTTCCGCCGATACGGCACCATGTCCAGCGGCTGGTTGCCCGCGCCCAGATCGGCGATCTCCGTGCCGTGAATTCTGGCGCCGGGGTGCAGCTCGCTGAACGGGATCTTCACCAGCGGCGTGCACGTATAGGCGGCGAGCACGTAGTTGCGGCCGTCGATGTCGTACGGCACGAACGTGCGGATCGGCGCTTGCGTCTCGAAGCGTCCGTGCGAGGAGTGCCAGATCTGGATCGTGGCGCCCTGCGCCGCCGTGCGCTGGAACGGGAAGGGTATCGAGCGCAGCGCCGAGGACCACTCCTCGTTCGACAGGCCCGCCACCATCAGATCGCCCTTGACGTAGACCATGTCGGTGATGGTCAGCATGCGCGAGCTCGGCCGGCCGTTCGGCGGGTCCGCCGCGGACGCGGACGCCGGCGCATCCGACAGCTGCACCGCGGCATGCGCCACGTCATCCAGCGGCAGCACACTGATCCGGTCGCTGCCGCGCTCCACGCGCACGATCAGCGGCATCGCATCGGGTCCGCGGCCACGCGACACCGACAGGTAGACGTTCTTGGAGATGGGATTGACCTTGACGTCGTTGATCACGAGCTGGTCGGGGGTGATGCCCACCATCGCGGCGATCTTGGCGTTGATGTCCTGCACGTCGACCTTCGCGGCGGAGGCCGGCCGACGGTCGTGGGTATCGATCGCCATCACCTGACCGCCGATGGAGTCGCCGACGAACAGGATCCCGTCGGGACCGAAGGCCAGAGGTCCCGCGGACATCAGGTGCGCATCGCCGGTGGCGAGCGTGTTCAGAGGATTGTTCGAGATGCGGGCATAGGCGGCACCGCTGATCAGCGCGGCGGCCCCGACGACCGCACCCGTGATCCGGTATAGCGTTGCACGACGCATGCTTTCCCCCCTGCCGACTGGCGGCGCAGCGTAGGTGGCGAACGACGACCGTCGTACATTTTAGCAACTCGTGCGCTCGCCGGCCAAGATCCGGTCCTCGCCGCCAGCGCCGGCGCCTCAGAGAGACGGGGATAGGAAGCCGACGCGGCGCGGCGGCGCATACAGCTCCCCCTCGAGCGGCAGCAGCTCCTGCAGCGTCAGCTGCAACCGCAGGTGCGCCCCACGACGCAACACATCGAGCATCAACTGCGTGCCGGCCGGTCGCGACAGCTGTCGGGTGACTTGCGCGAAATCGCGGGAGCGCACCGCCCGCCCGTCGACCGCCAGCAGCCGATCGCGCAGCCGCAGGCCGGCCTCGGCCGCGGGGGACGCATCATCGACCGCCGCCACCACGAGCCCGCCATCCGCGCCGGCATCCAGTAGCAGGCCCGAGCGGTTGTAGGGAACCTGCGCGCCGAACTGCGGCGATTTGCGCAGATACAGCGCGTGATGCGGGTAGTCGAAGGTCAGCACGAAATTGCGGAATATCTGTGCCCCGAGGTTACCGGCGATCTGCGCGGAGGCGAACGCTCCGGCGCTCGCGAAATGCAGCTCGGTGAGCGGACGATCCAGCGTGAAGGGCCCGATCGACAGCGACTGCACGCGCGTCAACAGGGTGCGGACGCTGCCGCCGACGCCGCCCTGGGAGCTGCGCAGGCCCGGCAGCTCGATCGGCACGCGGTGACCCAGATAAAAATCGCCGAGCAGCGTCAGCGCCCCGTCATCGCCGGTATCGACACGGAACAGTCCCGCATCCCCGTCCACCTCGGCCGTCACGAAGCAGTCCCTCTCGTCGAACTCCAGCGGCACCTTGACCCCCGCGGCACTGCCCGGCTCGCGCGTCGATCTCCACAGGGTCAGCTGCCCGCGCTGGTAGTCGACGCGGACGATGAAGCGGCGCAGCAGCTCGTAGCCGAGCAGCCCCGCGATCGGCGGACTGTGGTCCCGGTCGAGCAGCTCGGGCGGAAGCGGCAGCACCACGAAGCGCTGATTGGACAGCTCCACCTCACCGACGCGGTAACGCGGCACCTCGGTCAGGTGCGCGGTCACCTGCTGGTTGCCCACGCCGTCCACCGCCACGCTGCCGCGCAGGCTCAGATGCAGGCGTGCCGCCGCCTGCGGAGTCAGCACGTTCGATGAGCCCGAATCGAGCATGAAGGGCAGCGCCGGCGCGCCATCGATCGATACGTCCACGGTGATGATGCCGGCGCGCAGGGTGAACGGGATGGTCGCGAAGTCCGCTCGCGTCAGCAGCCGCGCATCCTGCACGTGCGAGGGTGGCGCGCCGAAGCTGCGGTCGCTCAGATCGGCGCGCAGCCTCACGCCCGTGATGCGCGTCGTCACATCGCTGTCCGGATCACCGCTGGAATCGCGCTGCACGAACGGATACACGACGCCGCCCACGCGCCGGTAGTCGGAGAAGGTTTGGACATTGGGGTGCCGGTACGCGTCGATCCACAGCACCCGGTCCAGCAGGTGGGTCTTCGGGTCGATCCACAGCGTGAGGGGGCGTCCGCCGGGCGGGTGCACCTGCACCACATAGAATGAGCGTGCGCCGTCCTGCTGCACTCCCCGATAGATGGGCGTATCGGCAGGCCCGGGATGAAACCAGCCGTTGCGATCCTCGTAGGACTGCGTGGCGGCGTCGATCAGCGCATCCGGCGTCTGCTCCACCGTCACCAGGCCCTTCTCGTCCATCCACCAGCTGCGCGCGCGGGCCGTCCCGGAGGCCCCGCGCAGCAGACCCGCCCGATAGCTGAGGACGTCACGTCCCTGTCGGAAGTCGACGATCTGGTGGAAGCTGCCGGTCAACCCCCCGATGTCGCACTGGCCGGAGAATTCGGCGCCGGCCAGCGCCGCCCAGGCACGGCCACCGCTGGCCAGATACATCTGCCGGAGCAGGCGGGCGGCGCCGTCGCTCGCGCGCATCGGCGTGACGCATCCGCTGCACGCGAGGCAGGCCAGCACGCCGCACCGGGCGCACAGGCGCAACGCGACACGCAGTCGGTCGAGGGACCGGGTCATTCGCAGCAGTCACCGGCAGGCGCACGCGGGCGGAACATCCCCTGCCGGGGCAGTGCCCGCACCGCCCCGCCAGCTGCATCGCGGCGAATTCTACCGCGGCGATGCTGCAAAGCGGATCGTTTTGCCGCCGCGGCGGTCCAACCGAGGGCCCGAAGCTCTAAAATCCCGGTCACCGACTCGAATTACGGAGAGCATGATGGATTACCAGGTAGCGCAGCAGCAGACCCTGCAACTGCAGCAGCAGACTCAGAATATCGCCCAGCAGCTCCAGGGGCTTGCCACCAAGATCCAGGCCAACGCCAAGGATGATGCCAGCGGACGCGACCTCAACATGGACCTGCGCGAGCTCGGCATGAGCATCGCCTCCTTCAGTCAATCGACGCAGATGATGCTGCAGCAGATGGCCCAGTACATTCAGGCCCTGGAGGCGCAGCTGCAGACCCATCCGCAGCCCACCGTGCAGCCGCGCGGCTGGATGGGCGCGCCGGCGTTCGGCGGCGGCGGCGGCTTCTTCGGCACCATGCTCGGCGGCCTGGGCCTGGGCGCCGGGCTCGGCATCGGTCAGGATCTGGTCAACGACATCTTCCGCGCGTTCTGAGGCCGGCGTGCGCCCGTCGCCCCGGGCGGTGCGGGCCCCGCAGGGGGCGCGCGACGAACACGGCATGCCCTTCGGCGCGCAGCTCGCGCGCGGCGATGCCGCTGGCGTGCGCTTTCGGCTCTGGGCGCCGCGCTTCGAGCAGATCGAGCTGCGGCTCGCCGGCGCCGCGCCGGCGCTGCGCATGCGCTCGGCGGGCGCGGGCTGGCACACGCTCACGACCCGCCGCGCGCGCGCCGGCACCCGCTATCGCTACGCACTGCCCGACGGCACACTCGTGCCGGATCCGGCCTCGCGCTTTCAGCCCGAGGATGTGCACGGCCCGAGCGAGGTCATCGACCCGCTCGCCTACGCGTGGCGCGATCAGGCATGGCGCGGCCGTCCGTGGCACGAGGCGATCCTCTACGAGCTGCACATCGGGGCGTTCACGGCCGCCGGCACCTTCCGCGCCGCGATCGAGCGGCTCGAGCATCTGGTGAGCCTGGGAGTGACCGGCATCGAGCTGATGCCGCTCGCGGACTTTCCCGGACGGCGCAACTGGGGCTATGACGGGGCGCTGCCGTTCGCGCCCGATGCCAGCTACGGGCGCCCGGAGGACCTCAAGGCGCTGGTCGACGCCGCGCATGCGCGCGGCCTGATGGTGCTGCTGGACGTGGTCTACAACCACTTCGGGCCCGAAGGCAACTACCTGGCGCACTATGCGTCGCAGTTCTTCAATGCGCGGCATCACACACCCTGGGGCGCGGCCATCAACTTCGATGCCCCCGGCAGCCGCGTGGTACGCGACTACTTCATCCACAACGCACTCTATTGGCTGCAGGAGTATCACTTCGACGGTCTGCGCCTCGATGCCGTACACGCGATCGCCGATGCGAGTCGCCCGCCCTTCCTGCAGGAGCTCGCGCGCCGGGTGCGCGCCCAGGGGCTGCCGCGCCAGATCCACCTGGTGCTCGAGAACGAGCGTAACGAGACGCACTGGCTGAAACGCGACGCGGCCGGACAGCCGCTGCGGTACGACGCGCAGTGGAACGACGACCTGCACCACGTGCTGCACGTGGCAGCAAGCGGCGAGCGCGCGGGCTACTACGCCGACTATCCCGTCGGCGATGCGGCCCAGCTCGGCCGCGCGCTGACGCAGGGATTCGTCTTTCAGGGCGCGCTGTCGGGCGGGCGCGGCTCGGCGCGCGGGCAGCCCTGCGCGCAGCTGCCACCGACCGCCTTCGTGGCGTTCACGCAGAACCACGACCAGATCGGTAACCGCGCTTGCGGGGAGCGGCTCGGCGCACTCGCCGCCCCGGAGGCGCTGCGCGCGGTGACCGCCGCGTGCCTGCTGACTCCGCAGGTGCCGCTGCTGTTCATGGGAGAGGAGTGGGGCAGCACCCGCCCGTTCCAGTTCTTCTGCGACTTCGGCGGCGCGCTGGCCGACAGCGTGCGCCGCGGTCGACGCGAGCAATTCGCGCGCTGCGACGCAGCGCACGACACCGCCGCATGCGCGTGCATCCCCGACCCGACGGCCGAGAGCACTTTTTTGGCGAGCAAGCTCGACTGGGAGCAGCTCGCCGAACCGCCTCATGCGGCCGTGCTGCGCTGGTACCGCCGGCTGCTCGAGGTGCGCAGGCGACACATCGTGCCGCTGCTGCCGCGGCTGACGCATGCCGGCGAGTACCGCGCGCTCGGCCCCGCGGCGCTCAGCGCGCACTGGCGCGCCGATGGCGGCGGCGAGCTGACGCTCGCGCTGAACCTCCGACCCGAGGGCCGCAGCGGCTTTGACGATGGCTTTGACGATGCGCCGGGACGGCTGCTGTGGCGGCAGGGACGGGCGGGCCCGCGGGGCAGCGTCGGGCCCTGGAGCGTGCGCTGCTGGCTGCGCGGCTGACACGCCATGATCCCGCGCGCGACTTACCGGCTGCAGCTGACCCATCAGTTCGGATTCGACCGCGCCGCCCAGCTCGCCCCCTACCTGCGCAAGCTGGGCATCAGTCACGCTTACTTTTCCCCGTACCTGAAGGCGCGGCCCGGCAGCGCACATGGCTACGACATCGTCGATCACCACCAGCTCAACCCCGAGCTGGGCGAGGAGGCGGCGTTTGCGCAGCTGTGCGCGGCGCTCGCCCATCACGGTCTCGGCCAGCTGCTGGATTTCGTGCCGAACCATATGGGGGTCGGCGGAGCGGACAATCCGCTGTGGCTCGAGGTGCTCGAGCTCGGCGCCGAGGCCCCGCACGCGGGCTGGTTCGACATCGAATGGGACCCGGAGCGCCGCTACCTGCACGACAAGCTGCTCGTGCCGCTGCTCGGCGATCAGTATGGCGTGGAGCTCGAGCGCGGCGTGCTGCGCCTGAGGTTCGATGAGCAGGAGGGCAGCTTCGCGGTGTGGGCCTACGACACGCACAAGCTGCCGGTCTGGCCGCCCGATTACGCGCGCATCCTTCCCGACGGGGATCTGCGGCTCGAGGAGCTGGCCGACGCGTTCGCCTGGCTGCCGCAGACACGCCTGCAGCTGCCGCGGCGTGCCGCCGAGCTCAAGGCGCGCCTCGCCGCCGTGGTGCGCGAGCATGCGCAGGCGCGCGCCGCACTGTACGCCGGGCTGGAACAGTTCGACGGGCAGCCGGGCCATGCGGCCAGCTGGAAGGCGCTGCATGGGTTGATTCGGACGCAGCACTGGCGCCTGGCGCACTTTCGGGTGGCCGCCGATGACATCAACTACCGGCGCTTCTTCAACATCAACGATCTGGCGGGGCTGCGCATGGAGCTGCCCGAGGTGTTCGATCACGCGCACCGGCGCGTGCTGCAGATGGCTGCCGACGGCATCCTGGACGGGCTGCGCATCGATCATATCGACGGGCTGTACGACCCGAAGGCCTATCTGGTGCGCCTGTCCGGGCAGCTGGCGCGGGCCGGCCGGCGGGACGATGAGTTCTACCTGATCGTCGAGAAGATCCTGTCCCCGCACGAGCGGCTGCGGGAAGACTGGCCGACCCACGGCACCACCGGCTACGACTTCCTGAATCAGGTACTCGCTCTGCTGGTGGACCCGGCCGCGGCGGGCGCGTTCAGCGACTGCTACGTGGAGTTCACCGGCGAGCGCCGCGGCTACCCCGAGATCGCGCACGACTCGAAGCTGCACATCATGGAAAACGAGATGGCCGGCGAGCTCAATATGCTCGCGCGCGCCCTGGCGCGGCTGGCGCGACAGAATCCGCGTACCGAGGACTTCACGCAGAACCTGCTGCGCCGCGCCGTCGAGCGGACCATCGCCTGCTTCCCCGTATACCGCACCTATCTGGACGACGGTGGCGAGCTCGACGCCGCGGACCAGCGCGATCTGACCTGGGCGCTGTCCAGGGCGCGCCGCCACGAGACCGAGATCGATCCGAGCGTCTTCGATTTCCTCGAGCAGGTGCTGACCGGGGCGCTGCGCCGCCAGACACGCAGCGGCTTTTCGCACCAGGCGCTGCTGCGCTGTGCGATGCATCTGCAGCAATACAGCGGTCCGGTGGCCGCCAAGGGCGTGGAGGATACCGCCTTCTATCGTTACAACCGCTTCATCGCCCTCAACGAGGTGGGCGGCGATCCCGACCGCTTCGGTGGCACGCTCGCCGCCTTTCATCGCACCAATCAACTGCGCGCGCAGCGCTGGCCGCATGCGCTGCTGACGCTCGCCACACACGACAGCAAGCGCGGCGCCGACGCACGTGCCCGGCTCGCCGCGCTGGCGGAGATGCCCGTCGAATGGCGCGAGCAGCTGCCGGTATGGTCGCGCATCCTGCGCGGGCCGTCGGGACCGAGCGAGGCGGAGCTACGGCCTGACCGCAACGACGAGTACCTGCTCTATCAGCTGTTGCTGGGCAGCTGGCCGTGTGAGCTGCTGGATGCGGCGGCGCTGCCGCGCGGCGCCACACCGGCGCTGGCCGCGTACGCCGGGCGGGTGCGCGCCGCGATGGTCAAGTCGATACGCGAGGCGCGGGTGCACACCAACTGGGCGATACCGAACCTCGAGTACGAGCAGGCGACGACGGCGCTGATCGACGCGGCCCTGACGGGCAACCGCTCGGTGGCATTCCTCGGCGCCTTCCTGCCGTTTGCACGCGAGCTCGCCAGCCTCGGAGCGCGCAACAGCCTGGTGCAGACTGTGATCGCGCTGACCGCGCCCGGCGTTCCGGATCTGTACAATGGCACCGAGGTCTGGGACTTCTCGCTGGTGGATCCGGACAATCGCCGGCCGGTCGATTTCCAGCGGCGCGCGCTGCTGTTGGACGCACTGCCCGCGGACCTCGCGCGCGATCGGGCCGCGGCGATGGCCGGTCTGCTGCGCGACTGGCCCGACGGTCGCATCAAGCTCGCCATCACGCACTCACTGCTGCAGCACCGGGCAGCGCACCCGCGGCTGTACGACGCCGGCGATTACCAGCCGCTGCAGGCGGACGGCGCCGAGGCCGACGAGATCTGCGCCTACGCGCGCGCACACGGCGAGGACAGCCTGATCGTCGCGGCCGCGCGCTTCCCGCGCCGTCGCCTGACGCGCCGCTTCACGGCGAGCACGCGACTGCCGCTGCCGCCGGCGTTGCAGCCGACTCGCGCGTGGCACGAGCTGCTCACCGCCCGGGCGCTGCGGCCCGATGACGGCGGGCTGTCCGCCGAGGCGCTGTTTCAGGCCTTGCCGGTAGCGGTGCTCGAGCCGACGGACGCGGGCGCCGCGCGCTCATGAGCGAGCCAGCCTGCGCATCGTCCCTGTGCGCTGCGTACTGGTCGGACCACCGCGGTGACGCGAAAATAGTGACGGGGCGCCACGGCGAGCGCACGCGTACCCCTGGGCCCTGCCCACGCTGTCAGCGCGTGACGCGCTGGCGCGTTTGTTCAGCGTGACCCGGCGCGCATGACCCGGCCCGCCGGGCCGGTGGGTATGGGGTCGATGGGAGGCACCATGTCGGAATCCTTCAATCAGCGGCAGCGGCGCTGCTGGCACCGCTGGGCGCTGCTGGCCGCCCTGCCCGCGCTGGCCAGCTGCAGCGGCAACAACTGCTGGAACTGCTGCCGCGACTGCAGAGTCGCGAGTCCCCCGCCAACCACCACGCCTGCGCAGGACGTATCCCTGGGACTGGTCGCCGGTAACTTCACCGGCAACGGCGACACCTCCGTGCTCGCCACCAGCACCGTGCTCTATCACGCCTACGACAATGCCGGTGACCTCGAGAGCTATCTGTCCACTGGTGCCGGCGCCTTCGCCGCACCGGTGGCGACCGCCGATGGCAATGATCCGCTGTATCTGGCCAGTGCCGATCTCACCGCGGATGGCCTGCCGGACGTGGTCTCCGCGAGCTACGACGACGGCCAGCTGGCGGTATTTCTCAACACCGCCGCGTCCCCCGGGACATTCCAGACGCCCGTGCTGCTGAACTCTCCGGGCGCCTCGCAGGTCGCGATTGCCGACATGAACGGCGACGGCATGCCCGATCTGGTGTCCGCGGATTTCCAGGTCTCGCTGTTCCTGCAGAGCTCTCCGGGTGTGTTCGCGAGCCCCATCAGCCTGTATTCGGGCGGCGCCAACTGGGTCGCCCTGGGGGACCTCAACGGCGACGGTATCCCGGATGTGGCCCTGACGGACAACGTCGGGGTGAAGATCCTGTTCCACACCGGCGCCGCCTCTGCCACGACCTACGCCGCCCCGGTCTCCGTGTTCACCCAGACGCCCAACGACCAGTTCCAGGGCGCCAACCTCGTCGCGATCGCCGACCTGACCGGCAACGGCCTCAATGACCTGGTCATCACCGATCCGGGCCCGAGCGGCTGCATGGCTCCCACGGTCTCGGTGCTGCTGCAGAACAGCGCCGCCCCCGGGCAGTTCACGGCCCCCGTGAGCTATCCCGTCCCCGGCGCCTGCGCGGCTGAATCCATCGTCGTGACCGACCTCAACGGCGATGGTCTGCCGGATATCGTCATCGGCAGCGCGAGCGGCGTCAGCGTGCTGCTGCAGAATGCCGCGAGTCCAGGCACGTTCCTCGCGGCCACCGGCTACTCGGCCCCGAACGCCAACGAGATCGCGGTGGCCGACGTCAACGCCGACGGCCATCCCGACATCATCGTCGGCACCGGTCCGGCGCAGAGCGCCGTGAACGGGGTCGTGCCGAATGCCCCCGGTGTGCTGCTGCAGAACGCCGGCACCCCGGGCACCTTCGGCGCCCTGCAGGCACTGCCGTAGCGCGCGGCGTACGCGCTGCGAGCGCGGCGCGCGCCGCCCGCGCTGCCCTCACGCGCGGCCCGTACGCGCCGCCCGCGCGCTCAGAACTGCGCGTGCAGGCGTATCGCCCCGACCGATACGGGACCGCGATCGGCGTTGTAGCAGGGATTGTCGATCCACTGATAGTCCAGGCTGACCTGCGCCCAGGACAGCGGCGCGAAGCTGTAGTAGGTCTCGATGATCTGCTCGGCGCCCGCGTGCGGCAGCCTGCCATCGCCGCACAGGATGCCGCGCCCGCCGAGATCGAAGTATTGCTCGCGCTCGGCCGAGATGCCGTTGTCGATGGCTGCGACACCGACGGTGTCGTCGGGACGCTGCCACCGACGCCCCTTGAGGGAGGCACCCAGCTCGGCGGTGCGATCGATGTCGGTGAATTCGTAAGTCTCGACGTTGCCGGCGGCCTTGCCGGCACGCGCGAATAGGCCCAGATCCGCGCTGATCGGCTGCTCCAGATCGAGGCTCACACCCATGCGGCCGCGATACTGACGCACCCTCGCGGTGTTCGGCGTCGTGCCCGTGGACAGCGCCAGCGCGATGGCCTGATCGAGCAGTCCCATGCGCCCGCGGCTGTCGAAGCCGGTGAGCAGCACGCGGCCGGTCTGTCCGAACAGTGTGTAGCGCCGCTCGATCTCGGCGTCGATCTGAAACTCGTCGAAGCCGCGCTCCAGCGACTCGCTGTTGGGCACGTCGGACAGATCGAAGACACCGGCGCGCAACGCCCAGGCACCGGTGTAGCGCTCGGCGGCGGCGCCCACGGTGTATCCCCAGGCATCGGCCGCGTAATCGAAAGTGCCGGCGTCGACGGCCGCCCAGTTGAAGAAATCCATCCGCGGATCGTGTGCATATTGATTGGTATCGAACACATCCGTGACCGAGAACTTGCCGAGCCAGAGCACCCAGCGCTCGGCGCTCTGCGAGCCGGCAAGCTGATCGGCTGCGCCCGGCACCGCCTGCCGCTCCCCGCCCGTATCGATCGTCTGGCGCACGAACCAGCGCGGCATACGGAAGTAGGGCGTGTTGCTTCCCACCTTATAATCCTCACCGCTGGGAAATCCGGCCACCCCCAGGGTGTTGTCGAGTCCGAAGCCCTGATCGATCTCCGGCTCGGCCCAGACTTCGGCTCCCTGCCAGAGCCGCGCGCCGAGGAACAGACTGACGTCGAAGGTTTCGCGCGTGGTCAGCGGCGTCAGGCTATTGGGGCCGCTGTAGGGTGAGGTGAAGTCGTCCGTGCCCTGCTGCACGAAGGTCGTCTGCGCGTGAATCGCGAAGCGCTCCGCCGTGGCGCTCGCGTCCGCCGTGGCGCTCGCGTCCGCCGTGGCGCTCGCATCTCCCGTGGCGCTCGCGTCCGCAGCCGCGCGCGGGCCGCGGCTCAGCAGCAGCAGCCCGAGTGCGAGTACGAATACGCGTGCGAGCCGGGGCATCATGTTCCGCGTCCATGGGGACTGCAGAGACTCCGTCAATGCGAAAGGCCGCGATCATAAGGTGCGGTGCGCGAAACGCAACGGGAATTTGTCAGCCGCGGCGGGCAGTGTGGTTGCAAGCCTCAGCGCGCCACCACATCCGCGTACTGCGGGTGGCGGTGAATGAAATCCACCACATAGGGACACACCGGCACGACCCTCTCGCCGCGCGCGCGCAGCAGCTCGAGGACGCCGGCCGCCAGCTGCGCGCCGATGCCCGCGCCGCGCAGCTGCGCGGGGACCTCTGCGTGCGTGAGCACACGAACGCGCGGCGCGGCGCCCCCAGCCTCGGGCGCCGTGGCGCCGGCCTCGGGCCCGGCGCGTCCCGTCCCCGCGACATCCCGGTAGGTGTAATCGATGAACGCCGTGGCGCCGCCGGGCAGCGCCAGCTCGAAGCGGCTGCGCGCCGGATTGTCGATCACCTGAGCGTGACTGCCCATCGCCGTGTCTCCATCCCCGGTGCAGCGCGCCGCGCGCGCCGCGCCGCGGCCAGGCGCGCGCCTGCGGCGCCGCGCGACGGCGCCGTCGCGCCGCCACCCTACCCCGCCGCGACCTCCAGCTGCCGCAGCTCAGCGGTTCCGAACTGCAGGGCGGCCAGCCGCGCATACAGGGGGCTCGCGCGTAACAGCTCCGCGTGATTGCCCACGGCCACCACTCGCCCGGACTCGAGCACCACGGTCCGGTCGGCCTTCAGCACCGTGGCCAGCCGGTGCGCGATCACCAGCGTCGTGCGCCCGCGCATCAGCCGCGCGAGCGCCATCTGCACCAGCCGCTCCGACTCGGCATCCAGTGCGCTGGTGGCCTCATCCAGCAGCAGGATGGGCGGGTCCTTCAATATCGCACGCGCGATCGCGATGCGCTGGCGCTGGCCGCCCGACAGCCGCGTGCCGCGCTCGCCGAGGAAGGTGTCGTAGCCGCTCGGCAGCCCGCGCAGGAACTCATCGGCCGCGGCCGCGCGCGCCGCCGCTTCGATCTCCTCATCGCTCGCGCCCGGGCGGCCATAGGAGATGTTTTCGCGTGCGCTCGTCCCGAACAGCATGGTCTCCTGCGGCACCAGGCCGATCTGCCGGCGCAGCTCCAGCGGGTCGAGGCTCGCGATGTCACACCCGTCCACGCAGATGCGCCCGCGCTCCGGATCGTAGAAGCGCAGCAGCAGCTGCAGGCTCGTGCTCTTGCCGGCTCCCGAGGGGCCCACGATCGCCACGGTCTCCCCGCTTTGCACTTCGAGTGACAGATCGTGCAGCGCGTAGTGCTCCGGCCGCGAGGAGTAGCGGAAGTGCACGTGCTCGAAGCTGATGCGTCCGCGCGAGCGCGCCGGCAGCCGGGCCGGGTGCGCGGGGGCCTTGATGACGGGCTCGGCCTGCAGCAGCTCGGCGAGCCGCTCCATCGCGCCCGCCGCGCGCTGCACCTCGCCCCACATCTCGGTCAGCGCGGTCGCCGAGGAGCCGAAGATCACCGCGTACCAGAGAAACTGCGTGAGCTGCCCCTCGGTCATCTGATGCGAGGCCACCGCCCGCACCACCAGCCACAGCACGAACGTGCTCGCGCCGATCACCAGCATGGTGCCGAAGCCGGTCAGCGCCGCGCGCACCTTGGTGCGCAGGATCGCGGCAGTGAAGCTGCGCTCCACGGCCTCCCCGTAGCGGCGCGCCTGGAGCTGCTCGAGCGTGAAGGCCTGCACCGTCTGTACCGCGTTGAGAGTCTCGTCCACCAGGCTGCAGGTGTCGGCGACGCGGTCCTGCGCGATGCGCGACAGCCGCCGCACCTTGCGGGCGACCGCGATCAGCGGGCCGATGACCAGCGGCACCAGGATCAGGATCACCCCGGTGAGCTTGATACTGGTCAGCCACAGCATGATCAGCGCGCCGATCAGGTTGATCGCCGAGCGCAGCGCGATCGATAGGTTGACCCCCGCGATCGCCTGCACCAGGGTGGTGTCGGTGGTCAGCCGCGACATGACCTCCCCGGTGCGCGTGACCTCGTAAAAAGTTGGGTCCATGCCGACGACCCGCCGATAGACCGCCTTGCGCAGGTCCGCGACCACCCGCTCACCGAGCCAGGTCACCAGGAAGAAGCGCAGCGCCGCGAACACCCCCAGGATCGCGCCCATTGCCAGAAAGCCGATGAAGTAGCGGCTGTCCAGATGGGTGGTGTGCGCCGCCAGACTATGATCGGTCAGCTGTCCGAGCTGCATCGGCAGGATCAGGAGCGCGGCCGAAGCGATCACCAGCGCCGCCAGTGCCGCCACCAGGATCAGCTTATAGGGGGCGAGGAAGGGCAGCAGGGCCCGCAGCGGCCGCAGCGACTTGGAGCGCGTCCGGTCGGCGAAATCGAACTCATTCATTACAATGTCAGGCATTCGGGCTACTCTAGGGGCGCTCCAGGGCTTCTACTCTAGGAGGACTGGCCCTGAGCCGTCGCGAGGGTTGCTCGTAGGCTGTCTCCGACAGAAGACACTGGTGTTTCGGGCACGAATGGCGTTACCGTTCCGGATTGCATAGCCCTATACCTCTTGACCAGGCATGGAGGACCCGCTCATGGCACTTTGGAAAGATCCCGGCTCTGCAATGAGCCCGCCGGCGAGCGGCAATCCCGTGCCGGCCAGCCCCACCGTCACCGAGCTGCACAAGGCGCCCGAGCGTCTATCCGAGCCGCCGGCGAGCGCCGAGCCGCCCCGCCGCCCCGCCGCCGCGCCGCCACCGCGACCCGCCGCCCCGCCCCAGGTGCAGGAGTCGCTCATCGCCGCCGAGTTGACCATCGAAGGCAAGATCGCCGGGTCCGGCGACGTGCGCATCGCCGGTCGCTTCAAGGGCGACGTGCACGTGGACGGCAACTTCCGCATCGACGCCGGCGCGAAGCTCGAGGGCCAGGTGCGCGCCGCGGTGGTGATCGTGGGCGGGGAACTGCAGGGCAACATCGACGCCGCCAGGCAGGTCGACGTGCTCAGCACCGGCACGATCATCGGCGACGTGAAAGCCCCCTCGATCACCGTGGCGGCCGGCTCGCGCATGCGCGGCCACGTCGAATTCGGCTGGGAGGAGAAGCACGCCGTGGAGCGGCCCGCGCCCTTCGAGCTCGGCAAGGGGACTACGCGCGCGGTATGAGCAGCATGCGTGCGGGTCAGCCGGGTGCGACTCGCCTGTGCCCGCATTGCAAGGCGACCGTACTCGAAAGCGCGACGATTTGTCCGGGCTGCCGGCATCATCTGCGCTTCAACGGCGGCAAGCAGGCTGCCGCCGAGGCATATACCGCCCTGAGCGTCGACGGCACCATCGCCCACCGGCAGCGAGCCGATCCGTGCGAATACTGCATCGTCCTGGACATTGCCAATGAACGCGGCGAGCAGGTTCTGCGCCAGGTGGTAGGTGTGGGCGCGCTGCAGCCCGGAGAGCAGCGCCGGCTCAACGTCTCGGTGGAGATGCTGCCCCTGGTCCCCGCACAGCCCCAGCTCCCTGCGCAGCCCCAGGCCGGCGCGCGGCCACAGCCCGCCGCGCAGTCCCCATCGAAGGGACCACCGAGGGCGCCGGCACCGGCCGGTGTGCCCGCCGCCGCCGCCACTGCCCGAGCCGGCAGTGCCGCAGCCATCGCCCCTGCAGCGGCCAGGAGCGCGGGAGCCGCTCCCCTCGCTGGAGCGCCCGTCACGGGACCCGCGGCCGCGCGCGAGGCGCCGCGCCCCTCTCTGGGTCCACGCACTTCGATGCCCCCGGGCAGCCCCGCTGCCGCTGCCAGAAATGTCCCGGCGCCCGCCGCTGCGACGGCGCCCGCCCCTGCGGGGGCGGCCAGCCCCACGGGCGCGGCCCCGCCGGCGCCACCGGCCGCTCCAGCCGGCGCCACCCCCACGGCGGCTACCTCGGCAGCCGCGGCGAGCCCCACGGCACCGGGCCCCGGCGGCACGCTCGGCCAGCGCCTGGGCATCTTTCGCAAGCCCTGACTCTCAGCGCCCCGGGGCCCCGGCCGCACATCCCGCCGCTCACTCCGCGGGCTTCTGGAACTTGAACAGGAAGCGGTCTGTCCTGCCGACCATCTTGAAGACGACCTCGGTGTGGTTGTCGTTCGGGTGGTGCAGGATGTTGCTCTGCCCGACCCCCGGCTTCAGCGCGTCGTAGACCGTCATGTCGAAGGTCCACTTGCGCAAACGACGTATTTCATGACAGCCCCTCGATCGCCCCCGGATTGACGACCCCCAACTGTGAACGCATCTCTGGACACGTCCGCAGACCCATCCACGGCCGGCGATCCGCGTCGAGCGGGGTCGCCGATGCTCGCGGCCCATCATAATCCGCACTGCAGTAAAAAACATGAAAAACGACGCCGGCCGCGCCGGCGGCGTCCACTGCGCACGGGCGTCCGGCGACCTCAGCGTGTGGAGGCCAGGGCCGGCGGCGCGCGGGCAGCGCCCGGGCGCTGGCCAGCGGAGTCGACCCCAGGCAAGGGTCCGCCCAGCGCCAGCAGCAGCTGCACCGCGTCCTGCAGACGCTGCGACTCGGCCCGCACCAGGCCGAGTCGCGCCTGCGCGTCCTGGCGCTGCGCATCGAGCACCTGCAGTACCCCGCTGTTGCCGGCGGCGTAGCTCTCGCGCGTCAGGGCGAGATTCTGCGAAGAGGTCTGCACCGCGCTCTGCTCGCTGACGAGCAGCTCCTGATCGTGATCGAGCGACTCGAGCGCATCGGCGACCTGACCGAAGGCGCTGAGCACCGCCTGCTGATAGTCGGCGAGCGCCGCCCGCATCTCATCGATCGCCGCGCGCTGCTTGTCACGCAGCGCCGCCCGGTCGAACAGCGGCTGCGTGAGGCTGCCGGCAAAGCCGCCGCCGATGCCACCCGTGTCAAACAGCTTCTGCAGCAGGTTGGACTGCAGGCTCGCGTTCCCCGTCAGGGTGATCTGCGGATACAGATCGGCGCTCGCCACACCGACCGCGGCCGTGTCGGCATGCAGGCGCGCCTCGGCGGCCTGGATATCGGGCCGGCGATGCACCAGTTGCGAAGGCAGTACCAGCGGCAGCCGCGTGGGCAGGTGAAACTCCGAGAGCTGAAAGTCCGGGGCCGGCCACGAGCCCGGCGGGCGGCCGACCAGCAGCGCGAGCGCATCCTGCGCGAGGCTCATTTGCCGCCGCAGCGGCGGCAGCAGCGTCTGATCGTTGGCCAGCTGGCTCTGGGCATTGAGAATATCCACGCGCGTCGCGCCGCCGGCGTCGAACGCACGCTGCACCAGCCCCAGATTCTGCCGGTCATCGTCCAGTATCGCCTGCAGCGAGGCCAGTTGCGCCTGCGAGGAGGCGACCCGCAGCGCCTGCACGGCCACGTTGCCGCTGAGCGCCAGCGCCGCGGCCTGCAGCTGCTCGAGCTGCGACTCGGCCAGGGCGCGTTGCTGCTCCACGCCGCGCCGCAGGCCGCCGGCGACATCGAAGGCATAGCTCACGCTGGGTCCGACCTCGAAGTAGCTGAACGGCGGCAGCTTCTCGGGCCCGAGAAACGCCGGGCCGTATCTGACGCGTCCCGCCGTCGCGCTCACATCCACTGACGGAAGCCGCGCCGCCTCGGCCACGCCGATCAGCTGCTGCGCCCGTGCCAGACGCTCCCGTGCGGCCACCAGGTCGCGGTTGCCGCCGAGCGCGGCGCGGATGGTGGCATCCAGCCGCGGCGAGTCGAGCAGTGACCACCAGCGCGCCGGCGGTGGCAGCGCGCTGTCGAGCCGCAGCGCCGCCGGCGCGACCATCGCCGCGGGCGCGGCGGACGGCGCCGCGGAGGCTGCCTTGTCCAGCTCGCTCAGCGGCGTCGCCGTGTAGCGCGGCGCGCTCGGCGCCGCCGGCGGCACGAAATTCGGCCCGGCGACGCAGCCGGCCAGCGCCAGGGCGCCGACGAGCGCGGTCGGCCCGACGGCACCGCCGGCGGCCGGCCGGCGACCCCGGTCACTCGGCCACGACACGCGCAGCTCCCGCGCTCGCACGCGCATCACGCACGAATAACAGCAGCGGTATCGACAGCAGGGTCATCAGCATCATCAGATGAAAGTCGTCGAGGTAGGCGATCATCGCGGCCTGCGCGGTGATCATGCTGTTCAGCGCAGCCTCGGCGGCGCGGCCGGCGTACAGCCCCAGGGCATGGGTTGCGAACACGAACGGGGTGATGTGGGCCGCGAGCGAAGCGTGCATCACCTGCGTGTTGCTGGTGAACAGCGCCTGCACCGCCGAGATGCCGATGCTGCTGCCGATGTTGCGCACCAGGTTGAACAGCGCGGTGCCCTCGTTGCGCAGACCCGCCGGCAGCGTCACGAAGGCCAGTGTCGCCATCGGCACGTACACGATGCCGGTGCCGAATCCCTGGATCAGTCCCGACCAGACGATCGGCGACATGTCCATCTGCAGCGAGAAGCGGGTCATTTGCCACATCGACAGTGCCGTGAGCGCCAGGCCCGTGCCGATGATCAGCCGCACGTCCAGGCGGCCGACGATGCGACCCACCACCATCATGGCGATCAGCGTGCCGAGACCGCGCGGCGAGGTGACCATGCCCGACTGGAATACCGAGTAGCCGAGCAGGTTCTGCAGCAGCGGCGGCAGCAGCGCGAGAGTCGCGAACAGCACGATGCCCACGAGGAAGATCAGCACATTGCCCGTGAGAAAATTGCGGTCACGGAACATCGCCAGCCGCAGGAACGGCCGCCGCGCCGTGAGGGTGTGCGTGATGAACAGGTAGAACGCCAGCGCCGCGACCGCGGCCTCGATCTTGATCTCGGTCGAGTTGAACCAGTCACGCAGCGGCCCGCGGTCGAGCATCACCTGCAGGGCCCCGACGAACACGCTGAGCATCGCGAAACCGAAGAAGTCGAAGTGCTTGCGCTCGTGCGTGGTGTCCGGGAAATAGGCGAGCACTCCGAGCACGGCGAGCACGCCGAACGGAACGTTGATGTAGAACACCCAGCGCCAGCTGTAGTTGTCGGTCAACCAGCCGCCGAGCATCGGTCCGACGGTGGGTCCAAGCACCACTCCCAGACCCCACAGCGCCATGGCGCGCCCGTGATCCCGGGGCGGATAGGCGTCGAACAGCACCGCCTGCGACATCGGTATCAGCGCCGCGCCGAACGCCCCCTGCAGCACCCGGAACAGCACGATCTGGTCGAGCGACTGCGCCAGACCGCACAGCGCCGAAGCGGCCGTGAAGCCCACGATCGACACCAGGAACAGGGGCTTGCGGCCGTAGCGATCGGCGAGCCAGCCGGTCAGCGGCGTCATGATCGCGGCGGCCACGATGTACGAGGTCAGCACCCAGGTCATCTGGTCGTAGGTCGCCGACAGCGAGCCCTGCATGCGCGGCAACGCCACGTTGGCGATCGTGTTGTCCAGCGCCTGCAGGATCGACGCCACCATCACGGTGAGCGTGATCATGCCGCGGTGCCGTTGCATCATGGCCGCGGCGCCCTGCGCGGGGTGACTCATGCTGGAGCGGCTTGCCCGGCGCTCAGCGCTGCGACACCTGCAGCGCGGCGGGAGCCTCGCGCGCGGACCCGGCATCGAAGGCGGGCGCGCCGTTCCAGGGGCTCTCGTGGCCGAACAGCTGGCGACGGTGGCCGGTATCGACCGTCACATCGGCCGACAATCCGCTCAGGCGCGCATCCAGCGGCAGCGCGGACTGGTCGGCCGCCAGCAGGCGCAGCCGCACCGGCACACGCTGCACCACCTTGACCCAGTTGCCGGTGGCGTTCTCGGGCGGCAGCAGCGAGAACTGCGCGCCGGTGCCCGGGCTCAGGCTCACCACCTGCGCCCTGAACTGCCGGCCCGGATAGGCATCGATGCTGACCTCGGCGCTCTGGCCGGGACGCATGTAGGTGAGCTGGTCTTCCTTGAAGTTCGCCTCGACCCACACGTCCCGTGTGGAGATCAGGCTGAACACCGGCGCTGCGGCATTGACGTAATCGCCCACCTGCAGCTGCTCGACCCGGGTCACGATGCCGTCGCTCGGGGCGCGAATCGTGGTGTAGGACAGCTGCAGCTGGGAGCGGTCGAGCGCCGCCAGTGCCTCGAGCACCAGTGGATGCTGCTGCACCGGCAGGTTCGGATTGCCGCCGAGCAGCGCCAGATAGGTATTGGCCTGCTGCTGCGCGGATCCGAGCTGCGTCTGCGCGATCTCCAGTGCGTGCTGCGCCTGATCGAACTGGGCGCGCGAGCTGATGCCCGACTGCAGCAGGCGCTGCTGGCGCGCGAACTCGCGCTGCTCGTAGGCCACGGTGTCGCGCGCCGCGGCGATGTCCTCGAGCTCGTGGCGGTAGGAGGCCTTGGCCGCGTGGATCTGCAGCTGCGCGGCCGCGAGCTTCGCCTGCGCTTCCTCGACCGCGATGCGCCACGGCCGCTCGTCCAGGCGGAACAGCACCTCGCCGCGCTGCACGCGCTGATTGTCGCGCACGTCCAGCTCGACCACGCGGCCCGGTATGTTGGTGGAGATGGTGGTCTGCGCGGCCATCACCGCGGAGTCGTCCGTGGACTGGTAGCGGCCGCTCAGCAGGTAGTACGCGAGGGCCGCGACTGCCGCCACCAGCAGCCCGCCGAGCATCAGCGGCCAGCGCAGGCGCGCGCGCCGCAGCTCCGCACTGCGCTCGGAGCGCTCCTCGACGCGGCCGCCCGGCGGCGCGGCGCGGCCCGCTGCGGTGGATCCATCGGCGGCTGAGTCCATCACGAGGCTCCCGTTACTTTGCGCGCCCATCCGCCGCGAGCGCCGGCTGCGCGTGCAGCGGCCGGCGTGCGTCGCTCGCCCTGGCATCCAGCGCCTGCAGCTGCTCGTGCAGGCGGCCAAGCAGCTCGAGCAGCTGCTC
Source organism: Steroidobacteraceae bacterium (assembly GCA_035504335.1). Lineage (GTDB taxonomy): Bacteria > Pseudomonadota > Gammaproteobacteria > Steroidobacterales > Steroidobacteraceae > FEN-1191. The sequence continues at coordinate 7,352 of DATJSD010000086.1, read as the reverse complement.
GCACTCCTGCGCGCTCAGCGCCGAGATCGCCTCGCCGCGCGCCTGCTCGGCGATCTTCCACATGCGCGCGAGCACCGGTTTGGCCTCCTCGCGCAGGTACAGCCGGTGCGCTCGCCGGTCCGTCGGGTCGGGGCGCCGCTCGAGCCAGTGGTCCTGCTGCATGCGATCGAGCGTACGCACCAGCGTCATCGGATCGGTCTCGGTGAGCTCGGCCAGGCGCGCCTGGCTGACGCCCTCGTTGCGCGACAGATGCGCCAGTACCTTGCACTGAGCCAGCGTCAGCTCCAGCTCGCGCGCGCGCCGCTCGAAATGCCTGCCGTAGAGGCGTGAGACATCGCGGATCAGGAAACCGAGGTTGCGCAGTCGGTCCGGCGGCATCGGCACACGCGCGCTCCACCCGGCGGGCTACCGTAGCAATGATATATAATAACTAATGTTATTATATAAGTCAATACCAGCCTGCCCTGGTGGCCCGCCCTGGCACCGGCGGCACCGCCGCCGCGCGCGGCCGGCCGCGACCGCCGGCGCGGGGTGAGCGCCTACTGGCCCCAGCCGGTCCCGAAGCCCGCGCGACCCGGCACGCCGGCGCGCTGCCCCGCCAGCTGCAGGCGCACCGATTCGATCCGATCGTCCACGAACGGGCGCAGCAGCGGACCATTGCGATCGCGAAACTCGAAGCCGGCGAAGCCGCTATCGGCATCCGCGGGCGCGGCCGGGCGCGGGTGATCGGCGAAGTTGGCCTCGAACTGCACGGCGCTGCTGGTCGGATCGAGCACCGCGGCGCTGCGGATCATGCCCTCGAGTCGGTGCAGCAGCGCGTCCATGCGCGGGCGCGACATGTTCTGCTCGATCATCTGGCGCACGATCTGCCGGTAGCGCTCCCGCAGCGCCGGATTGGCCAGCACGCGGTCGGCCAGCGGAAACATGCCCGGCGCCGAGGGCCGATAGATGCTCAGATCCACCTCGCCGCGGCGAAAACCGCCGAACGCCATGTTCATGTCCCAGGGTATCCACACCACCTTGCCGGTGTCGGGACGGATCGTCAGGTAATAGTTGTGGTTCATCGCCAGCGGACTGTCGGAATTGACGATCACGGTCTCGGCCGCCAGGAATCGCAGAAACTCGTCCACGTCGAGGTAATCGCCGATGTGCGCCGCGAAATCCCCGTCCGAGGAGTGATCGACGAACTGCACGAATGCGATCATGCGCTGCGCGTCGCCCGCCTTGGTCGCAACCTTGGCGCTGTAGGACGTCGCATAGCTCTTCCAGTCGCTGCCCAGATCCGGCAAGCCGCTGAGCCCCTCGGGCTTGAGCAGCACGCCGACCTTGTGTCCCCAGCGTTGCATGAAGAACGCCTGATCGACCTGCTCGACCACGGTGAACAGACCCGCATACTCGCGCTCGTGCTCGCCCGCCACGCTGATGAACACGCGCGCGTATGCCGTGCGCGGAGCGGGCACTTCGGCCTGATGAAACACGTCGTAGGCGAGCGTCTCGCGCATCTGGCTGCTGTCGAAGGCGTTGTTGTTGAGATTGAGCTTGCTCATGCCGAAGAAGCGGTGACGCTGGCCACCGGCGTTGAAGTCGAGCTTGAGCGAGCGCTTCAGATCGCTGCGCGCGCCACGGTAGCTCGAGTTGCCCTTGTAGCGCAGCGTGATCGGCCCCCACGGCTGCCCGTCGAAGCGCAGCGTCGCCAGGACCTTCGCGTAGCCGGAGCCCGCGGTGCCGCTGCCACCCTGCCAGCCCCCGATGCCACGCCCGCCGCGCCCGTTGGCCGGCGGCATGCGGGCGAAATCCTCCGGAGCGATAGTCAGCTCGAAGGTATGCACGCGGGCGGAGCGGAAGAAGTCATCCGCCGTATCGTTCACGGGATCCAGGGCAGGCGGCTCGGTCTGCGCGTGCGCCGCGGCGGAGGAGGCCACGGCGACCTGCCACGGCAGAGCCGCGCCGCTCGCGCACAGAACGGCGGTCAGAATCACCCACCGCGGAATGCCGCGAGATGCGATCACGGCGCGAGCCTCCGAGCCGATGGTCGCAATCGAGCCGGGAGCTGTCAACTCGGCCGCCCCCCGCCGCCGCGGATATGACGGGCGTCGCAATCCGCGCCGATCCCCGTCGGGGGTCGCAGTCGGCCAGTGGGGCATTGGTTACAATGCCGGCGCATGTTCATCCGGCACCGTCCGTCACACCGCGCACCGTGCGGCGCGCCTTCCCGGTTGGGGCCGCCGCCATGAGCCCGTCTGGCTTCGAGTCACCCGCCAGGGACTCGGTGTATCGTGATCTGGGGGAGCGGCTGACCGAGCTCATGGCCGAGCAGACGGATTTCATCGCCAATATCTCCAACTTCGCGGCGCTGCTGTTCACCAGCCTGCCGCAGCTGAACTGGGTCGGCTTCTACCTGCTGCATGGCACGGATCTGGTTCTTGGACCCTTTCAGGGCAAACCCGCCTGCTCGCTGATCGCCAGCGGCGAGGGCGTGTGCGGCAGGGCCGCCCTGCAGCGCGCGGCCGTGCTGGTGCCCGACGTGCACGCCTTTCCGGGACACATCATGTGTGATGAGCTGTCGCGTTCCGAGATGGTGCTGCCGCTGTTCAAGGACGGTCGCCTGATCGGCGTGCTGGACATGGACAGCCCGGAGCTGAACCGGTTCGACGGCGCCGATTCCGAGTGGGTGCAGCGGCTGCTGCAGCAGCTGATGGACGGGACGGTCGTACCGGAGTGGCGCCTGGCCCCCTCCGGAGGAGCCGATGCGCGCGGGGTATCAGTGCGCCGGTAGCCCGAGCGCGGCGCGCAGCTCGCTCGCCGTCATCGGCTTGACGTACACCGGGCTGCCCACATCGAAGCGCCGCGCGGCGGAGAGCGGACCGACCAGCACCGGCGCGTAGCCGGCTGCGCGCACCAGCCGCGAGACGACACGCGTCGCCTGGGCGTTGTCGGAGGCGATCGGAATGGCGACCGGGTCCGCGCGATGCGCATCGGCGCGCAGATCCACGTAGGTGATGGCGTTGAAGGCGCGCACCAGGCGCACCTGCGGGAAGAAGCGCGCCGAGGCCACGCCGGTGCCCTCTGCGCGCGCCTTCACCGCCATCGGTCCGTCCCGCTGGGGATAGGGGTTGCCCAGATCGATGACCACCTTGTGGTCCAGCACCGGCGTGAGCTCCTTGCCGACCTGCGGCTCCTGCCCGTAGGGGACGGCGATCACGACCACATCACCGAAGGCGGCGGCATCGCGCGGGGTTCCCACGCTCACGTTCGGACCGATCGACTGCGCCTGGGCGCGCAGCTCATCCGGATGACGCGAGGAGATCATCACCTGGTAGCCCGCCTTGCTCCACAGGTCCGCCAGCGTACCGCCCATCTTGCCCGCGCCGATGATGCCGATCTTCATCAGCCCGGGTCGCGGTCCGTCTGCGGCGGCGCGCGCGGGCACCGGCTGCACCAGCACGCCGAGCCCGAGCAGCGCGAGCGCCGCTGCAGCGTGCGCGGCCCGCATGCGCACTGCCCGAATGCGTGCGCCTCGCAGGTGAGCGAAGAATCGCTGTGCCGCGTTCATGGCTTCTCCCCCATCTGACATGGCGTCAGTCGCGCTGCACGGCAAGCCGGCGCCGCATGCAGGGCGGCCTGAGTATTGGCGGAGCCGCAGCGTATCATGCCGCACGCATGGCGGCGATCGAAAAGGAGCTGTGTTTCACCAGCCTGCGAGCGCTCAGCGGGTTGCTGCGCGCGAGGCAGCTCTCCGCTCGCGAGCTGATGGCGGCACAGCTGCGCCAGATCGAGCGGCTCAACCCGCGTCTGAACGCGATCGTCGCGAAGCTGCCGGACGAGGCCTGTCTGCGGCTGGCGGACGAGGCGGACCGCGGCCTGCGCCCGGGCGAAGCCCGCGGCCCGCTGCATGGGGTGCCCTGGGCGTTCAAGGACATGGAGTCGGTCACGGGATTTCCCTGCACGCTCGGATCGCTCGTGTACCGCGCGCACTACCCGCCGGCCGATTCGCTGCTGGTCGCACGGCTGCGCCGCGCGGGGGTGCTGCCGATCGGCAAGACCAATGTGCCGGAGCTGGGAATGGGATCGCAGACCTATAACGCCGTCTACGGCACCACGCGCAATGCCTGGGACGACACCCGCACCGCGGGCGGCTCCAGTGGTGGCGCGGCCGTGGCCGTCGCCTGCGGTATGTTGGCTGGGGCCGACGGCAGCGACCTGGGCGGCTCGCTGCGCAACCCCGCCAACTTCAACGGCATCGTCGCTCTGCGCCCGAGCGCGGGGCTGGTGCCCGCCGCCCCGACGCTGCTGCCGTTCCTGGGGCTTGCGGTCAAGGGGCCCCTCGCGCGCAGCGTCGCGGATGTCGCATTCCTGCTGAGCGTCATGGCGGGCCCGGACCCGGCCGACCTCGCCTGCCAGCCGTGCGATCCCGAGGCGTTCGCCGCGCCCCTCGAGCGCAGCTTCCGGGGCACGCGCATCGCCTGGTGCCCGGATCTGGGCGGTCTGCCGCTGGATCGGCGCGTGCGCGACGTGCTCGACTCGCGGCGGCGCACTTTCGAATCTCTCGGCTGCATCGTCGAGCAGACCGCCCCCGACCTCTCCGATGCTGACGAAATCTTCCTGGTGCTGCGCGCCTGGCGGGCGTGGACACACTATGGGGCGCTGCTGCCGGCGCACCGCGCCACGTTGAAACCCGAAGCCGTCGAGGAAATCGAGCACGGTGCACGGCTCAGCGGGGCGCAGGTCAGCAGCGCGATGGTGCGGCACGCCGCCCTGCTCGAGCGCCTGCGGCGCTTCCAGCAGTCACACCCGTTCATCGTCTGCGCCGTCAATCAGGTGCCGCCGTTCGAGGCCGAGCTGCACTGGCCCACGCACATCGAGGGCGTGGCGATGGAGCACTACATCGCCTGGATGAAATCCGCCTACTGGATCTCGACGACCCTGTGCCCGGCGATCTCCGTGCCGGCCGGCTTCACCGCCGACGGCCTGCCGGTCGGCATCCAGATCGTCGGTCCCTACCGCGAAGACCTGGCGGTGCTGCAGCTCGCCCACGCCTTCGAGAGCGCCGGCTCGATCGCCGGCCGCCATCCCCCGGCGGCGCTGGCGCCCTAACGGGACGCGCCCCCGCCACCGGCATCGCCGCCGCGCTGCAGCGCCTCGATCTCATCCATCAGGCGGTTCATGCGCGCCGCCAGCGCCTGATAGGGAGCCGGCGATGCCATGTCGATGCCGGCGCGCTTGTAGAGATCGTAGGGATAATCCGATCCGCCGGCCTTGAGCATGGCGAAGTAACGATCGCGCGCCGGGGCGCCTTCCCGGAGGATCGAATCGGTGATGGCCGCGGCGCCGGCCATGGAAGTGGCGTACTGCCACACGTAGAAGTCGTAGTAGAAGTGCGGCACGAACGCCCATTCGATGCAGTAGCGCGGATCGATCCGCATGATGCCCTGCGCCTCCCCGTAGTAGCGCTTGAGCAGTCCGCAGTAGATCTGCGTCAGCCGCGCGCCCGACAGCGGCCTGCCCTGCTCGATCTCCTGGTGAATGGCCAGCTCGAACTCCGCGAACATCACCTGCCGGAAGTACGTGGTGCGGATGGACTCGAGCCCCGCGCCCAGATAGTAGAGCTTCTCGGCGCGCGTGCGCGCGTGCGCCACCATGTAGTCGTTGAGCAGCATCTCGTTGGAGATCGCGGCCGACTCGGCGATGAAGGTCGAGTAGTTCGACTTTTCATAGGGCTGCGCCGCGTCCGTGAGCAGCGTGTGCATCGCGTGACCCCACTCGTGCGCAACGGTGGACATCGAATCGTAGTCGCCGTTGAAGTTCAGCAGTATGTAGGGATGCACGTCGTAGGCGGAGCCGTTCATGTAGCCGCCGGTGGCCTTGCCGGGCTGTGGCAGCGCGTTCATCCAGCGGCTGGCGAACCCGGAGCGCAGCATCGCCACGTATTGCGGTCCGAGCGGCGCCAGCGCCGCGAGCGTGATGCGCTCGGCATCGGCGACCGAGAAATGCGGCGGCTGCGCCGGCTGGAACAGCGGCACATAGTTGTCGTAATAGGCGAGCGGCCCGCGGATACCCAGCTGCGCGCGGCGCAGGCGCAGATAGCGATACAGCGTGGGCAGCGCCGCGTTGGTCTGCGCCACCAGGGTGTGATACACCGCCGGCGGCATGTTCGATTGGAACAGCGCCGCGGCGAGCGCGCTGTCGTAGTGGCGCACCTGCGCGGTGAACACATCGCCCATGACCTGCGCGGTCAGCGTCGCGCCCACCGTGCCCTGATAGCTCAGCCAGGTTCCCCAGAACGCGTCGAAGACGCGCCGCCGCTCGTCGCGATCGCTCGCCTGCCGGTACTTCTCGTACGCCGGCTCATCCAGACGCACCGTGCTGCCGTCGGGCAGCTGGAACTGGGGATAGGGCAGATCCGCATCCGCGAGCTGATCGTGGATGGCCTCGGGTTGGGCGAGCACGTTGCCCGCGGCCGCCAGCACCCCTTCGGCCTCCACGCCCAGCGTATGGGGCGCCGCGCGCAGCGTGTCGGCCAGGAAGAAGTCGAAGCGCCGCTTGAGCGCCGGCCGCTCGGACTCGAAACGCTGCACCTTCGCGGCGCCGAGCGAGATGATCTCCGGGGCGACCCACGAGGTCTTCGCGGCGATCAGCGTCGCCAGGTTCTGCGCCTGCTGGCGGCGCTCCTGGTTGACGGCGATGCGCAGATCCTCATCAGCGCGCAGACTGGCGTAGACCCCGAGCCGGTCCGATGCCTTGTTGACGGCCGAGATCGCATCGAGCGCCGCATACAGCGCGTCGGCGCCGTCGCCGAGCGTACCTTTGAAACGTCCCAGCGCCTGCGCCTGCCGGTTGGCCTCATCGTAGGCCGCCTGCCAGGCCTGCGGGGTGGCGTATAGATCCGCCAGATCCCACATCGTCGGCGGCGCGGCGCTCACCGCGGGCGAGCCCGGTGCGCCCGCCGGCGTCGCCGCGCGCGCGTCGAGGCTCAACGACAGCGCCAGCAGCGCCAGCGCGCACGCCACGCACAGCTCGAGAAGCCGCGACCGCGTGAGTCGGCGGCGCGTCGGGAATCGCAGGCCGGCCACGCGCTTCACCGCGGCGATGCCCGGGATCTGTCCCGGCTGTCCCGGCTGTCCCGCCTGTCCCGCTGCGCGGTTATCCACTGGGATACGCCACCGTCCAATAGAGCCCGGCGGTGCCATGCATGGGAGTGCCGACGGCGTTGATCCGATTCGGGTCGTCGCTCAGCACCATGTTGAAGATGTCGTTGCCGTTCATGTCCCCGGGCTTCTTGTCCCCCAGAAAGCTGTACAGCGCGTACCCCTGGTACACCCACTGATGAGTGCCGTCGGGTCGCAGCGCGAGAC
>DATJSD010000085.1:0-9216 GCA_035504335.1 Steroidobacteraceae bacterium | reverse complement strand
TCCGCGTGTCGTGATATACGCATCGCGCAACACATTTGCTTCCAGCTCGAGTTCCTCGAGCCTGTGCTTGATGACGTCTCCGATGCTGACGATACCTGCGAGGCGATCTGAGGCGAACACGGGCACGTGCGTTGTGCGATGCCGCGTCATGAGTACCATGACGGTCTTGACTTCCTCGTGCGGGGAGACGCCGACAATGTCGCGCCGCATAAGCTCACGTACGCGCAGCGCAAGCAGTTGCCGACGATGCTTGGCGACACCGGCCACAATCTCTCGATGCGAGAGGATTCCGGCAACCGCATCGCCCAGCATCACGACCAGCGCGCCCACATTGCGTTCATTCATGACCCGTGCCGCCTCTTCAACCGTGGCCTCCAGGCCAACGGTAAACACTTCGCTGCCCTTACGCTGCAAAATGGTCTGAACAAGCATACCCAATCTCCGGTTGGCCTGTGCCAGCCCCGATCGCCTTACGCTGGTACTTCCGGTGCGTGAAATGTGGTGAAGCAGGCCACGGGCCGGAGCTACTTCTCGGGTCGCTGGAGAGCGATTACGCGAACTCGCGTAGCCGGCGCGTTGACGGTTCGCAAGTGGTCTTGGCGCCAGTGGCCGATTACGACGCAGGGTACCCGGTCTGCATTAGAATGGGCTGAAACCAGAATTAATTTCAGAAGGTGTACTGCGTGTACACCCCGACCTCGTTGAACTGACCACTGGTATGGATACCGGTTCCGGCGGCGGCCGTTCCACCGATGATGTACGTGGAGTTGCCATCCCCGGAAGAGACCGAGAGGCTGCCGTCGGTCACCTTCTCGTGCTTGTAGACCAGCGCCAGATCGATGTTCGGGATCGGCTCGTACGACACTCCGAAATTGAGATAGTGGTCACTGAGGTTTGGGTCGTAATCCAAGCTGGGTCTGACGTCGTCATAACGCGTGAATACCGACCAGCGCGGCAGAAAGACGTACGAGGCCCAGCTCGAGTAACCCTCGGCCTGATCGCTCACCACCGTGCCGGTCGGATCCTTCGCCGTGGCGTTGGTCGCGACCACCACGCCGCCGGGGCCCGACAGCACGCCGGTGGAGGGGTTGGCGGTCTTGAAATCCCGGGCATCGAGGTATTCGACCCCCACGCGCAGTGTCCGGGTCAGCACCGCGGCAATCAGGTCCCAGCGCGTCGCGGTGTGGCTGGCCTCATCCGCCGTGGTTTGCGTGACCTGACCGAGATGTCCGCTGTACGCGCCCGCGCCGAAGTTGAGCCAGGCGAGCGGCTTGACCAGTATGGCAGCCTCGACATCGACGTCCTTGGTGCGCGTCGGATTCTTGTAGCCACCTCCGTCCACCACCGAGAGCGAATAGTTGAAGACGCCGTTGCCGCCCGCCACCCCGCTGGCGTTGGCTCCCCAGTCGGCGGAGTTGGCGAAGCCCAGACGCTCGGTCATGAGCCGCTCGATATAGCGGTAGCCGTACAGGTTGACGGCGTATCCGTACCAGGGGGAGTTGTATGAGCCGGCATGCACGACGAATGCGTCGTTCAGACGCGCCTGCAGATACAGCAGCTTGATGAACACCTCGGTCACCCCGCCGCTGTTGCTGGTGGTGCTGCTGCTGTAGCCCGTGCCCGAAGAGCTGCCGATGTACTGCGCCTCGGTCGTGAGATTGGCGGACCAGGTGTCGTCGAAGGAGTGGTCGACGATCAGGTAGGCGCGCTTGATGTCGAAGCCGACACCGCTGGGCGCCACGTCCGTGCCGTTCTGCTGCTGATCGATGTCGCTGAGATCTGCGAACACCTGCCCATCGATGCTGGTGTGGGCGCCTACGTCGGCCGCCGTGGCGACGCCGAGGCCCGCGGCCATCAACGCCGCCGCCATGAAAATGCGCTGGTACATGATGACTCCCTGCTCCCGGATTGAGCCGCTGCAGCATCCTGCGGCGCAGACAGTCACAGATGCGGTAGCGCGCCGGTCACAGCGCGGTCATGAGCGGTGACAATCGGGTGTGCGGCGCGTGACGGCCGCGTGACATCGGGCGCGGCGCGGCTCAGCCGTGCAGGTGCTGCAGGCGGATCGCCGCCAGCGCCAGCAGCAGCGCCGGCGACATCACGCAGACGCCCAGCCGCAGGAAGCGTGCGGCACCGACCTGCTGGCCTTCACGGCGCAGGGCGATCAGCCAGAGGATCGTCGCCAGCGAGCCGGTGACCGACAGGTTCGGCCCGAGATCCACGCCCACCAGCACGGCGCTGCCGAGCGCCGCGGGCAGCGGCGAGGCGCCCAGGGTCGTGCCCGCGGCCAGCGCGAGCGGCAGGTTGTTGGTGAGGTTGCTGGCGAGCGCCGTGGCGATGCCGACCTCCCAGAGCGCCCCGCGCCGCAGGTGCGCGGCCGACTGCAGCGCCCGGCCGAGCTCGGCAAACACGCCGGTACGGTCCACGCCGGCGACCAGCACGAACAGGCCCGCCACCAGCGGCAATATGCCCCACGGCACCCCTCGCAGCAGCGCCCAGGGCGCGCGGCGCTCGCGCGCCAGCGCCGCCGCCACCGTCAGTATCGCCGCGATGGCGGTGGGCGCCCCGAGCGCGACCCCCGCGGCGGAGGCGCCGAGCAGCGCCGCGGCGGTGAGCAGGATGCCGGCGCCGGCGAGGCGCGCCCCGGCCGACAGGCGCGGCACGGGAACCGCGCGCGCGATCGTGCCCATCAGTGCTCGCCGCTGCGTCAGGCGCAGTACCGCAAACGTAACCGCCACCGCCACGACGGACGGCAGCGCGAAACGCGCCAGCCACTGCGCCAGCGGCGGCAGGTGATTGCCGAACACCACGAGGTTGGCCGGATTGGAGATCGGCAGCGTGAAGCTCGCGGCGTTGGCGATGAAGGCGCAGATGAACAGGTACGGCAGCGGCGCCGCGCGCGCCGCGCGCGCCACCGCGGCGACCGCCGGCGTGAGCACCACCGCGGTCGCATCGTTCGACAGCAGCATGGTCACGAGCGTGCCGACGGCGTAAATCAGCGCGAACAGCCGTCGCGGGCTGCCGCGCGCGCGCAGCGCCGCCAGCGCCGCGAGCCAGTCGAACAGCCCCTCGCGCCGCGCCAGCTCCGCCAGCAGCATCATGCCGAAGAGGAACAGATACACGTTGGCGCCGCGAGCGAGCGCGTGCCAGGCCGCGGCCGGCGGCAGCAGCGACAGCGCCGGCAGCAGCAGCGCCCCGGCAACCGCCCAGACGGCCTCCGGCCAGCCGCGCGGACGGATCAGCACCCCGAGCGTGGCCAGAACGGCGATCGTCCAGATCGCCAGGTCAGCGGGCGTCGGCGCAGGCATGCCCGCCAGGGTCGCGGCTGCGGCGTGGCCGCACGGGTATAGTGATCACGCGGAGGATCGATGTGCCTGACTGAGGAGCGATGTCCCTGACTGTAGCAGCCCGACCGACCGCGCGATCCGGTCCGATGCTCGCGCTGCTGTCGGCCGCACTATTCGGCGCGAGCACCCCGTGCGCCAAGCTGCTGCTGGGAGCCGGAGTCGATCCCTGGCTGCTCGCCGGATTGCTGTACCTGGGCTCAGGCATCGGCCTCGGGGTCTACTACGCGGGCAGGCGAGTCACGGCCCGATGGGCCGGACGCGCCGCGCCGGAGGCACCGCTGCGCCGCGCCGACCTGCCCTGGCTCGCAGGGGTGGTGCTGGCCGGCGGAGTGATCGCTCCGGTGCTGCTGATGTACGGCCTGGCGCACGTGCCGGCCGCCTCCGCCGCGCTGCTGCTGAACCTCGAGGCGATCGCGACCCTGGTCATCGCATGGGTGGCGTTTCACGAGCATGTCGACCGCCGGCTGCTGCTCGGCGCGGCCGCGATCGTGGGCGGGGCGGTGTGGCTGTCCTGGCAGCCGGCGTCGCTGGGCGCCGGCGCCGGGACCGGCCTCGGTGGTGGCGGCGCTGCCGGTGCAGCTGCCGGTGCCGGTGCCGGTGCGGGGGCGATCGCCGCGGCCTGTCTCGCCTGGGGCATCGACAACAACCTCACGCGCAGGCTGTCGGGCGCCGATCCGCTGCAGATCGCGCTGATCAAGGGCCTTGTCGCGGGCGGCGTCAATCTCGCGATCGCATTGGGACGCGGCGCGCACCTGCCGGACGCGGCGGCGCTCGGCGCGGCGGGAGGGGTGGGACTGCTCGGCTACGGCGCGAGCCTGGTGCTGTTCGTGCTTGCGCTGCGAGGACTCGGCGCGGCGCGCACCAGCGCCTACTTCTCCACCGCGCCGTTCATCGGCGCGGTGCTCGCCGTGCTGCTGCTGGCCGAGCCGGTCAGCCTGCGACTGATCGGTGTCGGTGTGCTGATGGCGATCGGGGTCTATCTGCATCTGTCCGAGCAGCACGCGCACGAGCACGAGCATCCGGCGCTCGCGCACGAGCACCGCCATCGACACGACGAGCTGCATCGCCACGAACACACGGCCGGGGATCCCTCCGGCGAGCCGCACAGCCATCGGCACCAGCACGCGCCGCTGGTGCACAGCCATCCTCACTACCCGGATCTGCACCACCGCCACCGGCACGCGCGCCGGCCGCGCTAGCCGGTCAGAACGTCAGCGACCCGCGCACGTAGTAATAGCCGCCGTCGATGCCGAACGGCGAGAACATCGGGTACTGGAACACCCCGAGCGTGTCGCCGTATTTGAAGTTGTCGTAGTGGGCCAGGAGCGTGCCGTTGTATTTGTCGGGATAGCGGTCGAGGAGGTTCTTCGCCCCCGCGGCGAGCTGGAAGTGCCCGGTCGGGTGCCAACCGACCTCGAGGTTGGTGATCGGCGCGGCGCCCACGGTGCTCAGAAAGTACTCGGGCTGGTTGCTGGGGTTGTCGCCGTCGTCATTCTCCCATTCGGAAGAAGGTCCGTAGATCTGCTCCTGCAGATTGACGTAGGCGCGGCGCCAGGTCCACAGCGCCTGCAGATTGAGCACGAACTTCGGGCTCGCGGTCGTCAGATCCGAGAGGGCGGTCGCGTCATATAGCGTCAGCCCCACCAGCTGCGCGGGCGTCGCCGGAAGCCTCGTCACCACGGTACTGTTGTAGGTCGCGCCGGCCGACCAGTCCACCTGCCCGTACTCGCCGTAGTCGACCGGAAAGGTGAACACCAGGTCGGCGCCGTCGGTGCGCGTGTCGATGCCGTTGGCGAACAGCACCACGCCGGTATTGCCGCTCGCGAGCACCGAGGGGTCCAGCTGGTTGCCATTGGCGGCGATGGCCGCATCGATCGCGGCGGCCGAGGGTTGGGCGATACCGTTGATCGAGCCGTACAGGTCACCAGTGCTCACGATACGGTGGCTGACATCGATGTTGTAGAAGTCCAGGGTCGTGAACATCGCGGGAATGGGCCGCCAGACCACGCCGAAACTGAAATCCACCGAGTGCTCGGGCGTGAGGCCCTGGCCGAGGCCGAGGAGCTTGCCGCCCACCGAGTCGGGCGGCAGCTGCACGAAGGCGCTGCTGGGCGTCACGCTGGTGGAGGAGTAGTACTCCTCGGCGAGCGTCGGGGCGCGAAAGCCGGTGCTGGCGGTGCCGCGCAGTGCGACCTGCGGCGTGAAGTCGTAGCGCGCCGTGAGCTTGCCAACGGTCGCACTGCCGAAATCGCTGTAGTGCTCGTAGCGCCCCGCGGCGTCCACGTGCAGCGCCATGAGCGGCTGGGTGGCGAAGTCGACGTACACCGCCTCGTTGTCGCGCGCGTGCGAGCCCGCATCGGTCGGTGTGAAGCCGGGGTAGGACTGCGCACCGCCATCCACATAGGAGGCCGGCACGCCGGCGCCGATCTTGTAGCCATCGCGCCGGTACTCCAGGCCCCAGGCGAAGTTCAGCGGCCCGGCCAGCCCCACCTCGAAGTCGTGGTTCACGTCCAGCGTGGTGGTCCACTGCGTGGTCTGCAGCAGCCCGTCGTAGTAGCTCTGGGGCGTGGGGTGCCCATCGGAGGCGTACAGGCCGGCATTGGCCGAATGCAGCGTGTAGGCGTCGAAGTGGTCGGACCCCGCCGTGGTGGAGAGGTCCCAGTCCCACGCGGCGATCGTGCCCTTGAAGCCCCCCGTGGCCGAGTAGTCATACTCGATGCTCGCTTCCTGCGGATCGAACCCGAAGGGATACGGATAGGTCGTGATGCCGGTGAGCGGGTTGGTGTAGGCGATCTTGCCCGGCAGGCGATACTTCTGGTAGGAGGCCGCGTCCTTGTCGCCGTAGGTGGCGAACGCGTAGGCCTGCGTGCCATCGTCGAAGGTGAGCCCGGAATTCAGCGAGAAGATCTTCAGCTCGTAGTCCGCATCGCCCTCCTCGGCGCCGAGGTAAGGGTAGCCCGCCACCTCGGTCATGTTCGAATCCGGGTAGCTGGCGAGGTTCGCCGGATTGATCACACGCTCGTCGATGGCGCTGCGATTGGTCGCACCGTGGTGATGCACCTCGCCGGTGAGATTGAGGAAGCTGTTGTCGCTGGGCGCGAAGCCGGCGTTCGCCGACACGTCCCCGGTATTGCCGCCCCCGTCGATGTCGCTGCCGTAGGTGCCGTCCACGCGCACGCCGCTGGGCTGCTTCTTCAGGATGATGTTGATGACCCCGGCGATGGCATCGCTGCCGTACTGCGCGGCCGCCCCGTCGGTGAGCACCTCGATGTGATCGATGGCATCGAGCGGGATGAAGTCGAAGTCCACGCCGGCGCCGCCCTGGAACGGTCCGCTGTCCACCTCGATGTTGGCGGTGGTGTGGCGGCGCTTGCCGTTGACGAGCACCAGCACGTCATTGGGACTGAGGCCGCGCAGCTTCGCCTGCAAGGTCTGTCCGGCCATGTCGTTGCCGAAGCCCTGCAGGGTGAAGGCGGGCAGCAGCTGCGCCAGCGCAGACAGCAGATCGGGACTGCCGGAAGCAGCACGCAGCGCCTGGGGACTGATGATCTGCACCGGCGCGGCGCTGTCGGCCGCCGTGACGCCCGGCTCGCGCGAGCCGGTCACGATCACCTGGTTGAGCGTCTGTGTTTCGCCCGCCTGCGCACCGCCCTGCGCGCTCTGCGCGGGCGCCGCCTGGTCTGTGGACTGCGCCCAGGCGCAACCGCCGCCGACTCCCAGCAGCCCCAAGAGCAGCACGGCAGCTCGCAGCAGCGACCTGTCCCGCCGGCAACCCAAGTACGCTGCACTCATGATCGATCCTTCTTGTTGTTGACGGACGAGCACCGCCGGATCGGAGACCGGCAACGAGGCAAGCACGCACGCGCCGCAGCCGCAGCCGCAGCCGCAGCCGTAGCCGTAGCCGTAGCTGTAGCTGTAGCTGTAGCTGTAGCTGTAGCTGTAGCCGCGCTTCGTTATATTGTTAAGTATACAGCGTGCGATTGCACGCTGCCAGCCGTTGCGGCGGGGCCGACACGAGCGGGCCGCGCGGACGTCATCGCCCGCGCGGCCCGCCTCGATCCGACCGGATCAACTCGATGTGAAGTCCACTAACCCAAATTCCACTAACCCAACTCGATCGGCACGAACAGCCGCTGGTCGCCGCGCTGGATCAGCAGCGCGACGTGGCTGTCGTTCCTCACCAGCGCTCGCAGCTGCGCCACGCTCTGCACGGGCGTGCCGTTGACCGCCAGCAGCACATCACCCGGCTGAATCCCGGCGTCGGCGGCCGGACCGCGCGCCGCCTCGACCACCAGACCGTGCGTGACGCCGGCCTGGTCTCGCTCATCCGGGGTGAGCGGCCGCACGCTCAGACCGAGGTGGGTCTGCTCGGGACTGGCCGCGTTGCGGTTCGAGGCCGCGAGCGGCGTGGTCGATCCGATGGTTGCGGTGATCGTGATCGGCCGGCCGTTGCGCCACACCTGCAGCGTGGCCTTGTCTCCCGGGGGTGTGGTGTTGACCAGCATCGCCAGCGCACCGGAGCCGACCACATCCTTGCCGTCGTACTTCAGGATCACGTCGCCCTCGTGCAGGCCGGCGCGCGCCGCGGCGCTGTCCGGCTCGACCTGGGACACCAGCGCGCCGGTCGGGTTCTTCAGGTGAAACGAGTCGGCGAGCGACTGATCGACGTTCTGCACCTCGACGCCGAGCCGTCCGTGCTCGACCTTGCCGGTGCGCACGATCTGCTCCTCGACCTGCTCGGCATAGTTGATCGGGATCGCGAACGAGATGCCCTGATAGCCGCCGGAGTTGCTGTAGATCTGCGAGTTGATGCCCACCACGGCGCCGCTGGCGTTGAACAGCGGCCCGCCCGAGTTGCCGGGATTGACGGGGGCGTCGGTCTGGATGAAGCCGACGTAGCCGTCGTCGGGCAGCGAGCGGCTCTTGGCGCTCACGATGCCGGCGGTCGCCGATTCCGTGAGCCCGAAGGGTGCGCCGATGGCCATGACGTAGTCACCGACCGCCAGCTGATTGGAGTTGCCGAGCTGCACGATCGGCAGGTCGTGCGCGTCGATCTTCAGCACCGCGATGTCGCTGGCGCGGTCAGCGCCCAGCACGCGCGCACGATACTGGCGGTGATCGGACAGCGTGACGGTCACCTGCTTGGCGCCGTTGACGACGTGTGCATTGGTGAGGATCAGGCCATCGGAACTGATGATGAATCCCGAGCCTAGCGCCCTGACCGGCACGTTCTCAGGTGGCCCCTGCAGGCCGCGGAAGAACTGTGAGAACGGACTGTTGTCGCCGAAGGGGTTCTGGCCGAACAGGTTGCCGAAGTTGAATTGCTGTCCGTCGGCGACGCTCTCCTCGCCCACGGTGGTGATGCTGACGACCGCCGCCTCGTTGCGCGCGAAGATCGCGTGGTAGTTCGGGGCGGTCCCCGGCGCAATCGCGCTGGGATAGGCATCGGACGCGGGTTGCGTCGCGCCGATGGCCGCGGCTGCGTCCGCGGACGTATGCAGCAGCGAGGGCGCCGACCAGCCGGTCACCCCTCCGAGTGCAAACAGTCCGGCCGCAGCCCACGCCAAATGTTTTGCGTGAGGGTACATGGCGAATCTCTCCTGTGACAGCGAAGCCATCCTGCGATGGCACCTGCGCGTAGCTTCCCCCGCGCTGCTTAAGCGAACCTTAAGGCGCGACCGGCTCGCCAGGCGGCGCCACCTGCCGTGCCGCCCGCTCGGGATGCTGCGAACCCGCGGCGGCGGCGCTCGCGAAGGACACCGTCACGCGCAACCCGCCGGCCGGCGCATCAGCCAGGGTCACGCTCGCGCCGTGCCGATCGGCGACGGCCTTGACGATCGCCAGACCGAGGCCACAGCCACCCTCCGCG
>DATJSD010000084.1:0-24578 GCA_035504335.1 Steroidobacteraceae bacterium | reverse complement strand
CTGCTGCGCATTGGCGATAGCGCTGCACAGGCACAGCGCCGTCACAGCGCACCCAAAGCTCATTGCGAAGACGAGTGCCGAGCGATTCATAGCTTTCCCCCGAGGCGGCGCATAGGCTCACCCTCTTCAAATTCTACCATTTTCGGCGATACCCGCAGCTCGCTGCCACCCGAGTTGTCCATCGGACGTCCGGGCCCACGTCTCTTCACGCGCGAGGTGGGGATGGCGCGGCCGGAAGGATTGCGGGACTGTTGCGGAGCCCCGCGCCGCTCGGTTGTGCTCAGTGGCGCCGAATGTAACGGACGCCACGCGGCAACTGGTTGAAATTCAAGATGTAACGGTCGCAGGGCTGCACTGCACTGCAGTGTTGCGTTCGAGGCCATGAGCGCGCGAAAGCCTGCCGCGGCTGACTGCCCCGCATCGCTCAACCGCTCATGGATCTCCCGCAGGTCGCAAGCACCGTGCGTAGGTCGCGCAGCGCCGGAAATACTTCCTTGTTCCAGTCACCGCCCTGCGCATCGTGCGCGCGCTGCTCGCATTCGACGATCTCCTTGTCCTGCCGGAAGATACGATTCGTGAACCACACCACGAACGGCCAGACGACGTGAATGAGGCCGGGCATGCGGGGTTTTTTCACGGACAGATAGCCGAAGGTGCGGTTGGTACGTTGCTCGGTGTCGAGCGGCGTATAGCTGAGCCACACATCCAGCACCGGATCCTCGGACTGCCGGATATTCCGGCCGACCCAGACCTTGAGGGACTGGGTCGGATAGTCGGTGCGGATGCGCATGTGATCCGAAAAATCCTTGTTCGCCCCCGGCTCCTTACTGCGCATCAGGTCGACGATGATGTGCTCACCGATCGAGGTCGAGCCGGCGGTGCGACTGAAGCTGTATTCCACCTGAGCCCACTGTTCCCCATGATCCCGTCCGAGGCATTGGGCGGTGATCGAGCCCATGTACTTGCGGTGCATGAACTGATGGTTCATGTCGAAGAGGTTCTCATGCATGAAGGTGTAGTGGCATGCCACGTCACGGTTCAGGCGTCGAGTCTTGTAGTCCCGCCGCTGCGATGAGCCAAGGGTCCGCGGCAGCCGATGTTCCGCCAGGTCCGGGTCCCCCGGAAACACGAAGATCAGGCCATCCACTTCCCGCGCGGGATAGCGCTTCACCGCACATGACACCCGCTCCTTGCCCAGATACGGAACACTGACGCACCTGCCGGTCCCGTCGTACGACCAGCCGTGGTAGTGACATTTGAGCTCATCGCCGCGGACCACGCCGAGATGCAGCGGCACCTGCCGGTGTGCACAGCGGTCCTCCATCGCGAAGACCTCGCCACTTTCCGCCCGCCAGAGCACGATGGGCTCACCGGCGAAGCGGCGGCCGAGGGTGCGGCCGCGCGGGAGCTCATCGGACCAGGCCAGCGGATACCAATAATCCGGATGTGCGCCTATACGGCGCAGGTCCACGGTATTGGGAGAGTTCGCCTGTCTATGGGTCGACTGCGACCCGCAGTTCTCTTCCGCCATCGAGTTCCCAGTTCAAATATGACAAAGTATGCGCCGGCACTACCCGAATCCTCATGCGAGCCGGTTGAGGCATCGCATCCAGTGACGCGCGGTCCCGGAACCCTGTCTCGAGCAGTCCGTCGAACTACCAGCGGCCGCCGCCCCCGCCCCGATAACCCCCACCCCCGCCGCGATGACCGCCGCCGCGGGGTTTGTCCTGCGCCTCGTTGACCCGCAACTGGCGCCCTCCGAGTTCGTGGCCGTTCAGCGCCTGAATCGCGCGCGCCGCGTCGGCCTGGCTCATTTCCACGAAGCCAAAGCCTCGGGGGCGGCCCGTCTCACGATCGGTGGGCAGGGAGACCGATTCGACCGTGCCGTGCTGCGCGAACAAATTCCGAAGTTCCGCATCTGTGGCCGAGAAGGGCAGGTTACCAACGTA
The DNA here is from genome assembly GCA_035504335.1 of Steroidobacteraceae bacterium. Classification (GTDB taxonomy): domain Bacteria; phylum Pseudomonadota; class Gammaproteobacteria; order Steroidobacterales; family Steroidobacteraceae; genus FEN-1191. The sequence continues at coordinate 22,629 of DATJSD010000084.1, read as the reverse complement.
AATCTTAGCCATTATTTTGGGTCTCTAGGTGCAAATGGATGATGAGGAAAAGCGCCACGCTCAACGGCATGGCGCCACTGGGTTAATCGGTTTTGACATCCTCGGCGCGGCCGTCCACCCTGGGAACTGAACTTGCGGTGTCGGCCGCGACGGGTGAGGCGTCACTCGTCCGCATCAGTCGGCGCTGCCGCTTTTCCGCCTGGCGGGCTTTGCGCGACTCTTCCTTCTGCTTTTTCATGTGGCGGTAGTTCTGTCTGGGCAAGTGGACTCCTTGTGGGTGCTCCGCGCGCATCGGCGCGCGACCGGTACCAAAATACCTTAGCACGGCGAGACTTAGGTTGACGTGAGCTGATACTCCAGGCGGATCGAGCACGCCGTATTGCCGGGAGGATGATCGCGACGCGTCCCGTTGCAGACGAGTTGCCCGCGAGACGTGGGAAGCTTACCGATCGCGAGTGCGCTGACGACCTCCGTGAGATCGAAGTCTCCATCGCAGTCCGCGCACGGGCATGCGAAACGAAAGAAGGCAGCGGCCGCCGGGTAGAGCGTGTGCACCTGCGGGGAGGGTGGCAGGCCGCGCGTGTCACGAAACGCCAATTCAATGCGCAGTTGCTCGATCTGAGGAAAGGTCCGCCTCATTGCCGCGGAGCGCGCTCGTTCATACAGCATCTGCTCGCGCCGCGGTACGGCCCCCTTCGGGCCCTTGGCTGCCGCGAGTCTCATTTGCTTGCCGCGGCGCGTTCGAGCTGCTCGGCACGAACCTCGGCAACGCTGAGGCCGGTGTTCGAGGCGATCACGCCGATCAGGCGGTGCGCCGGATCACGCGGAAGGTCCACCTGGTGCAGCCGCTCCCAGGCCTGTATGCGCACGGAGGGGCTGTTGAGAGGCGAGGATTGCTGATGGATTTGCTGCTGGCGTCGCTCGGCCGCCTCGGCCTGCAGTTCCTCGGTGCGCCTGCGGAAATCGGCATTGCTCTCACCCCCAATGGGGGCTGGGTGACGCAGGTTGCGATTATCCGATTGCATCTCACTCCTCTCTTGCGAGAGGTCTGCTGATTGGCCGAGACACCGCTCTCTGCGCGCCAGGCGCAGCGCTCGAGTGAGACAGCACCGGGCAATGGGCTCTATGTTAGCACACTGGCGGCACGCGCGGCGGGGCTCACCCCGGTGAGCTGCCGGTTGCGGTGTCTACGCTGATCGTGGGGAAATCGCCACTTGGCGCAAGCAGCCCGGCGTCGTTGTTGCTCGGCGAGTCCACCCGAGAGCTGACCGGGTGCGCGACCATGGCGATTGAGGGGTACTGCTTCAGGACGGCCTTGGCCCGGGCCGGTGCGCCGGACAGCCAATCCTCGACATCGGCAGATGCCAGGATCGCCGGCATCCGAAACGGATTGGTTCCGCCGTTGTGGATGTCGCGCATGCGCTCGTTGCCGGGCAGAGTCACCACCGCGCAGGAAAGTGTCTGGGTGCCGTCATCGCTGGTCGATCGATCCCATAGACCCGCGAACGCGAACAGCGGCTGATCGGCACAGGTGATGTAATAGGGGCGCCTGCGCCCTCCGGGTAGCACGTGCCACTCGTAGAACCCCAGCGCCGGGAGGATGCAGCGCTGCCGTCGGGCCCAGGGACCGCGCCAGGCGGAAGCGCTCCTCAGCTTCTCGACCGCGGCATTGATGGTCGGGTACTTGAGCGGGATTCCGCCGGCGAAGCGCGGAATCAGCCCCCAGCGCATGAGCAGTCCCTCGCGCTCTCCCGCCACCACCCGAATGACAGGCACCCGATCGCTCGGCGCGACGTTGTAGCTGCGTTCGTACTGCCGCCAGTGGCGTCTGTGCACGAGGAATCTGCGCTCGGCCTCCGCAACGCCCGGCGAGACGTATCGGCCACACATCGCCGTAGTCTACGCCCGCCGGCCGATCGAGGTGCGCCACCCCATCGCGCCGGTGCAGCTTCGCGACGCGGAGCCGTCGGTACGAGCTTGCTCGAGGCCGGCTCGAGACCGGCTGGAGACGAGATCAGGACCGATCGAGTATCTGATCGACGGATTGCGGGCTCAACGGGGGCTGGGGCGCGCGTTGCCGCTGCGTGGGGGCAGCCTCCTGAGAGCTCTGCATGTCGATGGCCCCGTTGAAATTCGCTCCTTCCATGATGCCAACGCGGGGCGCCACGATATTGCCTCGGACCTTGGCGGTAGCCGCGATGGTCACCGAGGCCGATCCATGCAGATCCCCATCGACCGTGCCTTCGACCAGGATGGTGCGCGCCCGAACGTCGCCGATCACGACGCCGTCGGGCCCAACGGTGAGGCTTTGCTCGTGACGAATCGAGCCTTCGACCCTGCCCTGCAGCACCAAATCCTCATCAGCCCACAACTCTCCCTTGAATACCAGGGTCTTGCCCAGCACCGAGGGCCGGTTCTGCGGCGCGTCGCTGTTGAGGACGCCGGGCTGCTGGATGGGCAGCGGCCCCCGGCGCTCCGGAATTGGAGTGGCCCGATCACTTTGCGCGTTGAATACTGACACTGTATGTCGCTCCTTCGCTCACTTCGCGTTCCCAGCTGTCTTCTGGGCGCGCACGAGCTGCCCTTGCGCATCCACGTGTGGCATCTGACCTGAGCCGAGTTTCACGGCCTCCATCTTCACGTTGCCGTTGAACTTCGCGCCATCGACGATGCTCACGCTGGGCGCATGAATGTTACCCTTGACCTGAGCAGTCTCCTTGATCTGTACGGACTTTTCAGCCTGCAGGTCTCCTTCGACCGATCCCTCCACGGCGATGACCTGCGCGCGGATGTCGGCCTTGACGGTACCCTGGCCGCACACGATCACGCGCTGTGAATGCGTGATGGTTCCTTCGATGTGGCCTTGAATGAGCAACTCTTCGTCGGCGTGCAGTTCGCCCTTGAAACGCAGCGTAGGCCCCAGCACGGAGGTGCGTTCGGCGGCGGTATCGTATGGATTTCCCATCGTCATGTTTCCCATCGTCGTCCTCTCCCACTGGGGCGTGTGTGCCGGGCGGCGTGCGTTGGCGCGTCCGGATAATGCTAGCGGGTCGCCCGCGCACAGAGGCGGGGATTGACTCGAAGTGCATCACAGATCGTGTGACTGACATGAGAAGGAAATGAAGTCGATGCGCCGCCGATGTACCCATGTCGCCGTTTGAAGTCGCCCGCCGGCTAATATGTTGAGATGCCGGCGGTTTGCGCCGCGGTGCGCCCGAGGCAGCGCTTGCCGTGCGCGTCCTAGCGGCACTCGTGTGCAACCTTTCCCTGACTTGATGGGTTTAAGGGCAGTGAAACGCAGTGACCTCCGAGAAGGGGCACCCTGATCCAACCTGCTGTTCGGGAGAATTTCAGATGCGAACGCGCTGCTCTGCTGTGCAACGTTGCCTCTACGGCCTGATCGCCTCCTCGACGCTGATGCTCGTCGGCGCGCCGATGACCGCTGCCTACGCCTCCGGCGATGCTCCGGGTATCCTCGTGCGTTACCATGACTACGAGCCCGGCACGGATGCGGGTGCGCGGCGGCTGCTGCACCGGATCGAGGTTGCGGCGCACGAGGTGTGTTTCGATCAGGATCTCGAGCCCCTGCCGCTACACGCGGCCGCGCAGCGCTGCTACCTTGCGGCGGTGGCGCAGGCGGTCAAGGCGGTGCACGCCCCGCGGATGACGGCGGCCTATCTGGCCAAATATGGCCCGGCAGCCCCCGCAGCCCCGTCCCGGGAGGCTCAGGAGAGCCGCGTACCGGGCCTGCGGCATATCCGGCAGGGCTGAGGTAGTCGGCACCGGCCCGTGCGCAGTCATGGAGGTCCGGCTGCGCGCGACGCCCGGCTGGACGAGGGCCAGCCGAACTTCGCGGAAGAACGAGGGCTAGACGTGCGCCGCCAGGGCGGGACCGAGGGATTTCAGGGCCGTGACCAGGTGGTCGATATACGCCTCGGGGGTGAAGATCGCCGGAGTCACGCGCACGCACGCGCCGCGCGCCACCCCTGAGCGCTCGACCGTGAAGATGTTGAAGCGCTGCAGCAGCTGCGCGGCCACCGTTGCGTTGTCCCGCGGCGTGGTGAGGCCCCGCAGGCGAAACGAGGTGATGCCGCAGGTGAGCCGTGGATCGGCAGGCGTCAGCACCTCGATGCCATCGTGGCCGCGCAGCTGCTCGGCCCAGCGGTCGCGCAGATGGCGCAGCCGGGTCTCCTTGGCGCGCGCCCCGATGCGTTCGTGGAAGTCCAGCGCGTCCGCCAGAGCGAGGAACGCCGCATAGTTCGCCGTGCCGGTGTGCACGCGGCGATCGACCGGGTCGGTGGCCTCCGCGGCGTCCCCGAGCGCGATGGCGATGTCCTGCGCCCGGCCGCGGCGGATGTAGAACAACCCGACGCCGAGCGGTGCGCCGATCCACTTTTGCGCGGTCAGTGCGACGAAATCCGCCTGCAGGTCAGGTAACCGGAAGTCGAGTTGTCCCCACGCATGCGCCGAGTCGACGATGACATCGGCTCCATGGGCGCGCGCGAGCTCCACGATCTGTGCGACCGGCAGCACCAGTCCGGTGCGGTGACTGACGTGTGTGAGCAGCACCAGGCGAATATTGGGATGGGCGGCCAGCGCGGCGGCGTACGCATCGATCAATCCCTGATGGGTCGCGGGCTCGGGTAGCGCGAGCTGGATCAGCTGTACGCCCCGGCGGCTGCGCAGCTGCTCGAAGGCCGCCAGCGTGCTGTCGTAGTCCAGATCCGCGCACAGCAGGGCATCCCCCGCACGCAGCCGCTGATAGCCGCCGATCAGGCTCATCAGCGCCTCGGTGGCACCGCGGGTGAAGCCGATCTCGTCTACCCCCACACCGAGTGCGCTGGCCGTGCGTGCGCGTATGCGCGCGAAGTCGGCGGCATAGGACCGACGAGCGTAGTAAGAGCCCTGCTCGTTGACCATGGCTGTGTAGCGACCGTACGCCGCCACAACCGGCCGCGCCATGGTGCCGAAGTTGCCGTTCTCCAGCTGAATCACTGCGTTACTGACGTCGAATTGCGCGGCCACCGCGTCCCAGTAGGCAGTGTCGTGCGGGGTGTGCGTTCCGGGTGGTAGTGACGGGACCTGCGCGCTCGAGTGCGCGGGGCGCCAGGCTGCCAGTGACCCGGCCGCGAGTGCGGCACCGAAGAGCTGACGACGATTCAGATAGTCCATCGGGCGGATCCTCGCGCCGCCTCGGCGGCGATGTGGGCCCATCAACGACAGGATCGCTCACATCGTCCACGCCTGCCCCGGTTCCGTCAACCCGCGCGCCGATGTTGGACCCTGCCGGGAATGCAGCATCGTCGCCGCAGGCCTTATGTTGGTGCAACAGTGGGTGCGAGCGGTCGGTGGCGAGGCGTGCCAGGATTCTTTACGGCAAATTTATGCGCAGCCCGGCTAAGGTGCGCCTGCCGTAGATACGGTGACAGCCGCCGGCGCAGAGCGGCGACAACTCTAGTGGGAGTGAGTCATGCAACTCCGGGTATATCTGTGGCTGGCGCTGGCCGCAGCGGCGATCGATGCACAGCCATTGCACGCGTCCGATGCCGACGCGAGCGTGGCAATGAGCGGCTCCGCGGTGACGGCCGCCCCGGTGGCGGACAGCCTGGTGCCCGCCACGGCGGTCACGGGCACCGCGGCCGCAAGCGCGGCGGTCACGGGCACCGCGGCCACGGACACGGCGGCCACCACCGCCGCGGACGCGGCTGCCTCTCAATCCGTCAGCACCTCGTCGGGGAGCGACCCGGAAGCGGGGCCGGCATGCCTGCTGAATCCGACCCCGGCCAGTCAGGAGCGCCCGTTCGATACCGACCGGCCGACCAAGTCCAATATCCCGTACACCGTGCCCTGCGGGCATTTCCAGTATGAGACGGATATCTTCAATTACTCGTATCAGTACGTGGGGGACGATCGCATCGATACCCTATTGGTGCCCAATCCGACGCTGAAGCTCGGCGTAGCGCCAGATGCCGATGTGGAGTTGAACATCGCTCCGTACGAGAGCGTGGTCACCGAGGAGCGGCACACCGGGCGCAGCACGACCGTGAGCGGACCGGGGGATCTGTACGCGCGGGTCAAGTTCAACCTGTGGGGCGATGACCACGGCGACACCTCTCTGGCGCTGCTTCCGTATGTGAAGGCACCGGTCGCACCGCTCGGGGTGGGAAACGGCGAGACGGAGGGTGGGTTGATCGTTCCCCTGTCGATCAGCCTGCCCGCCGGCCTCACGTTGCTGACGGTACCCGAGATCGACGTGCTGAAGGACGCGCAGACCTCTGCTCATCACGCCAATTACGCCGATCTTGTCAACCTCAGCCGTTCACTGCCATTGCACGCCAACGTGACCGCGTACCTGGAATACTGGGCCGACGCGAACGTCGACCCCACGGGCACGACGCACCAGTACAGCCTCGATGCATCGGTCGCCTGGCAGCCGCACAACGACCTGCAGTTCGACGTCGGTATCAACGCCGGCCTCAACAGGGCGACTCCAGCCTACCAATTCTACCTGGGGGCTGCACAGCGCTTTTGAGGAGCGCGGGCACCTGCCCGGCGGGCCGGCCGCGGCAGCGCCTCTAATAGTGGAACCGGTAGTGAAGCTCGGCATAGATCTGGAACGGATTGTTCCAATGGATGCCGCCGAAGGTCAGGCTGTTGTCGGTGAGCAGGTGCTGATTGGTGACGTTCAGGCCGGTCACCGACACCGACAGGTCCCGGGAGAGATTGCGGCCCACGGTGAGGTCCAGCACCGTATAGCTCGGCAGGTGGCTCGGTTCGAAGGTGGGTGGCCCGGCGAAGCCGTTGGACAGTCCGGAGTTGAACGACAGGTTCGAACCGACGAAGAACTGCCGGGGCAGGCTGGCATCGTAGCCGACATTCAGCGTATTGCGCTGATCGTGATCGAGCTCGGTAAAGATGCCGCAGGACGTGCCGGGCACGAGGAGCCCCCCGCTGATCGATCCGGAGCAGTCCGCGGTCTGGTTCGAATAAGCGAGGTGTACCTGTCCGTACGGCCAGAAGGGCGGTGAGCGCACCGTGACCTCGCGCCCCTCGATGAGGGCCCGCTGGTCGGTGAGTGGCAGGAAGATGTCGGATTCGCCCAGCGGGTTGTGGTCGAAGAAATTGCTGGAATCGGTGACGAAGTCGTCCACCTCGATACTCCATCCCCGCACCGGGATCGTCACGCCGAACTGATGCTCCTGGTCGCGTTCGCCGTGCAGCGGCAGGAATTGGGTGTCCTGCTGCGTCGCATAGGCGACCAGCGGACCGGACAGTGTCTCGAGCGGTGGCGCCTGGTAGTACTTGCCCCAAAAGGCGCTCAGCACCCAGTTGAGCCGCGGCAGCGACAGCGTCGCTCCGAGCCGCGGATCCGTCGCATTCTCGCTGAATCCACCTTGAAAGTGCGACTGGCGCACGCCCGCCACGAGGTTGAGCCAGTGCGCGGCCTCGAAGGTATCCTGGATCCAGGCGGTGAACAGGCCGCCCGTGGGGCTCTCCACTTCACTGAGCGTCGGGGAGCTGTTGGCGGCGAACGCCAGGTTGAAGTCGGCCTGGTCCTGCTGGGCGAATCCGAAGAGGCCGACGTCGAGGTGGTTGCGGCTGAAGCTCATCCGCAGATCCTCCTCGGCGCCTTCGTATTGCGAGTTGTGATGATAGGTCGTGATGCTCGGATAATCCCCGGCGCCCCCGTCATAATCCGCGCGCTCGAAGTGATACAGAATCGAGCTCGTGAGCACGGCGTTGTCCATCAGGGTGTGTGCCCAGGACAGCAGCGCGAAATTGTCCGCCTCCTTCTGCACGTCGCCGAACTGCCCGACGCACACCGCGTCGTCGGGGAGCGGGGCGGTGCAGTCCGGAATCTGATAATCATCCTGCCGCAGCTGACCCACGAAGCTCACCGCGTCCTGCGCGTCGGGCTGGTACTGCAGGTTGGTGAACGCACCGTACCCCTGGGATTGGTCATGAATCACCTGCGAGACCGGCGTCTGCAGTCCCAGATCACTGCGATTGCCCTCGGCGCTCGCATAGTATGCGAAGTCGTTCGTGTGGCTCGCGGCGCTCAGGTAATCATCGGTCTGAGCGAAATTTCCCGCGGTGACGTCGAGATCCGCCTGATCGCTGCTGCCGACGCCACTTTTCGGGATCACGTTGAAGACGCCATAGGTGCGGTCGCCCTCGTCGGCCGCGTAGCCGCCCCGCTCGACACCGAGCGTCTGGATGTCCTCGGGGTCGATGGCCGGGCCGAGGTTCTCCGCTATGTTCGTGTTCGGAATCTCCACCCCGTCGATCAGCCAATCGGTCTGATGACCACCGCGCATGTGCAGCATGTCGTGCGCTTCGTACGCGCCGGGAACATAGTCGGTGATCATGGCGAGACTGTTGGCGTTGATCGCACCCGGGGTGTTCTCGATGTCCTGCTCGCTCACCAGGGTGATCGGCGTGACCGAGGCGACGACCGGCAGCTCGCGGGCCGCGGTCACCGTCACCTCGGCGAGCTTCGAGGCAGGCATCAACACGATGTCCGCGAACGGGAAGTATCCGGCCTCCACCGTCACCGGCCGAATGGAGGAGGCGAAGCCACGATGCGCGATGCCAAGCATGTAGTGCCCGATCGCCACCTGCGGGAACTCGAAAGCACCCGCGGAGTTTGTCTGGCGTCGCAGGATCACGTGCGTAGCGGACTCGAGAGTCACGGTGGCGGCGCTCACCGCGCGGCCGTCGTCGGCCCGGACGACCCCACTCACGCTGCCAAAGGCGGCGGCCCAGCCGCGCAGCGGAACCAGGCACAGGAGCAGCACGAGGAGCACCGCCCGCGGCGGAATCGCGCGAGTTGCGCGGCGCAGGAGCACGTGCCGCGACGGTTGCCTGTGGAAGCCATCTGCCACGCGGAATCTCCCCGCGACGGTTGTCTGGGCGAAGCGGCTGCCCGGCCCGCCGGGAGGGCCGGCGGGTCGCGGAATCAGCGCGTGGATATGGTAGCGAGCGGGAGCCGCTCCAAGGCTGCGTCATTTTGACGCACGCGATCGCCGTGCGCGGAAGCGGGCCGTGACCGATCGGCCGATCGCAGCGGATGCCTCGCAGGGCGCACGCCCGCGCAGATGAGCTCCGCCGTCAGCTGCGCGCGGGCCGCTTGGCGAGCTTGCGCTGCAGGGTGCGCCGCTGTATGCCGAGGGCGCGCGCGGTCGCGGAGATATTGCCGTTTTGCTCGGCGAGCACCTGCTGGATGTATTCCCACTGCAGGCGGCTGGGGGAGGGGCGAGTGAGCTCGCGCTGCAGCTGTACGGGCCGAGCGCCGCGCAGCGCCGTGAGGATCTCGGTGAGTTGCGCCGGTTTGGCGAGGTAATCGGTGGCACCGAGCTTGATGGCCTGTACCGCGGTCGCAATGCTGGCGTAGCCGGTGAGCACGAGGATGCGAATGCCGGCATGCCGTGCAGCCAGCAGCGGCACCAGCGTCAGTCCGGACTCGCGCCCGAGCCGCAGATCGACGATGGCGGCGGTTGGATGGCAGACTGCACCGCGCTCGAGGGCCTGCTGCACCGACGCCGCGGTCTCGACCTCGTAGGCGTGACGCCGCAGCGAGCGTGCGAGCAGCATTGCCGCAGTCGGATCGTCTTCGACGATCAGGACGCGTTCGGCGGCGCTGCCCGCGCCCTCGCCGGACATGCCCGGGCCTTCGCCCGCGGGGATTGTCTCAAGGTGCGCCATGACCGCTCGCGTGCGGGGCGGCGCCGGCTCGCCCGGCCAGGATCGCGGCGAAGAGCGCCGCTGCCGGCTCGCTGGGCGTCGGCGCGGCGGCGAGGGGCATGCTGATCGTGGTACGCGTGCCACCCCCGGTCCGATTGCTCAGCGTTACGGTGCCGTTGAGACGATTGAGATTGGCGTGGGAGAGCACCAGGCCAAGCCCGAAGCCCGTCGGCTTGGTGGTGAATACGGCCTTGCCGGCCAGCTGGCCGATGTCCGAGTCCAGCCCGGTGCCCTCGTCTTCGATGATGACCTGCAGGGCCGTGGCGCTCTGGCAGAAGCAGATCCTGACCCGATCAGAGCCGCGCGCCGCGCTGGCGTCCGCGGCGTTGTGCAGCAGGCTGGTGAGCGCCTGCGCAAACCCATCGTCCACCTCGAGCAGCGCGCCGCGCTCGAGCCCCTCCCAGTCCACGTGCAGCTGCACCGCGGGACGCACGATGCTCCAGTCGTCGAGCACCTGCTGCACCAGCTGTGCGGCCGGTGCGCGCGACAGCCCCCGGCCCCCAGAGGGTCGCCGCGCCCGCAGCAGGGTCGTGAGGCGCTCCTTGCACAGCTGGATCTGGCGATCGAGCAGCGCCAGGTCGGAATGAAACTGCCGGTCTATCCTTCTCGCCGCCCGCAGCTCGGATACCAGCATCGCCATCGAGAACAGCGGTGTGCTCAGCTCGTGAGCCGCGCCCGCGGCCAGCAGTCCCATGGCATTGAGGTGCTCGTGCCGCAGCGCTCGCTCGCGCAGCTGCGTCATCGCGCGCACCCGCCGGCGCATTTCCGCGGCCATCAGAGCCAGCGCGAGCGCCAGCAGAGCGGTGCTCAGCGCGAAGGTGACGTGCATGCCTACCATGTGCAGGTCGAACGCCGCCATCGGATTGGCGCGCATGAAGGACAGCTCGCGGAAGTGTGCGGTCAGCCACGCGTATGCGCCGAGCGTGACCAGCGTGATGCCGATCACGTAGGGCCAGGCGAGCGCGGCCGCGGAGAATGCCACCGGGATCAGGAACAGCGAGGCAAAGGGGTTGGTGGTTCCCCCGCTCATGTACAGCACGGCCGTGAGCTGCAGGACATCGATCAGCAACTGCAGCGCCAGCTCCAGTTGCGTGACCGGCAGGTTCGTGCGCAGGCGCACGGTCGTCACGGCGGCCATGACGGCGAGTGCACCGATCGCGAGCATCATCGGCTCGAGCGGCAGCGGGATCCCGAGGACGCGCTCGGCGATCGCCACCGTGGACGACTGGCCGACGATCGCGAGCAGCCGCAGTCCCAGCAGCATCTGCAGAAACTTGCGGGGCGAGGCGGTGAGCTGCAGGTGCACGGCGTTTCCTCGGCCTCTCTCCAGCGTGCGCTGCGGGTCAGCGGCTGCGTCAACGACGCAGGGGCTCCGGTCCCGATCAGCTCAATACAATAGCCGATAAGTTCCGCCGGGGATGCATTCTCGGCGTGGCGGCGTGGCGGCGTGGCGTGACCGCGTGACGGCCGGCCGGGTCGAGGTCTCGAAGCGGCGGGCCCGCCGCGGCGCGCGCCATTCCGCGCCGAACGTGACGCAGCTCTCACCGCCGGCGCGCATTCCTGGACCGGGTCGCTGCGCATCGCCAGCCGCCCGGCTAGGCTGGGTGCTCCGCACGGAGATGCCCGCAGGCACGGCGAGCTGTGACAATGACGGCCAGAACATATCACGACCGCAGCGGGGAAACCGCGTTGCATCGCCGGCTGCAGAGGCTCGGCGTGGAAGACCAGCAGGACTCGTGGATGGACCGGTATGTCCTGTGCCATCACCTGGTGGACCCGCAGGCGGCGCTGCCGCGGCAGAGGTTCGAGGCGATCGCGCGCTTCATCCGCGATCTGGTCGCGCATCGCTGGGCGCGCACGCGCCTGTCGCGCATGGAGAGGAGGGCCAAGCGCGTCTATTACCTGTCGATGGAGTTCCTGCTGGGACGCACCCTGCTCAACAACATGATGAATCTGGCCGCCGAGCCGGTCGTGCGGCATGTCCTGGAGCGCGAAGGTTGGGATCTGGAACCGCTCATCGATGAGGAGCCGGATGCGGGGCTCGGCAATGGTGGTCTCGGACGCCTCGCGGCCTGCTTCGTCGATTCCCTGGCGACGCTGGAGTACCCGGCGATCGGCTATGGCCTGCGCTACCAGTACGGGATTTTTCGTCAGTCCATCGAGAACGGCTGGCAGGTTGAGTCGCCGGACGACTGGCTGCACAACGTGGACCCGTGGGAGATCAAACGGCCCAATCGCAGCTACGTCGTGCCGCTGAACAGCAGCTTTGCACTGCAGGGCGCAAGTATCACCCTGCAGCGCAATCGCCCTTCGAGCCTGATTGGCATTGCCTATGATCGGCCGGTGGTCGGCCATGGCGCGCGCTGCATCAACACTCTGCGTCTGTGGGCGGCAGAATCTCCTAACTCTCTGGATTTCCAGGACTTTTCCCACGGCGATTTCGCCGGCGCGGTGCTGCAAAGCGTGGCCGCCGAATCACTCACGCGGGTGCTGTATCCGGACGATTCCACGCTGGCGGGGCGGGCGCTGCGGTTCGTACAGCAATATTTTCTGGTGAGCTGTTCGCTGCAGGACATCATCAGGCGCTTCCGCGAGACCGGCGCGGAGTGGTCGGCTCTGCCCGAGTGCGCGGCCATTCAGATGAATGACACGCATCCGGCCCTGGCGGTCGCCGAGCTGATGCGTCTGCTGCTCGATCAGGCCGGGCTCACCTGGGAGCCGGCCTGGGAGCTGACGGTGCGCACGCTCGCCTACACCAATCACACGCTGTTGCCTGAAGCGTTGGAGCGCTGGCCCGTGGAGCTCTTCGAGGCGCTCATTCCCAGACATCTGCAGATCATCTACGAGATCAATCACCGCCTGCTGCAGGACGTGCGGCGCGGTTATCCGGGCGACGAAGCGCGCGTGCAGCGCATGAGCCTGATCGAGGAGGCTCCGGTGCGCAAGGTGCGCATGGCGCACCTCGCGGTGGTCGGCTCGCACAGCACCAACGGGGTCGCCGCCATCCATTCGGAGCTGCTCCGGACGCGCCTGTTGCGCGATTTCAGCGACATGTTCCCGCGCCGCTTCACCAACATCACCAACGGCGTCACGCCCCGGCGCTGGCTGCAGCAGGCGAACCCGTCGCTGTCCGAGCTCATCACCCGCACCATCGGTCCTGTCTGGATCACGGATCTGTCGGAGCTGCGCGATCTGCTGAATTTCGCCGACGATGCGGACTTCCGCGAGCAGTTCCGGGCCGCCAAGCGCGCCGCCAAGGAGCGCTTCGCACGATGGCTCAGGGCCCGCACCGGACAGCTGATCAACCCCGATGCCATCTTTGACGCTCAGATCAAGCGCATACACGAGTACAAGCGCCAGCTGCTCAATGTCCTGCACATCGTCGCGCTCTACCAGCGGCTGCGTCAGGATCCGCAGCAAACCGGTACGCCGCACGTGTTTCTTTTCGCCGGCAAGGCGGCACCCGCCTACCAGATGGCGAAGCTGATCATCAAGCTGATCAATAACGTGGCCGCGACCATCAACGCCGATCCGCTCGTGCGCGAGCGGCTGCAGGTGCTGTTCGTGCCCGAGTACAACGTCACCATGGCCGAGCGGCTGATCCCGGCCTGTGACGTCTCCGAACAGATCTCCACCGCCGGCTACGAGGCCAGCGGCACGAGCAACATGAAGTTCATGCTCAACGGCGCCCTGACGATCGGCACCCGCGACGGCGCGACCATCGAGATCGCCGAGGAAGTCGGGGAAGACAACCTGTTTCTGTTCGGATTGAACGCGCAGCAGATCGCTGACAGCGCCGGCTGGTACGACCCCAACTGGCATTACGCCAACGATCCGGAATGCCGCGCGGTGCTCGATCTGATCCTCGGTGATCATTTCAGCCGCGACGAACCGGGCGTATTCGAGCCGCTCGGGGCAGCTCTGCTGCGCTCCGGTGATCGCTTTCGACACCTGGCCGATCTGCAGGACTATGCGCGAGCGCATCGGCAGCTGGCGGCTCTCTACCAGGATCGCGAGGCGTGGACGCGCAAGGCGATCATCAATGTCGCCTGCAGCGGCAAATTCTCCAGCGACCGAACGGTGACGGGATACGCCGAGCAGATCTGGAACATGAAGCCCTCACCGGTGCGTTAGGCAGTGCCGCGCGCTCAGCCGGGTCGGTGCAGGAGCTGCACGTGGCGTGGCTGCCCTGCCACGCGCGCGAGCCACGCCCGCACACTCGGGTAGGCAGCCAGATCGAGCAGTGCCTGGTGGGCGACGTGCGTGTAGGCATAGAGCGCGATGTCCGCAATCGAGTAGCGCTCGCCCACGAAGTACTGGCGGGTGGCAAGATGCTGATCCATCAGCGAGAGCGCCGCGCGGCCCCGCTCCTGACGCTGCGGCAGCTCGCTGCGGCGCGGGGAGTCCTGCGGCAGATGCCGCAGAATGAACCGCGGCGTAGCCACGTAGGGTTCGTGACTGTACTGCTCGAAGAACATCCATTGCAGAACCTGGGCGCGAGCCAGTGGGTCCGCGGGCAGGAAGGCCGTGCCGTCAGCGAGATACCACAGGATCGCATCCGACTCGGCCAGGCAGATGCCGTCATCGAGCTCCAGGGTCGGTATCCGGCCCGCTGGATTTTTAGCGAGAAACGCCGGCGTATGCGTCTGCCCGGCCATGATGTCCAGCTCCACCCAGCGATACGGGCGCGCGAGCTGCGCGAGCAGCAGGCGGATCTTGTAGCCGTTTCCGGAGTCCAGATAGTCGTACAGGATCACGCTCGCCTCCTCGCGGCCTGCGGCGCGCGGCGACTCAGCCCTCGGTGTCGTCGGCCGCAGCGGTGAGGCGGCGCGGGCGAACGAATCCGCGTCGTCCCTGCTGATAGAACTCGAGCAGCCGGCGCGCCTCGGGGCTGGAGAACTCGCCACGCGCCAGTGCGGCGCCGGCCAGCTCGCGCACATTGCCGATCGGGGTCGCGACGATGCGCAGCGCCCGCTTGAGCTCATCGAGCGCCGCGCGCTCGAGACCGCTGCGCCGCAGACCGACCTTGTTCAGCCCGATCAGCGCGTTGCGCTCGGTGGCCAGCGTGAAGGGTGGCACATCCCGGGAAATGCGCGCGCCGCCGCCGATCATCGCGCCCTCGCCGATGCGGCAGAATTGATGGATGACGGCACCGCCACCCAGGAAGCTGCGGTCACCGAGTTGCACGTGACCGGCGAGCAGGGCGGCATTGGCGATCACGACGCGATCGCCCACGCGGCAGTCGTGCGCGACGTGACAGGCGGCCATCAGGAAGCAATCCGCGCCGATCTGGGTTGCGGCGCCGGCACGCGTTGCGCGACTGATCGTGACGTGCTCGCGAATGACCGTGCGCGCGCCGACGCAGACCGTCGAGTCGTTGGCGACGTCGAAGCCGAGATCCTGCGGCTCACCGCCGAGGACCGCGAAGGGGTGGACGACGACGCCGTCGCCGAGCACGCAATGGCGTCGAATCACCGCGTAGGGGTGAATGACGCACGCCGCCCCGAGGCGCGCGCCGCTCTCGATCAGCGCGGTGGGGTGAATCTGCAGGTCAGAACCGCCCGGATCTCAGCAGGCCTCGTTCCTGAACGAACGCCCTGATGGCTCGAGCCTCGTCCGCGGCGGTTCGGTGAGGGTGAGCTCCGAACAGCCAGGAGAATGACGCGCTCTCCGGAGCGATCGCAAAGTCGCGCTCGATCATGTTGGAAAAATATCGCGCATTGGATCTGGGGTTGTTGCCTTGCGGCCAACCCTCCAGGGCGTACCTGTGATGTGCCCACCATCCCGCCGCGCACGACGGCGTGCAGCAGGTGTGCCGTTGCGCGTCGAGCCCGACCTTCACCCAGCGCTGCATATCGAAGTGCGCGCCTCTCGCCTGTACCTGGTCGAGCAGGTCTGCGAGCTCGGTCAGATTGCGGTCGGCTTGCTCTTCTGACATCTGCAACATGTCGCTCGCTCCTCCTGGATCGTGGCAACTCAGGTGCGGCCGGTGATGCAGACCCTATATGCGCGTAAAATGTGCGCTCGTCAACCCGAAGCGCCACGCAGCGCGACCCGGTAGCCGTCACGATGGCGAGGCGGGCGGTGATGCTCCGGTTTGGGCGGGTCGCTCAATCTCATGCGCCCGTTTCGCAGCGGAATCGCGATCGGGGTGACGCGCACCTTGGCTATGCCTATCCGGGGCGTGATGCCGATCTTGCGCGCCGTGGAAGGCGACAGGTCGACGATCCTGCCGCGTATGTAGGGGCCCCGGTCCTGAATGCTGACCACCGCGCTCTCATGGGTCCGGAGGTTGGTCACTTTGGCGATGGTGCCGAGTGGCAGGCTGCGGCTGGCGGCATTATCGCCTCGCGGGTTCATCCTGACGCCGTCTGCCATTCTGCGTCCCGCAAACCAGTCGGCGTAGAACGATGCGATACCTACGCGCTTGCGGCCGGAGAAATCCAGCCGCGGGTGCCTGGAAGGTTTGAGCCTGATGGGCGGGTCGCGACCGGTCACCCGGTCACGGGCGGCGACGGCCCGAGACGCAGGGCTCGCGATCACCGCTGTCGCCACGATCGCGAGCAGGATGGTCGATATCGATCGGACCACGTGGAGCGGATGGCAGATCTGCACCGTTGAATCCGGCAGTCAAATGGGCGTACCCGAGGTCAAAGCGGAATGCTCCGAGCCGCATGAACCGTAGCAAATCGACGTGGTGGGGCGTGTAGGCCGGCACGCTCGCGGGCCGTGGACCAATAGGTTGTCCAGGTGCCAGTATTCGCTCACTGTGCCGCGAAGCTGTACGGCGCATGAACGGCTGCACCGCGGGCGTGCAATGGTGGATCGCACCACGAGGTGATCAATGGGTATCCTGCGAACATCCGTCGTCGCGTGGTGGGCGCTTTTCGCCGGTGTGTCGGTCAGCGCTGCACACGCGACTGAACCCGGCCGGGTGCTCGCGCAGCAGTTTCACCTGCGGAACAGGTGCAGCGACGCGGCCCAAAATGCGTTTCGGTCGCGCTGGGGGCATGTGCGCGCGGATAGGATCCTCCTGGGATTCACCAGTCACTACGACGTGAAGACCAATCGCTGTTATCTGCTCGTGACCTACCGGGAAGGCAAGCTCACCTGGTTCGACGTCAGCGACGCTCAGAGCGGTGCAACGCAGGCGCGCTTCAGGATCGACCCGGCGGGAACGGCTGTGCCGTCGGTCCCGGCGGTGCGGCCGCGCGCGGCCGGCGCCGAAGCACGCCACCCCGATACCGCCACGCGACGGCCGCGCTGATTACCGGGGGCCGCAGATGCGGACTGAGCGACGAGCGCCGTGCAATTTCCAGGGGCTCTATCGGGCCAGAGGTTCCCATTCGCGGCGAAAACGAAAGGCTTCGTAGTCTGCGGGAAGCGGCGCCTGGGTCTCTATCCAGCGGACCGGCTCTTCCCCGAGGGTACGAAAGGAATGGAAGCAGCCGACCCCCGTCCAGACATATTGTCCGGCCCGTATGAGGTGCAGATCTCCGTCGAAAACGCCTTCGGCCTTTCCGGACAGGAAGAAGTACGTTTCCTCGTGGGGGTGATCGTGTGAGGTGCCGAAGCCCCCGGGGATGAATTGCACCATGAACATCGCGAGGAACTGAGCCCCGAACAGACGATCGACGAACTCCTTGATCGCCACGCCGTAAATCGATTTCGAGCGCACCCCGACTCCGGAGATGGCGCCCGAGCTCGGCATGCTGGACTCTTCGAATTTGCCGAGGTAGCGGATTCGCGGATCGCTCAGGTTCGGAACCACCGCCTCGGCCCGCCCGAGCCCGGTAGCAGGCGAATAGGTATCCTGGAAGGCACTGCCCTGGGGCTTCGGCTGGGGCGCCGAGACCGTCAGCAGACGGGCGGCCCTGTCCCCGGGGTTCCGGAACGCATAGGGAGTGGCCTTGTGCATCAGGCCGTAGTGGCCCTTCTCCAGCCGGTAGGAGCGGCCCTCCAGATCGAAGATGACGTCTCCCTCCAGGACATAGAACGCCTTCTCGTAGGCATGCATCACCGGAGCCAGGTGCCCTCCCGGGGCGATCTCATCGAGATCAAGACCGGTATGCACACAGGACGGGGCCGTCGCGTGCCCGACCAGCGGCATGCGCCGACTGCCCGTCGCTCCATGATCCCGCAGGGGTTGGAAGCGGATTTCATCGACCGAGCCCACGAAGTAATTTGGCACGACCTACCCCTCTGATCGCGGGCGAGAGCCGACTGTAGACCCTGAAGCAGCACGGCGCAACGCGCGGCGGCGGCACGCGCGGCGGCGGCAGCCGGCAGCGTGGATCACGTTATAGTTGCCCCCATGCGCATAGCCGTGTTATTCGGCGGGACCAGCGCGGAGCGCGACGTATCCGTCGCCAGCGCGGCACAGATCATCCCGGCCCTCGGCGCGGCCGGTCACGATGTGGTCGCCGTGGACACGGCCCGAGGCCGCCTGCCCGCGGCCGAGATCCGCCGGCTTCTGGAGACGGGAGTCACTGCGCAGCCACCGACGCAGAACGCCATCGCCGATGTCCGCAACCGTGCGGTCGCCTTGAGCGCCGCCAACTTCGATATCCGGGATGTCGATGTGGTCTTCATTGCCCTGCATGGTGGCGCGGGGGAGGACGGTCGGATTCAGGCGATGCTCGACCTGGCGGGGTTGCCCTACACGGGCAGCCACCATATCGGCAGCGCCGCTGCCATGGACAAGGACCTGTCGAAGCGGCTGTTTCGGTCGGTGCAGGTGCCGACCCCGGACTGGCTGATGGCGCCGGTCTGCGTCGATCAGGTTGCTCGGGAGCTCGGTTGGCCCGTGATCGTCAAGCCCAACAAGCAGGGCTCCACGGTTGGCCTGACTCTGGTTCGAAGCGCGGCCGGGCTCGACCCCGCCATGGAAGCCGCTTACGGGTTCGACGATGAGGTGATGGTGGAGCGCTTCGTCGTCGGCAGAGAGTTCACCGTCGGCATACTGGACGGGGTTGCGCTGCCGGTCGGTGAGATCATCGCCCCGGGGGATGTTTTCGACTATGAGGCGAAATATCAGCCTGAGGTGGCTCGGGAGGTATTCCCGGCGGACATCAGCGCTGAAGAGACACGACGGATCCAGGGCTATGCGCTGCGCGCACACCAGGCGCTGAAGCTCGGGGCCTATTCGAGGATGGACTTTCGCCGCGATCGGGACGGCGAGTACTGGTGCCTGGAAGCCAACACGCTGCCGGGTCTGACCGCGACGAGCCTGCTACCTCAAGCGGCGCGGGCCGCCGGCATCGAGTTCCCGGAGCTGCTCGAGCGCATCTGCCGGGCCGCGGTGAGAGCCGCGCGGCGCCAGGCGGGGCATGCCGGGGAGGTCGCGCCTACCGAGCCGAAGTCCTGAACTCCGCCTCGACCTCTTCCAGCGTCGCAGCCCCCTTCGCCTTGCCATGCACGAACACGATCGGCGAGCGTGCGCTCAGGATGGCGTTGACCCGATGGACTCCGGAGTCGTTCAGAACGACCAGGCCTACCGGCACGAACCTCACGCTGATCGTACGCACGACCGGAATGCCCTCGTCGTTGAGGTCCTGCGCCAGTTGCAGCGCGCGCCTCGCGGCTGCCTGCGAGCAATGTCGCCCCGCGAAGACGTACACCGTATCGGGCTGTTGTCCTTCAACCGGCGGCATGTGCACGAAGCCATTCGAATCTGCGCTGGGCAACACCGATGCGGAAGCATCCAGGGAGTGGTGTTGATGCCAGTGCTGAATTCCCCAGACAGCCAGGGCGACCATGAGCAGGAGCCGAAAACGGTGCATATCCGCATTCCCTGTTCGAGCGATGAGCTGATCTGTGACGCGATCGTACAAAGCCGTCCCCGGAATCGGTGAGAACATTGACATATGTCTCGGAAATAGCAGCGCCTTATGTCGTGACGCTCGTTTGCGGTCCGGCGCGGTGTCGGCACAGCGGCCGCGGGTCACCCGATGCTTCGAGGCACTGTCTGTTTGCGGCGTCAGTTGACAAACGCCGCGCAGCTGCCGGCTTTGCGCCCCGAGCCTGGCGGCGTTCAGAACGGCAGCGGCTCCAGATCCGGCTCGACCCAGCTGCGACGCGCCTGCACCGAGAACAGCACCGGCCTGGACCAGTAGCGCAGCAGCCAGTCCGACCGGCCGTACTCCGTGGCCAGCAGTGCGTTGAGCGCCTCGGACAGCGAGGCGTGGGGGTACGCCGCCAGCCAGGCGCTCGCAACGCGCAGGGAGGCGCGGGTGATGGTCTCGTGATAGCCGCTGCTGTCCGTATTGGCGACACCGGTGGCTTCGTTGTAGGCACGGATCAGGCCGGGCATGCGGCGTGTGACGTCCGGACCGGGTTGCCGTTGCAGCCACAGGGCGGCGGCGAAGTGCGCGGCATGCGTCCATTCGGCTTTGGGCAGCGTGCGCTCCAGCAGACCCAGGCCGATGCGGTCGATGTCGGCATCGCAGAACGTGTGCGGCACGGCGGTGGCTCCATGGGCTCAACCGGCCTTCGTCACCGGGGCCGGGCTGGAGGCGAGCGCGAGGGCGCCGAATACGGCGGCCAGGCCAGAGCCGGCCAGGACCCCGATCTTTGCGACCGAGGCGTAGGCGCTCGTTTGAAACACCTGATCGGCCATGTAGAACGAGAACGGATCGGCGATGCCACAGAGAAATGCGGCGCCGACCAGAGCCAGGGGAGATGCGTCATTCGGAGCAATGGCGATGCGCGCTTTGGCCGCCGCCCAGACCGTGAAGAGGATTCCTAACGGCTTGGCCAACGCGAGCGCCAGCAGCACTCCAAGGAAGATGTCGGTCGCACCGGCAGGCTGGAAATTGGCGGCGAGGGGCACTCCCGCGGCGGTGAAGGCGAACACCGGCAGTGCCACATAGGTCGACCAGGGCTCGACCGCGCTCTCGACGCGCTCGGCCGGAGATGACAGGCGGTCGGAGGCTGCGCGCAGGTTCCTGGCGGCCCAATCCTGCACGGTTTCCTGTTCTGCCCGCGCGGGCTCCCCTCTGGCGCTTTCCAGCTGCTGTTCGGCGTCTTCCAGCTCCGCCAACGCAGTGGCCGCCTGCGCCAGCAGCGGTGTGGCGCTGGCAGCGGGCCGGCGCGGCAGGAACGCGGCGACGGCTATGCCGCTGAGTGCGCCGCTGACTCCCGTCCAATGCAACGTCAGCCACAGGCCCACGCCCACCAGCAGGTATGGCCATATGGCATAGACTCGCCAGCGCGCGAACAGCGCCATCAGCGTCACGGCGCCGGCCGCGGCGAGCAGCCATTCGGGCGAAAAGGTTCGCGGGTAGAAGATCGCGAGCACCAGGGTCGAGGTGATGTCGTTGGCAATCGCGTACGTGGTGACGAAGACCTTCAGCCCCGCGGAAGCACGCAGGCCGAACAGCGCGAGGATGGCGAGAGAAAAGGCGACCCCGGTATCCGCCGGTATGGACCAGCCGCTGGCGGCGGCGCCTGAGTTGAGTGTCAGATACACGCCGGCAGGGACGGCGACCGCGGTCACACCGGAGAGCAGCGGGGCGACCGCGGCCCGCCAGTCCATCAGCGAGCCGACGGTCATCTCGCGTCGGATCTCCAGTCCGAGTATCAGATAGAAGATCGCGAGCAGGCCCTCCGAGCACCACTGCGCGATGCTCAGAGCGATGGGAGCGGAGGCCAGGCCAACGCCGAAGCGGGCGTTCACCAGCTGCTGATACAGCGGCTTGAGAGGACTGTTGGCGCAGACGATCGCGGTACCGGCGGCGATCAGCAGAGCCAATCCGGCCGAGGTCGGCAGGTTCGCGAACGCGCGCGCGGTGCGCTGTACCCGAGCTCCGAGGGGTCGTTCGAGCGCTTCGAGCAACGAGTAGAAATCCCAGGCGCCGTCATAACGGATGCCGTCGACGAAGATGGTCGGTGTCCCGGACACGCCGTTACGACGACCCTCGGCCAGGTCTTCCTGGACCCGTTGGCTGATCCCGGGATCCTGCAGATCGTGCTCGAAACGCTCCAGGTCCAGACGCAGAGAACGGGCGATGCGCAGCAGCGCCTGCTGATCGACGGTGTCCGGATCGCGATCATAGAGGGCGTCGTACATGTCCCAGAAGCGCCCCTGCCGGGCGGCGGCTTCGGCCCCGATCGCCGCCAGCTCGGAACCCGGATGCGCGCGCTCGTTCGGATAATGGCGAAAGACGTACACCAGACGCTCGCCCAGGGCATGACGGACACGCTGCAGCACCTCGCGCAAGCGCCGGCAGTAGGGGCAGAGGAAATCGCCGTAGATGAGCACGGCCATATCGCCGCCCTGAGCGCCGCCGCCGCGCACGTGATCTCTGCCGGGATCAATGGGTCGCAGCAGACGCCGTGGGGTCGAATCTGCGCTCACCGGCACCTCCGTTGGCTCGAAACTCGCGGCAGCAAGCCCGGGCATGCTCCTATCCGCCGCCGCGCTTGGCAAGCAGGCGCACCGGGCGCGCGCGATGCAGGTCATCTCGTCATCGGCGCGGACGGCCTGCACTCACCGGTGCGTCGACTCGCCTTTGGCAATGAGGGCCGCTTCTGCGCGAATCGCAGCCGAGCAGCTGACATAAGTCGGCATCCTGCGGCCGTCTCTGCAATTTTGTTAGCGAATGTCTGCGATCGACGACACGACTCGGGCCGGATGCGGCACAATGGCGACCCTCTTGGGGCCGCGCGTTTTGGGAGCGTGGGTGGGAGCAGCAGCGTCTAAAGGGATTTGGTGCGGGGGCGTCGCAAATCCGCCAAAGGCCGCGGGGACACCGGGGCGTAGATCGACTGCAGACGCCCAGCTGCTGCAGGCACTGGCGGCCAAGATCGGCACGCTGACGGCCGCGATGTCGGCGACCGCGCCGGCGCCCGGCAGCGGCACTGCGCCACCGGCTGCTCCCGGCA
>DATJSD010000083.1:0-22208 GCA_035504335.1 Steroidobacteraceae bacterium | reverse complement strand
CCTCTGGTCGGACAAACCGGACATCCAGACCGGTCGGCTGGTGAACGCGACGTTTCACGTGAGTGACCAGCTGGATACGTACATATCGCCCTCTCACCTCGGCGAGCTGTATTGGAACTTCGGCTGGCCGGGCGTGGTATTCGGCATGCTGATCATCGGCGCAGTCCTGGGCTGCGTGGGTCGCCTCAATCTGCGGCAGTACCCGACGGTTACCCGCCTGCTGTTGCTGGTGATCACCATCGATCAGCTGGTTTACGGTTTCGAGGGAGCTCTCGCCAACTCCTATGTGGTGTGGCTGCGTTCCGTGGGCGCCATTGGCCTGCTGCACGTGCTGTTTGCAAGGGTGCCGATGACGCCCGGCAGCGCGGCAGGTGCGCCAGACGCCGTGGGAGAGGTGAGGGCGACGTCGCCGGCCGGGCAATTCCCCAACCTCATGACCTGAACGCAGCCATGAACAGGCAGGGCAGGCAGCTGCAGGCGATCGGCGGACACCTCGTGGACCTGTATCGCATCGCGCGCTTCGAGATCGCCAATCCTCACAGCTACACCAAGGTGCGCCAGATCAAGGCGCTCGCACGGCGCACCGGCTCACGGCTGCTCATCGAAGCCGGTACCTATCTCGGCAACACCGCGATGCGGTGCAGCGGCTTCTTCGAGCGGGTGGTCACGATCGAGCTGGACGATGAGCTGCATCGCCGCGCGCGGCGCTATCTGGCGGGACGGCGCAACGTGCAGTGCCTGCACGGGGACGCGCTCAGGCTGCTGCCGTCGATATTGGAGAGCGCCGACGTGCAGGCTGCGCTCATATTCCTCGACGGGCACTATTCGGGGGGTGACACGGCCCGCGGGGACTTCACGGAGCCGGCCTGTGAAGAGATCGCGATGCTCGCGGGTCACAGGCACAAGATCAGCGGGCTGGTGATCGATGATTTCCGCTGCTTCGGGCGCGACCCTGGATGGCCGAGGCGCTCGGTGCTGCTGAAGGCGGTCGAGGATTCGTTCGGCGAGGAGTTCGACTATACGATCCACCTGGATCAGGTGCTGGTGTGGCGCCAGGCGATGCAGGGATCCGGGCAGGCGGGGGCAGGGCGAAGCCCGCGAAGCTCTCAGGACGCGGGCGCCGTCTCGCGCCGCAGGGCATCGATCGCGTCGAGGACCCGGGCGACGGGGATGTTGCGAACGCCCGAGGATTCGTAAATCACCCTGTGCCGGGCGCCGTAGGGGAACCAGCGGCGCGGGCGATCGAGGTTGCCGAACAGCGCAACGCAGGGCGTGCCCTGGCTTGCGGCCAGATGCATCGGACCGCTGTCATGGCAGGCGAGCAGCGCACAGCGACCCAGGACCGCCGCGGTTTCCCGCGGTGTCAACCTGCCACACAGATTCAGGGCCGGCCCTGGCCAGTGGGCGGCCAGCCGCTCGGCAAGCGCCCACTCGTCCGCGGCACCCACAAACACCAGGGCCCCGGTGTTCCGCGTCGTCAGGCGCGCGATCAAAGCCGCCCAGTTGCTCTCACCCCAGTCCTTGAGCGGCACCTTCGCTCCGGCGGCGATCGCCATCGGTGCGGCGGACAGAGTGCCGGTGACGCCGGCAAGTGCACGCAGATGCGTGGTGGCGCTGGCCAGTTCGGGGTCGGTCAGCTGCAGCGCAAACTCGTCCGCCGCGAGCGGAACGTCCATCGCCGGCCGCAACGTGCGCGCCAGTCTCTGCGCCTCGAACTC
Source organism: Steroidobacteraceae bacterium (assembly GCA_035504335.1). Taxonomy (GTDB): domain Bacteria; phylum Pseudomonadota; class Gammaproteobacteria; order Steroidobacterales; family Steroidobacteraceae; genus FEN-1191. Next base: position 20,490 of record DATJSD010000083.1, on the reverse strand, counting down.
CAGCGCGCCGCTGTGCGGGTCGCTGCGACACTGCCGCAGATCCGCGCTCCATGGAGCACCGATGATGCGGGTGATACCGGCCGCCCGAAAGAACAGCACGTCGCGCAACACCGGCAAGAGTGCGGGGCGCGGCTGCAGGTAGACCAGGGTGCGTACGCGTCGCCGGCGCAGTGCCAGAAACAGTGCCGCGAATTTCCGCCCGGCCGCCCCGCCGACCGGATAGTAGACCACCTCGTGAATGAGCCCAGTACCGCTCAGCACGGATTCGACCGAGGAGGCTCGGGGCGAAGCCAGGCCGTTGGTCAGCAGCACCCGATGGTGATGCGGAAAGGTTCGTGCGATCGCGCGAAAGCACGGCAGGGCAACGACGGTATCCCCGATGCTGCCCAGGCGAAAGATGATCAAGGATTCCGGACTCACGATCGATGCCTGCCCCGGCGGCGCGGGCTATTTCGTCATGCGCTCGTATGACGGCAGCCGGCGATCGTATGGGGTTACGCGCCTCTCGGGCGGTGACTTCATAAATCCGTCACTGTCGAATCGATATGCTGCCGGTGCCCGCATCGCAGAGCGCTCGCGATGAGTCTTGCCCGCCGCAATTCTACCGAGACCACCGGCACGCTAGGCGCCCTGCTGCTGGGATCGTCCTGGCTGCTGGGGTGGCCGGCGGGCGCCTCGGCACAGACGCCGACCTTTCCGCCCTATCCCGGCAGCGATCCGCGCGTGCTGCTGGACATCGGAATCGCAGCGTTGAGCCCGCGCAACACCTGGTCGGATCTTCCGTCCGGGTTCGTACTGGGGCAAGTCCCCGGGCTGGTCGCGGGTACGCTCAGCGACACGAGCGGCTTCACGCCCAATAGCGGCGGATACATTTACGACTATGCCGCATTTCCGCAGGCGGCGTCGAGCCAGGGCACGATCTACATGCGGCTGCAGCGCCAGGCGCTATCCATCGACGATTCCACGGATGCCGGGGCGACCTTCTTCGACTCGACCGGCAACACCACCGGGGGCTTCGGCGGGAATGCCGCGACGGCGTTCACGGTGTTCGATGGCGTGAACAATCTGATCCAATGGGCGATGAGCGTGCAGGCCAACGGCGCCCAGGTTCTCGACGCGGGCAGTTGGCTGTATCCCGGCGCGCGCTATGGTAACTCGCACGGCTCGAGCAACCTCGACCCGACCGATGAGGACATCGTCTTTACCTGGCAGGGTTCGACCTACTGGGCATATTTCGACGGCTCTGCGGTCGCCTATGGCACCTTCCCCACCGCGCTGCCGAGCGTCGGGCAATTCGCGCAGGTGATCATCGGTGGGTATCTGGGAGGCGCCGGCAGCGCCGGACAACCGCTCGGACCGTTCTCGATTCAACGCTTCCAGCTGTCCACCGCGTACAGCCCCCCGCCGGTCCTGAGCGCACCGGTACTCATCGGATTCTATGGCGATTCCTTCGTCGTCCAGGGTGGCGGCGTGAGCGAAGACGTACCGGGCCCGCCGAGCTCCCCCAGCGTCGCCGCCGTCAACGCCGTGCAGGCGCAGCTTGCTCCGACGGAAAGCCCGGAGGCGTATTCGGGGACCTATGGTCAGGACCCCTTCATCGTACGAACCGAGGCGTATGCACTGCGGCAGCTCGGTGGATACTTTCCGAGCTACACGGCAGCGGAATCCGGACACGGCTGGGCCTATACCGGTATGGGCGGCACCACGATCGCCAATACCCCCGCCATCGACGACTTCGATCTCGGAAAGACCGGCTATTCGGATGCCTTGAACGCCGCACGGCCCGATTACATCTTCGCGTTCGGCTCGGTCAATGACGTCAACAACGGAACACCGGGCGACATCGTGGGCGACACCCAGGCGCACTTCGATTATTGGGCGAATAACAATCCGAACCTCAAGGGCATCTTCTATATCGAGACGCTGTCGTGGGAGCTGGCCACCGGCGCCTGTACGTCGCATGGGGGTCCGGCCGGCTGGATCGCCGAGATGCAGCGGCAGCGCAACCTGCTGCGGGCCGCCTTCGCCCGGGGCTATCTGGCCGGCACGCGTCAAGTGCCGGTCACGTACATCGAGAGCTACGAATCCTGGGTGGACAGTCCCGACAGTGCCAGGTTTCTCATAGCGTCCAACCCGGACAACAACACGCAGTCAGCCAACGCGGGCAGCAGCCCCAATGGTCACCCGGATGCCGAAGGCAACCTGCAGATGGCCGACGCCTACGTGTGGCCGTATTTGCAGGCGCTGCTTTCCGGATCCGGAAACCTCCAAATCATCGGGGCCGCTCAGAACACGAGCATTGCGCCCGGGCAGACGGCCACTTTGACGGTCATGGGCAGCGGTGCCGGTCCGTTCACGTACCAATGGTATCTCGGGCCCAGCGGCAACGAATCCTCTCCCATCGCCGGCGCCACCGGGCCTGCTTTCACGACCCCGGAGCTGGGCGCGACCACCGATTACTGGGTGCAAATCACCGGGCCGAATGCTGAGCTGGAAAACAGTACCACCATTACCGTCGCCGTCATCGGCTCCGACAACGGCACCGGCAGCGAGGCCTCGGGGGTCGACGCTCCACTGCCGCTCTGGTCCACAGGGGTGCTGGGCGGTGTCCTGTTGGGCATTGCGGCGCGATATCTCAGAAGACGACGTGAACGCCCCGGCGCCGGATAGCTCCCCGGTCACGCGGCCGGGTGCTGCACGTCTTACAGTCGTCTGACTGATCCGAAGCCGTCGCGTCACGATTCCGTCACCGTGCTGCCGGTATGCTGCATCCAGCGTTGAGCGCCGGGCAGTCTGCGGTGAACCCGTCCAAATCCAATCCGGGTGTAGACACACCCTACCTCTATCATTTTCCGCCCTGGACCGTGGCGCTGCTGGCGGTGCTCGCGGTGCTGGTCTATCTGGGCTTCGCCCGTGCCATCGACTTCATGATCGGGCAGTGGCACATGGACGAGTTCAGTCAGGGCTATCTGATCCCGCTCATATCGGTGTTTCTGATCTGGCGGCGTCGTGAGGCGTTGCAGCGCGTCGAGTTCAAGGGCGCGTGGAGCGGCGTCGCCGTGGTACTGGCGGGACTCGCCCTCGACGTCGTCGGCCGGCTGTCGGCTCTGTATACGATTCAACATATTGCCCTGCTGATCGTCATCGCCGGCGTGGTGCTGGCCCTGGCGGGCTGGGAGGCATTGAAGCTTCTCGGGGCCCCGCTCGGCGTGCTGATCTTCATGGTGCCGCTGCCCAACGTGCTGCTCAACACGCTGTCCGCGCAGCTGCAGCTGCTGTCCTCCGCGTTCGGGGTGTGGATGATGCGGCTGGCGAACGTGCCGGTGCTTCTCCAGGGCAATGTGATCGACCTCGGCAGCTACCAGCTCGAGGTGGCCGAGGCGTGCAGCGGTCTGCGCTACCTGCTGCCGCTGATGACGCTGGCGTTCCTCATGGCGTGCTTCTTTCGCGTCGCGCTGTGGAAGCGCCTGGTGCTGTTTCTCTCCAGCATGCCGCTGACGCTGCTGATGAACAGCCTGCGTATCGCCAGCATCGGCGTCATGGTGGATCAGTGGGGCTCGCGGATGGCGCAGGGCCTGCTGCACCAGGTGCAGGGCTGGATGATGTTCATGCTGTGCACCGTCATTCTGCTGCTCGAGGTGATGCTGCTGTCGCGTCTGGGGCGCCGCCAGCCGTGGCGCGAGGTGTTTGGCCTCGACAGTCCCGCATTGCCGGCCGTCGGAACGGTGCGGCGCCGGCGCGCCCTGTCGGCGCCGCTGCTGGCCGCAACGGCTGTCGTGGCGCTGTTCAGCGTCGGCACCATGGCGATGCCGGCCGCCACGCTACGCGTACCGGCGCGCGAGAGCTTCACGACGTTCCCGCTGCAGATCGGTCACTGGTCCGGCCAGCGCGAGGCCCTGGACCAGGTGTATCTCAATGCGCTGAACCTGGATGATTATCTGTTGGCCAACTACGTGTCGACCGGTCCCGGTGACGCCGCCGTCGGTGACGCCGCTGCCGCCGTCGGTGACGCCGCTGCCGCCGGTGCCGCCGCCGCTGCCGCCGGTGCCGGCGCCGCTGCGGCCGGTGCCGGCGCCGCTGCCGCCGGGTTGCCGGTGAACCTCTATGTGGCCTGGTACGACACGCAGCGCCCGGGTGACTCGACGCACTCGCCGAAGGCCTGTCTGCCGGGCGGTGGCTGGCGCATCAACGACATGCGGCAGATCGAGCTGCCGAGCGTCCGTGCGAGCGGGCAGCCGCTGCGCGCCAACCGCGTACTGATCCAGTACGGCGATCAGCGCCAGCTGGTGTATTACTGGTTCCAGCAGCGTGGCCGCGTGTTCACCAGCGAGCTCATGGTGAAGTGGTATCTGCTGGTCGATGCGCTCAGGCGCCATCGGACCGATGGGGCACTGGTGCGCCTGATCGTGCCGCTGCCTCCGGGCGGCTCGGCGGGGGCGGCGGACCGGGAGCTGCAGGCGTTCGCGCGCGTGGTGGTCCCGAAGCTCGGCCGCTTCATTCCGAACTGAGGCCCACCGCGTGCAGACGCTGTTCGGTTTCATTCTGGCCATGAGCGTCACGATGGTGCTCATTCCGCTGCTGATGCGCTGGGCGGTGCCGCTCGGAATCCTGGATATGCCGGGGGCACGCAAGCAGCATTCGCTGCCGGTGCCGCGGGTGGGCGGGATCGCCATGGTCGCGGGGCTCGGTCTCGGGCTGCTGCTCTGGGACAGCCGCACGCGGGCAATGCAGACGCTGGGTGTCTGCATTGCGACGCTGCTGGTATTCGGCGTCTGGGACGATCGCAAGGCCCTGGCGGCCGGGCCGAAGCTCGCCGGGCAGACGCTGGCCGTGCTGATCGCGATGTTCTGCAGCGGCGTGACCATCAGCTCGCTGACGGTTGCCGAGCGCATGCCGATCGCGAGCTGGATCGCCTGGCCGCTGACGTTCCTGTTCCTGCTCGGCGGTACCAACGCTTTCAACCTCGCCGACGGGCTCGACGGGCTCGCCGGGGGCATGGGCCTGCTGTGCCTGTGCGGCATCGGCCTGATGGCATTCACCGAGGGACTGGGTGCGGTGGGCGCAGCGGCCGTGATGATGGCGGGGGCGCTGATCGGGTTCCTGCGCTTCAACACCCACCCGGCGCGAGTGTTCATGGGAGACGGCGGCAGTCAGGTGCTGGGCTTCTGCACCGCCTTTCTGGCCATGCTGCTGACGCAGGATCCGCGCACCCCGCTGAGCACGGCGCTGCCGTTGCTGCTGCTCGGGGTGCCGATCGTCGACACCGTGATGGTGATGATCGAGCGCCTGGCCGCCGGCGTCTCACCGTTCCGCGCGGATCGGCGACACATTCATCATCGACTGCTCGCGCTCGGCTTCGCTCACCGGGAGGCGGTGAGCATCCTGTATCTGCTGCAGGGCGCGCTGCTGGTGACGGCGTGGCTGGTGCGCTACGACTCGGATCTGCTCGTGGCGCTGTACTTCGTCGGATTCGCGGCGCTGATTGTCGCGCCCCTGCGCCTGGCGATGCATTGCGGCTGGCGCGTGCGCCGCGCGACCCCATGCACGCCTGCCGCGTCGCCGTCGCTGAACGAAGCGATCGGGCCCGCCGATGCCGATACGGAATACACGCGCGCGCAGGTGCCCTATGAGCCGCGGGCGGAGCTCGCGCGCTCGCTGCCGCTGCAGTCGGTGGGCGGATGGGTGCTTGCGGCGGCGCTGTTCGCCTACGCGATGCGGGTGCTCATTCTGGGCGCTCGGCCGTCTCACGATGTGCAGGTGCTGGCGCTGAGCCTCGCGGGTATTCTGATGGCGGGTCTGGCGCTGCGCTGGCGGCGGGCGGATGCGGCCTGGACCGACAGGGTCGCGTTGTACTGCTGCGCGGCGCTGGCGATCTTCTCGAACAAGCACGGTCTGCCGAGCATGCTGCACACGGGGGGCGTGTACGCCGGTGATCCGCAGCTGTTCGACTGGGCGCTGTACCTGGTGCTGGCGCTGGCGATGATCGCCTGTATCCGCAGCTCGGGCGAGCGCGCCTTCAAGCTCACCCCGCTGGATGTACTGGTTCTGCTGATGGTCGTGACGCTGCCGAACCTGCCCGATGCGGCCGGGACGTTGAGATCCCTGGGACCGACGATCGCCGAGATGGTGTTGCTGTTCTACTCGCTGGAGGCCCTCAGTCTGGTGGCCGCGAGCCGCTGGCGCTGGCTGAGTGGCATCTCGGCAATGTTCCTGATCGGGTTGGCGCTGCATTAGCACGCCACGCGTGCGTGTGCACCCGTTGAGCCTGCGGCCGGCGGTCAGGCGGCGGCGGCTCGCATGCGGTTCACAGCTGTCACACCCGTGTCACCTGCCACTCCTAACCTTGACGGTCCCAGCGGAGACACCGGAAGCGAAGCGGTGCGCACTCCCGCCGGAAAGCACATGCCGGGATCCACACCATGAACAGCTCGTTGCGACTGGCTTCGCTGCTCGCGATCGCAGCGGCGGCGATCCTGGTGAGTGGCTGCGGCAGCGCGCAGTCGCGCGAAGCGCGCTACATCCAGCACGGACAGGCGTATTTCAAATCCGGAAATTATGACAAAGCCCGCATCGAGTTCAGCAACGCCGCGCAGATCGCGCCCCAGGATGCAACGGTGCGCTACCTGCTCGGGCAGGTGGCCGAGAAGCTCGGCGATATCCGCGGCGCCGTCGGGCAATATCAGGCCGCCATCGGTCAGGACCCGAAGCTGTCCGGAGCGCGGGCGGCGCTGGCGCGCATTTATCTGTACGCGGGTCTACCCGACAAGGCCCTGGAGCTGGTCGAACCCGGACTGACCGCGGACCCGAATAATGCCCAGCTGCTGACGGTGCGGGGCGGGGCGCGTGCGCAGCTCGGCGATGCCCAGCAGGCGATGCAGGATGCTCAGGCGGCAGTACGCCTGGCGCCGACGGACGACTATGCCGTGGCGCTGCTGGCCTCGCTGTATCGGCAGCAGAGCCAACCCGCACAGGCCATCGAAGTGGTGGCCGCGGCTTTGCAGAAGCTGCCGAGGGATACCGACCTGCGCGTGATCCTGGCCGACCTGTATGTGGCACAGCATCGTCCGGCCGACGCGGAAGCGCAGCTCAAGCAGATCATCGCGTTGCAGCCCAAGGTGCTCGTCAACCGCTATCGGCTGGCGCGGTTCTATGTGCAGCAGAAGCAGATCGACGCCGCCGAGCAGGTGTTGCGCGACGCCGTCAGGAGCGCTCCGCAGGACATGAGCGCCAAGCTGCAGTTGGTCGGCTTCCTCACCGCGCAGAGAGGTCGGGACCAGGGCGCCAGGCAGGCCGAGCAGTACCTCAGCGACGATCCGCACAACAACGTGCTGGCCGTCGAGCTCGGTCGATTCCTCGCCCAGATCGGACAGGGTGATCGCGCCGAGCAGGAATTCAAGACCGTCATTGCGCGCACCGACGCCGATGACCCGGTAGGCCTGAATGCGCGTGATCTACTGGCGGCGCTGCTGCTCGGTCGGCACGACAGCACCGGAGCGAGCGCGCAGATCGCACAGGTGCTGCAGCAGAACCCCCGCGATAGCAACGCCCTGATCATGCGCGGCAGCATCGCCATGACGAACGGCGATGCCTCCGATGCGATCGTGGATCTGCGCGCCGTGCTGCGCGACCAACCCAACGCGGTCGCGGTCATGCGCGCGCTCGCACAGGCCTATCTGCAGAACGGCGAGATCGATCTGGCCGAGCAGACGCTGCGCTCGGCAGTCCAGGTGGCCCCGCGGGACTTCACCAGCCGGCTCGCGCTCGCGCGCGTGCTGATCGGCGCCAATCAGCCCGATCAGGCGACGCCGCTGCTGGAGCAGCTGGCCAAGGATGATCCCGACAGCCTGCCGGTTCAGCAGACGCTGTTCCAGGCGCAGCTGGCCCAGAAGCAGGACACCGCGGCGAGAGCCACGGCGCAGCTCATCGAGCGCATGGCGCCCAAGCAGGCCCTCGGAGACTATCTGGAAGGCCTGGCCGACGAGGCCGACGGACAGTTGCAGGCCGCCACCGAGCATTATCACGGCGCGCTGCAGCTGCAACCGACGAGTGTGGAGCCGCTGTCCGCGCTGGTGCGTATGGATCTGCGGCAGAAGCAGCTCGCCGCAGCGCTGGCGCTGTTGAACCCGGTGATCGCGCAGTATCCCAAGGATGCGGTTGCCCAGGATCTGAAGGGGCAGGTGCTGGTGACACAGGGCCAGTTGCCTGCGGCGATCGCCGCCTTCCAGGGCGCGATACAGGTGGCGCCGCAGTGGGCGCAGGCGTACAGCAATCTCGGAGCGGCGCAACTGCTGGACAAGCATCCCGACGCTGCGATCCACACCCTGCAGCTGGGCATCGACCGGACCTCGGCGGATACCGGCCTGCTGTCCGAGCTGAGCCTGCTGTACCAGCGCAGCGGCCACCCCGATGAGGCCATCGCCCTGTACCAGGGCGTGCTGGCCAGGAATCCCAAGTCGGTGTTCGCCGCCAATAATCTCGCGATGCTGCTCGTGACCTTCCGGCATGACTCACAGAGTCTCGCACAGGCCCGCAAGCTCGCCGATCAGCTGGCCTCGCTGTCGGTGGCCAGCGTGATCGATACGCGCGGCTGGGTGATGTTCAAGAGCGGCGATTTCCACGGCGCCGAATCCCTGCTGCAGGAGGCGGTCGACAAGTCGCCGAACGCGCCGGAGATGCGCTACCACCTGGCGATGGCGCAGCTGCGCAGCGGCGAGCCACAGGCCGCGCAGCAGAATCTGGAGTCGGCGCTGCATTCGGCGCAGCCGTTCTCGGGCATGCAGGAGGCACGCACCACGCTCGCGCAGCTGCAGAAGGGATCCGCCAGTGGCTGAGTGCGCCGCGCGCCCGCTGCGCGGTGGGATCCTGCCGCGCAGCTGCCTGGTCGCGGCGCTGGGTGCGCTGGCGCTGGCGACCCCGGCGCTCGCGGGCGCGCAGACGCTGCTCTCCCAGGTCAAGCTGATCGCCAATCCCTCGGTCGCCGCCGCAACCGTTCCCACCGCACAGACCTTCACGATCACGCAGGCCGGCAGCTACACGGTTACCCTGACCGACCTGCAGACGCCGCTGCCACTCGCCTCTCTGCAGCTCGCGGTCGCGAGTGCGACGGCGACGGCGGTGCAGCTCAGCACCACCACCACCACCTCCACCGCCTCGCAGTCCGTGACGCTGCAACCGGGCGCGTACACCGAGCAGGTGCTGGCGAGCGCGGCCGCCAACTCGCTCGGCGGCAGCTTCAGCGTGCAGGTCACCGACTCCACCGGCGCCGCCGTGCCCGTCACGCCGGTGGGCGGCACCAGCTCCTCGAGTGCCTTCGTGGGCGCGGTTGGGCCACCCGCCACGAGCACCTCCAGCGCATCGGTATTGCAGACGCAGTTCACGGTCAGCAGCGCCGGGACCTATCAGCTGACGCTGACGGATCTGGGATTCCCCGCCGCCCTCCTGCAGGGCTCGGTGGATATCGCGCTGTGGAACCTGAATGCGCCCACCACGCTACTGATCGACCAGACGGGTCAGACGATCAGCCCCACCGGTAGCGCGTTCCAGCCATCGGCGGCACTCAGCGCCGGGACCTACGATCTGATCGTCATCGCGCAGGCCGGTCAGGGCGCGCAAGGCGGTCTGTACACCGCGACCGTCAGCGGCGCGAGCGGCACGGCTTATGCGAGCGCCGTCGCCGTCGGCAACCTGGTCCCGGTGCAGTTCACGATCTCCGCGCCGCAGAATCTCACCCTGACGGTTGCGGACCTGGGCAGCCCCAGCCCGTTGGGCTCCCTGCAGACGATTCTGGTGGAGGGTGGCGCGGTGCTGCAGCCGGCCAGCCCCGCGGGCACCTATCCGATCACGGCCGCGCCGGCGGGTACCGCACAGCTGTTCGTCAGCGCGCAGCCGGGGGCGGCCGGCGAAGGCAGCTACAGCGCCGTGGTGCAGGGCAGCTCGCAGACACTGCTGGACATCGCGCAGCCGGTCACCGACAGCAGCCACTATGGATTCGGCTATTCGGGCACCGTCAGCTCCACGGGAACCTATGAGCTCGAGCTGAGCGATTTTCAGATTCCTCACGCGCTGAGCTCGCTCAGCGCCGTAGTGGAGCAGGGCGGCGCGCCGCTTGGCAGCACGACGCTCGCCGCCGGCGGCACGGCCACGCTGTCACCGCAGCCGCAAACCGGCCCCATCAATATCGTCGCGTTCGCAGCGCCCGCATCCGGTGGCGGACTGTTCGGCGTGCAGCTGGCGGCCGGTAGCTCGGGGCCGATCGCCTATCAAACCACTCAGGGCGTGGGTACGGGCTTCAGCAGTGACACGGTGAGCGTGCCGAGCTCCGGCACCTACAGCGTGCAGCTCACGGATCTGGGCTTCCCGGCGAGCTTCAGTCAGCTGGATCTCATCGTCAGCAGTGGCCTGAAGATGCTCGGGCAGATCGATGGCAGCGGATCCGTTTCGCTGTCCGCCACGCCGGGCACCTACACGCTGAATGTTCTGGCGCAGACCGGCACCGCCGAGGGCGGCGGCGCGGCGAACTATGGTCTCTACGGCGTACAGATGGCCGCGCAGCCCCCGCCGAGCACGACGCCCGCGGGAGGTAGCAGCAGCAGCACCGGCGGTGGCGGGGCGATCTCGCCGATTCTGCTGCTGCTGTTGAGCTCGACACTGGCGTACCGGCTGATCGCCCGACGGCGCGCGGCAGGGCGGGCACAGTAGCGGGCGATCGGCTAACCGACGGGCGTCGAGGCGGAGGCAGACGAGACCACGGCGCGGCCGAGGCTGTCGGCGTCCTGCCCAGGCGGGAATGCTCGCCCATCCCGACGACACATCTCCTGGACCGCCCTGCGGGCGGTCATGAGACCGGAGGGCAGTCCGCCGCCGGGCATGACCCAGTGACCGGCCATCACGAAGCGATCCAGTCCCGGCAGCGTGTGACGTAGCGGACGAAAGCCGATGCCGGGGGTGAGCAGCCAGCCCTCCATGCTGCCGTGCCAGTTGCCCGTGTAGCGCATGATCGTGGCGGGCGTTGCGACATCGGTGACCTCGATGTGCCCCGGCAGGGTCGGCAGGCGCTCGCCGAGCACCGCGATGACCGCCGCGGCGATGCGCTGTTTCTCGGCCCGATAGCGTTCGGGGCGCTGCTGGCGCAGCTCCAGCCAGTAGGCGTCGTTGCGTGTCGGCAGCAAGCAGGTGACCGCGGTCTTGCCGGCCGGGGCAAAGGTCGGATCGAAGTGAAAGAAGCGCACCGACAGCTGCGAGAGCTGGGTGCCCGGGTCGACCTGCAGCGGACTGTCCAGTACGTGCGTGACCAGGGCTGCCTGCCCCGAGAGATCCTCGGCGACTCCCAGCGACACCATCACATAGGAAGGAAAGGGGCGCAGCCGGCGATAGCGCTCTTCGGTTTCGGTGTCGGTGTACAGGCCGCCGAGCAGGTGCTCGAGGGTGGCGTGGCCGTCGGCGGCTGACACCACCCAGTCCGCGTCGATGCTCTCGCCACTCGCCAGGCGTACGCCGACGACCGCATCCCCCTCCACCAGGATGCGCTTCACCGGGGCGCCGAGCCGCAGCCGCCCACCCAGCTCGTGCAGCCGCCGCACGATGAGCTCGATGATGGCGCGCGAGCCGCCGATGACGTACGCGGCATCGTGCTCACTCATCCAGGCCATGCTGAACACCAGCGCGAGCGCGGACAGCTCGGCCAGCTCCCCCTCGCCGAAGAAGCGGCGCAGCAGCGGGTGTTTGAAGCGACGTGCGTAGTCCGCGCAGGTGATCGCCGACCAGTGCCGCAGCGTCGGCAGCGCCGCGGCGTTGCGCAGGGTCGCGAGCCAATGCTGAATCCCGCTTTGCGCCGGGTCGGGCAGCGTGACCGCCGCGAGCTTGCGGATGGCGGAGGCGAGATGCCGGATCTCGCGCGCGTCGGCGGGTGAGCATCGCAGCAGCTGCGACTCGAGCCGCTCGACGTTCGTAGGGATGATCAGCTGCTCGCCGCGCGCGTCCTCGAGGCGCACGTACTCCTCGGGATGCACGAAGCGCAGCTGATCGATGGCGAATACCTCGGCCCACTGCGCGTGCATCGGGCCCCGGGGATTCGCACCCAGCAACCAGTGCAGGCAGTTCTCGAACGTATAGCCGCCGCGCCGCCAGCTGGTCGCGAGGCCCCCGGCTGACTCGTGCTGCTCGAGGACCTCGACGTCGTAGCCACAGCGGCGCGCCAGCACGGCGGTGCAGAGCCCGGCGATGCCCCCGCCGATCACCTCGACCCTGAGGGGAGTGCTCATCGGATCCTCCGCCGCGACGCGCCCCGGAAGGCGGGCGAGAGCCGTGGCCAGCTGCACGAGACGTATCCGTTTACCCCGCCGCAGCTCGGGCGACCATCGGTACTTTCGCGTACACGCGGGCCGGCGGGCCCGCGGCACCTGACGGCCCGGGGCACCTGCGACGCAGTCGGCAGTTTTCACGCTCGCCGGCGGGGAACTGTGGCGGGGTCGGGGGAGATTCCGGGATCATCCGACGCATCATTGGTCATAGGCGTCGCCCCGGGCGGCGGCAGCAGGGAGCGGTACGTCGCGCATGCGTGCTTGGTGGCTCGGTGCGGCCTGTGTGGTCGCGGGAATGGCAGTGCATGCCGCCCATGCGCAGGGCTCGCCTCAACAGGCGTCGCCCGCGGCACCGACCGCGCCGCAGTCACCCGGTGCGTTGACGCAGCCGTCCCTGCCGTCATCCGCGGCGCCCCCCTCCGGCACGACCCCGACGCCCTCGGCACCGAACACCACGGTGCCGTCGACGACGGCGCCGGCTACCGCGGCCCCAGCCAGCGCGGCCCGTCCCCGGCGCACCGCTCGCGCCCGGCATGCGCCGCGTGCGCCGCGCACCGGCCCCACGACCCCGAGCCCGATCACCGATCACTTCGCCCTGTCCGGCATCTTCTTGTATGGACGAGTGTCCACGGACGGGCAGTTCAACTCCGGCAAGGGCGTGGCGGGTACGCCGTTCTCGGCCGAGCACACCCTCGGGCTCGCCGATCGCACCAGTCAGGCGCGCGTGGAGCTGATCTTCCGGCTCGAGCAGCGCAGCCGCCTGCGCATGGACTTCCTGGATCTGCGCCGCACGGCAGAGGCCAGGCTCGATCAGCCGCTGCAGTTCGGCGATGAATTGTTCGCGGCCCACCAGGCGCTGCAGTCCGAGGTGGACTGGCGGCAGACCGACTTCACCTATACGTATTCATTCCTGCGCACGGATCGCTTCGAGCTCGGCGCCGGCGCCGGCGTGCACCTGCTGCAGGCCGAGGCGACCGCGCAGGTGCCCAACACCCCGCAGCGCGAGGTCTACAGCGCCGCCGGTCCGTTCGCGACGCTGGCGCTCGACGGCACCGTACGCCTGGCGCGCTACTGGGCGCTGTCGGCCCGCGGCCAGTACCTGAAGGTGACGGTCGACTCCACCACCGGCATGCTGGCCCTCTACCACGCCGATCTGCAGTATCGCTGGCGGCCGAATCTCGCCGCGGGCGTGGGCTACGAGTACGAGCGCGTCGAGGTGGACCTGCTGCACTCCGATCCGTCCGGCTATGTACGGCTCGATGTCAATGGACCGGAGCTGTTCGCACGGCTGAGCTTCTGAGCGGGGAGCTGCGCCGCGAGGAAGCGCGCGATCATCGCAGCGCTCGCGGGATCGCGCAGCGGTGCGCCGTGGTTCAGGCCCTCGGCCACCTGCAGGCGCGCATCGGGCAGCCACGGCAGGATCTCGCGCGCGTGCTCGAGGGGCACGAGATCATCGGCACTGCCGTGCACCAGCAGCACCGGCACGTGCACCTGCGGCGCGAACCGCAGCGCTGAGTACTGCTCGGGCTCGCGGCCATAGCGGCGCAGAAACAGCGCGCGCAGGCGCCGCACCACCTCGGCCCGCAGCCCCATCACGAAGACGAAGGAATCGAACAGGTAGCCGACGTCGCGCGGCATGCCCACCAGCACCGCGGCGCGCACGCCGGAGGCCGCGCCGGTCTCGGCGAGCCAGCCCAGGGCGGCCAGTGCCCCGAAGGAATGCGCCAGCAGCGCATCGATCGCGCCGCAGCTGGCCTGCACGGCGCTGATTGCATCGCGGAAGCGCTGCAGGTCCGCCCCGCGGCCGGAAGAGCGGCCGTGCGCCGGGGCATCGCAGGCCACCACGCGCAGTCCGGCCGCGTGCAATGCTTCGATGGCGGGTTGCAGGCGCGCCGTGTGCGAGCTCCAGCCGTGCAGCACCATCACGGTGGGGCCGGCCGCGGGCCACTCGTAGACCTGCACACGTCCGCTCGCGCTGCGCACGCGGCGGCGGCGGGCGCCGGCGAGAAATTGCCGCTCCGGGGCGCTGGCGGGGCGTGCGAGCGGGGTCAGGAACAGGTACGCCGCCACCCGCGCCGCGAGCGCGGGGCTGAGCGCGCTCAGCAGGCGAAACCCCAGGCGTGCGCGGCGCTTGAGCGCCGGGGTCAGTCCGGGGATCCTGCGCTCCGGCGGTGGTGCCGGCTGCGACTGCGGCTCCGGCTGCGTCGGCGGGGCGCTCGCCGACGCATCGGTCGAGCCGCTCACCGGCGTGCGAGGGCGCGGTGCCCGATGTCGCGCCGGTACTGCCGCCCCGCGAAGCGCACGCACTCGGCGAGCGCGTAGGCCTCGCGCCGCGCCGCCTCGATGCGCTCGCCGAGCCCGACCGCGCACAGCACGCGCCCGCCGCTGGTGAGGATGCGTCCGTCCTCGCGCCGCGTGCCGGCGTGAAACAGCTTGCCGGGCAGCCGCGCGGCCTCGTCGAGGCCCTCGATGGGATCGCCGGTGCGCACCGCGTCCGGATAGCCGGCTGCGGCCAGCACGACCCCGAGCGCGCAGCGCTCATCCCACTCGGCGCGCACCTGATGCAAGCGCCGCTCGAGCGCCGCCTCGCACAGCTCGGTGAGGTCGCTGCGCAGGCGCGCGAGCAGCGGCTGCGTTTCCGGATCCCCGAGGCGGCAATTGAACTCCAGCACGCGCGCGGCGCCGTCCGCGCCGATCATGAGCCCCGCGTAGAGAAATCCCACGTACGGGCTGCCCTCGGCCGCCAGCCCGGCGACCGTCGGCTCGATGATCTCGCGCATCACGCGCGCATGCAGCGCATCGTCCAGCACGGGGGCGGGCGAGTAGGCGCCCATGCCGCCGGTATTCGGCCCGGCATCCCCGTCGCGCAGGCGCTTGTGGTCCTGCGAGCTCGCCAGCGGCAGCACGTGCTCGCCGTCGGCCATCACGATGAAGCTGACCTCCTCGCCGGGCAGGTACTCCTCGATCACGAGCTCGGCGCCGGCCTGCCCGAAGCGGCCGGCGAACATGGCGCGCGCGGCCGCGTCGGCCTCCGCGGCGCTCGCGGCGATGATCACGCCCTTGCCGGCGGCGAGGCCGCTCGCCTTGACCACCAGCGGCGCGGGCTGTGCCCGCACCCACGCGGCATCATAGCTGGCGGCCGTGAAGCGCCGCCAGGCCGCGGTGGCGATGCCGTGGCGCTGCATGAACGCCTTGGCGAAAGCCTTGGAGCCCTCGAGCCGCGCGTTGCTCCGACCCGCGCCGAAGCAGCGCAGGCCCGCGGCGCTGAACGCATCGACGACCCCGGCCACCAGCGCCGCCTCCGGTCCCACGATGGTCAGCTCGGGCCGCTCCTCGCGCGCGAGCCGCAGCAGCCCCGGCACATCGTCCGCGGCCACCTCGACGTTGCGCACGCGCGGCTCGCCCGCGGTCCCGGCGTTGCCGGGCGCCACCAGCACCTCGGTGATGCGCGCCGCGCGCGCGCAGGCCCAGGCGAGCGCGTGCTCGCGTCCGCCGCCGCCGATGATGAGCACCTTCATCGCGTTGCCGATCGGCCGTGGTCAGTGTCGGAAGTGACGTATCCCGGTGACGACCATCGCCATGCCGTGCTCGTCGGCCGCGCTGATCACCTCGGCGTCGCGGCGCGAGCCGCCGGGCTGGATGACGGCGCTGATGCCGTGGGAGGCGGCGAGGTCGATGCCGTCGCGGAACGGGAAGAACGCGTCCGAGGCCATGACCGCGCCGCGCACGGGCAGCTCGGCGTCGGCGGCCTTGAGCGCCGCGAGCCGCACCGCGTACACGCGACTGCTCTGCCCGGCGCCCACGCCGAGCGTGGCGCGCTCGCGCGCCAGCACGATGGCGTTGGACTTCACGAACTGCACGGTCTGCCAGGCGAACAGCAGGTCGGTGAGCTCGTGCGCCTGCGGCGCGCGGCGGCTGACGAGCTTGAGATCCGTCGCATCGATGCGCGCGACATCCCGCTGCTGCAGGAGCAGGCCGCCGCGCACGCTGCGCAGCTCGCTCTCCTCATCGCTCTGCGCACCGAGCTCGCCGGTCTGCAGCACGCGCAGCTGCGGCCGGCCGGCGAGCGCGGCCAGCGCCTCGGGCTGCACCGCCGGCGCGGCGATCAGCTCGACGAACTGCTGCTCGAGGATGGCCTGCGCGCACGCCCCGTCCAGCGGCCGGTTGAAGGCGATGATGCCGCCGAACGCCGCGTCCGGATCGGTGCGGTAGGCGCCGCGGTAGGCGGCCAGCGCATCGGCGCCGAGCGCGACCCCGCAGGGATTGGCGTGCTTGACGATCACGCAGGCGGCCTCGGCGAACTGGCGCACGCACTCGAGGGCGGTGTCGGCGTCGGCGATGTTGTTGTAGGACAGCTCCCGACCCTGCAGCACCCGCGCCGTGGCCACGGAGGCGTCGCGCGCGCCGGGGTGCCGATAGAAGGCCGCGCGCTGATGCGGATTCTCCCCATAGCGCAGCTCGAGCTGCCGCTGGTAGCACAGCACCAGCTGCTCGGGGAACTGCGCGTTCTCGTCGGACTCGCGAGCGCGCAGCCACTCGGCGATGCGCGCATCGTACTGCGCGGTGTGCGTAAACGCCTTGGTCGCAAGCCACGCGCGCGTGTCGATCGAGGTTTCGCCGGCGGCTTCGATCTCCGCGAGCACCCGCTCGTAGTCGTCCGGGTCGACGAGCACCGTGACCTCGGCGTGATTCTTGGCGGCCGAGCGCAGCATCGCCGGTCCGCCGATGTCGATGTGCTCGATCGCTTCCTCGAAGCTCGCATCCGCCCGTGCCACCGTGGCGGCGAATGGGTAGAGATTCACCGCCAGCAGGTCGATCGGCAGGATGCCGTGCTGCTGCATGATCGGCGCATCGATGCCGCGCCGTGCCAGCAGTCCGCCGTGCACGCGCGGATGCAGGGTCTTCAGCCGTCCGTCCATCAGCTCCGGGAAGCCCGTGTAGTCGGCGACCTCGCGCACCGGCAGCCCCTCGGCGGCGAGCGCCGCGGCGGTGCCGCCGGTGGACAGCAGCTCCACGCCGCGCTGGTGCAGCCGCCGTGCGAAGCTCGCCAGCCCGCGCTTGTCCGAGACCGACAGCAGCGCTCGGCGGATCGTCGCCATTACTCGGACAGGCCGAGCGCGCGCAGTTTCTTCCGCAGCGTGCCGCGGTTGATGCCGAGGATCACCGCGGCATGGCTCTGATTGCCGGCGGCGTAATCCAGCGCCGCGCGCAACAGCGGCTCCTCCACCTCGCGCAGCACCATGTCATACAGGCGCGCGGGGCGGTGTCCGTTCAGGCTCGCGAAGTACTCGTGCAGCGCCCGCTCGGCATGTCCGCGCAGCGTCTTCACGCCGTTGCCGTTGATCCTCGCGCCGTTGGGTGTGGCCATGAGTGGTTCGCCTCGGCCGATATTGTTGTGCATGCGCGATGTCCCTGCTTTCGCTCGAGGGCGGCCGCGCATATTACGCCGCCTCGAGCCGCGTCCATTCCTCGAACCCCCGGCGGGCCGCGGCGAACTGCGCGGCCGAATCCTCGGCCGCCATCAGTGCCGGCCGCAGCGCTTCGATCTGCGCGTGCTGCCGGCAATACCAGCCGAGATGTTTGCGTGCCACGCGCAGCCCCGTGTATTCGCCGTAGAACGCATACAGTGATTCGAGGTGCTGAAGGATGATCTCTGTCTTGGATGCGCGCAAGAGTGGCGTGGATAATCTGCCCCCCGTCAGGTACGCATTGACATCGCGAAAGATCCATGGTGCGCCCTGCGCCGCGCGCCCGATCATTACTCCCTGCGCACCGGTGAAATCAAGTACCGCGCGCGCCCGCGCGGGCGTGTCGATGTCACCGTTGGCAAGCAGTGGCAGGCGGATCTCGGCGCGCGCCGCGCGCATCGTGTGGTATTCCGCGGCGCCACGAAAATGCTCGGCGCGTGTCCTGCCGTGCACGGCCAGCGCCGCAACGCCGCAGGACTGCGCGATTCGCGCGATGTGCACCGCATTGCGTCGTGCGGGATCCACACCGGTGCGGATCTTGAGCGTCACGGGCACGGCAACCGCCGCCACCACCGCGTCGAGGATGCGCCGGACCAGATCCTCGTCGGCGAGCAGCGCCGAGCCCGCGTCGCGCTGACAGACCTTGCGCGCCGGGCAGCCCATGTTGATGTCGATGATCTGCGCCCCGAGGGCGACGTTGAGGCGTGCCGCCTGCGCGAGCTGCGCCGGCTCGCTGCCCACGAGCTGCACCACGCGCGGCTCGGGCTCGCCGTCATGATCCATGCGCCGCTGCGACTTGGCGCTGCTCCACAGGCGCTGATCGGCGCTGAGCATCTCCGCGGGCGCCAGCGCCGCGCCGAAGCGCCGACACAGCGTGCGGAACGGGCGATCGGTGACGCCGGCCATCGGCGCGAGCACCGCGCGCCCGTGCAGCTCGTGCGTGCCCACGAGCCAGGCGTGCCCCTCGCCCTTCACGGCGCGTTCAAAGGCGTGTTCGACGCTGTGCTCAACGGCGCGTTCACAGCGCGCCGCCAGCGGATGCAGCGGCCGCAGCGGCGTCGCCGGCGCAGTGGACCAGCCCCTGCGCGCCCCGCAGACACACATCGAGCTCGAAGCTGGCACTGTCGGCGCCCGGGTCGCGCACCTGCACCTCGGTGTCGATGCGCTGATCGCTGGCCAGAAACGCCGCCGGAGGCGATGCGGTCGGCCAGTAGTCGGCCGGCGCGAGGTCGCGCTGCGCGATGCGCCGGCCGTAGCGGTCCAGCAGCGTGAGCCGCAGCAGCGGCACGGGCTGCGCGTGCGGCGCGTGATTGGCCAGCGAGAAGCGCACGCGGATCGTCTGGCGCGGTCCGGGCTCGAACTGCGCACCCTGCTGGCGCACCTCGTAGGCGTTGAGGTCCCAGTGTGGCGCGAGCGGCGCGCCGATCGCGGCATACAGCTGCCTCACGGGAGCACCCCAGGTCGCAGAGGTCGCGAGCCGCTCACGCCAGTGGTGCAGCGCCTGCAGGAGCAGTAGCACGGCGAGCGCGATGCAACCCGCGATCCACGCCCAGCGGTACGGCAGCGCGCGCGCCGTGAGATTGGCGACGTAGAGATCCGCCGCTGCGGCCTCGGCCTCGGCGGGCTCGAGGCTGCCGGTCGACTCGCCCTCCAGCGGCTCATCGAGCGTGCGATCCGCCAGCAGCGCCTCGTCGAGCTGCGCCTGCTCCTCGAACGTGCGCTCGTCGGACCGAGTGCGAGCCTTCGAAGCCGGGGCGCCCACATCGGGTGTGGCCCCCTCGCCGGGAGCGGCAGGGGCGACCCGCGCCGCCGGTGCACGACCGGTCGAGCCGCGACGCGTCGGCGGCGGCGCGCGGGCCGCGGGTGGGCGCGCCGAAGGCGCGCGCGGCGCAGGGCTCGGGCCGGGCGATGCCGCCGGCTCGACCCCGCCGGTGACGAGGGTCATGCGCTGGGTGAACAGCTCGAGCTCGTCGAGCGGCTTGTCCGGTACCTGCGCCTGCGACTGCGAGACCTCATCGCCCTCGAGCACGATGTTCTCGATCGTGCGCGTCGGCTCGCTGGGCGGGTCGGGCGCAGTGAACACCGTCTCGGCGAATGGCTCGCCCGCAGGGTGCAGCGGCGGCTCCTCCTCATCCAGGCTCAGGCCCAGCGTCTTCAACACCAGCTCGAACTGATCGATCGCATCGACATCGGCGCGTGTCTGCGGCGGATCAGCGCTCGACGAATCGATACGCAGGGAGTCGCCGGGCGCGGCCGGGGACGTCATGGGCCGGCGTGCCGGCGGCGGGGCATTCGCGGCACGCGCAGCGGCCGGGGGATTGGCGGCGCGCGCGGGAGCGGGGCTGCTCGCGGGATTCACCGGATTCGCAGACCTTGCCGGCGGCGCCGGATTCTCAGGCCTCGCTGACCGCACAGGACCCGGGGTGGCCGCGGGCCTCTCGGCATGGGGCGTAGCGGGTGCGGGGGCGCGCGCGCCGCCGGGCGCAGGCGCGGCGGGGGCGGCGGAAGCGGCGGGCGCGGCAAGCGCGGCAGGCGCGGCCGCGGCGCGTGGCGGCGGTGGCGGGTGTGGTGCGGGCGGCGTGCGCGGCACGGCTGGTGCGGGTGGCGCGGGTGGCGGCTGCGATGCGGCTGGCGCGCGGGGAGCGGCGAGGTCGGTGCTGCGCCGTCCCGGGGCCGCCGCGGCAGCCGCGGCAGCCGCGACATCGGTGCTGCGCCGGGCCGGG
>DATJSD010000082.1:0-37364 GCA_035504335.1 Steroidobacteraceae bacterium | reverse complement strand
CCGCGTGCCTCGCCCAGCAGCGCGTGGCGCGCCTGCATGGCGCCGAACACCAGGCCGGCGACCGCGCTGAGGATCAGCAGCAGCGGGGCGAGCGCGAAGGCGCTGTAGAAGGCCAGGGCGGCGCCCATGCTCGGGGCGTTGTCCGACAGCCACGATTCGCCCGCGCGGCGCAGCAGCAGCAGAAATTCGTGCAGGCGCGGCAGGCGCGGCAGGCGCGCGCTGCCGTGGCCGGAACGATTCTCCTGGGGGAGGTGCAGCGATGATCGCACGGGTTCCTCGCTTCAGCGGCACGATCGAGCGCCTGCTGGGGGCGGCCGACATCCGCCTCAACGGGCCGGATCCCTGGGATTTCCAGGTTCGCAACGAGCGCGTATTCGCGCGCATCCTCGCGCACGGCTCGCTCGGTCTGGGCGAATCCTACCTCGACGGGGACTGGGAGTGCGCGCAGCTCGACGAGCTGTTCCACCGCATCCTGCGCTCGGGGGTGCAGAAGCGAGCGCCGCGCAACCTGCGGTTGCTCGCCGGGCAGCTGCCCGCCCGCTGGCTGAACCTGCAGACCACGCGCCGCGCCTTCATTCCGGCACAGGTGCACTACGACCTCGGCAACGATCTGTTCGAGGCCACCTTCGACACGCGCCTGACCGGCAGCTGCGGCTACTGGCGGGTGGCCACCGAGCTGGACGCCGCGCAGGAGGCCAAGCACGACCTGATCTGCCGCAAGCTCGGATTGCAGCGCGGCCAGACGGTATTCGACATCGGCTGCGGCTGGGGCGCATTCATGAAGTTCTCGGCCGAGCGCTACGGCGTGCAGTGCACCGGCGTGACGGTATCGCGCGAGCAGATCGCCTGGGGCGAGCAGCGCTGCCGCGGGCTGCCGGTGCGCTTCATCCTGGGCGACTACCGGCAGCTGCCCGCCGATGCGGCCGGACCGTACGATCAGCTGGTGTCGATGGGCATGTTCGAGCACGTCGGCAACAAGAATTACCGCGCTTACTTCGACGTCGCGCAACGGCTGCTCAAGCCGGAGGGCTTGTTTCTGCTGCACACCATCGGCTCGACGTACTCGGATTTCGAGATCGATCCGTGGCTGGACAAGTACATCTTTCCGAACGCGGTGCTGCCCTCGATCGCACAGATCGGCAGGGCGATCGAGGGGCGCTTCATGATGGAGGACTGGCACAACTTCGGCGCCGACTACGACAACACGCTGATGGCGTGGTTTCACAAGTTCGACGGCAACTGGCCGCGCATCGCCGCGCATTACGGTGAGCGCTTCTACCGGATCTGGAAGTACTACCTGCTGTCCTGCGCCGGCGGGTTTCGCGCGCGCGTGATCCAGCTGTGGCAGCTGGTGCTGTCCAAGCACGGCGTGCCGGGCGGCTATTTGAGCGTGCGCTGAGCGGCCCGCCGGGGCGGGCGGCGGCCCGGCGGCGCGCTGCGCGCCGCGGCCGCGCTCGCCGCGGCGCCCCGGACCAGCGGAGCGGTGAGCATGCCTGCAGTCCTGCATTCGGACGTCGATGTGTGCGATGCGCAGTTCGTGGCCAACGCGCACGCCATGCGCGCGCTGGTCGAGCAGCTGCGCGCGCGCACCGCGGCGGCCGCGGCGGGCGGGCCGCCGGCGGCGCGCGAGCGGCATCGTGCGCGCGGCAAGCTGCCGGTGCGCGAGCGCATCGATCTGCTGCTGGACCCGGGCGCCCCGTTCCTGGAGCTCAGTCCGCTGGCGGCGTACGGCCTGTACGACTCGGAGGTGCCCGCGGCCGGCATCGTCACGGGCATCGGCCGCATCATGGGGCGCGAGTGCGTGATCGTCGCCAACGATGCGACCGTCAAGGGCGGCAGCTACTATCCGCTCACCGTGAAGAAGCACCTGCGCGCCCAGGAGATCGCGGGCGAAAACCATCTGCCGTGCATCTACCTGGTCGACTCGGGCGGCGCGTACCTGCCGATGCAGGACGAGGTGTTTCCCGACCGCGAGCACTTCGGCAGGATCTTTTACAACCAGGCGCGCCTGTCGGCGCGCGGCATCGCGCAGCTCGCCGCGGTGATGGGATCGTGCACCGCGGGCGGCGCCTACGTGCCGGCGATGGCCGACGAGAGCGTCATCGTGCAGGGCAACGGCACGATCTTCCTGGGTGGGCCGCCGCTGGTGCAGGCGGCGACCGGCGAGGTGGTCAGCGCCGAGGAGCTCGGAGGCGCCGACGTACACACGCGCATCTCCGGTCTGTGCGACCACTACGCCGAGAGCGACGCGCACGCCATCGCCACGCTGCGCGCCATGGTCGCCGAGCTGCCCGCCGGCGCGCCGCCGCCGCCGGCGGCGCCGGCGGCCGGGTCGGCCGGGTCGGCCGAGGAGCCGCGCTACGATCCCGAGGAGCTCTACGGCATCATTCCCGGCGACGTACGCAAGCCCTACGAGGTGCGCGAGGTGATCGCACGCCTGGTGGATGGCTCGCGCTTCGAGGAGTTCCGGCCGCGCTACGGGCCCACGCTGGTCACCGGCTTCGCGCAGCTGTACGGCCGTACGGACGGGGTGCTGGCGAACAACGGCATTCTGTTCTCCGAATCCGCGCTCAAGGGCGCGCACTTCATCGAGCTGGCCACGCAGCGCGAGGTGCCGCTGCTGTTCCTGCAGAACATCGCCGGCTTCATGGTGGGCCGCCGCTACGAGCATGGCGGCATCGCCAAGGACGGCGCCAAGCTGGTGACCGCGGTGAGCGGCAGCGCGGTGCCCAAGATCACGCTGCTGATCGGCGGCTCCTTCGGCGCGGGCAACTACGGCATGTGCGGCCGCGCCTACGGCCCGCGATTTCTGTGGAGCTGGCCGAACGCGCGCGTCGCGGTGATGGGCAGCGAGCAGGCGGCGGGGGTGCTCACGGCCGTGCGTCGCGAGGCGCTGGCCGCGCAGGGGCGGGAGTTCTCCGTCGAGGAGCAGCAGCGCTTCGCCGCGCCCATCCGCGCGCAGTTCGAGCAGCAGAGCGATGCCTACTATGCGAGCGCGCGCCTGTGGGATGATGGCATCATCGATCCGGCGCAGACGCGCCGCGTGCTCGGCCTCGGGCTGCACGCCGCGCTGCATGCCCCACGATCGCAGACCCACTTCGGCCTATTCAGGATGTGAGCACATGAACAACGACTACCGCTGCCTGCAACTCGAGCGTCGCGAGCACTGCGCACTGCTGTGGCTGAACCGGCCGGAGCGACACAACGCCCTCGACGGCGAGCTCACCGCCGAGCTGCACCATGCGCTCGACGCGCTGTCGCAGGAGGAGACGGTGCGCGCCATCGTCATCGGCGGCCGCGGCGCGAGCTTCTGCGCCGGGGGCGATCTGCAGTGGATGCGCCGCCAGGCCGCCGGCCGCTTCGAGGACAACCTGGAGGACGCGCGGCAGCTCGCCTTCACGCTGCGCACCCTGGCGAATTGCCCCAAGCCGACCATCGCGCGCGTGCATGGCGCCGCCCTCGGCGGCGGTGTCGGGCTGGTCGCCGCCTGCGACCTGGCGCTCGCCAGCAGCGACGCGGTGTTCGGGCTGACCGAGACGCGCCTGGGGCTCACCCCCTCGACGATCGCCCCGTACATCGTGGCCGCGATCGGTGATCGGGCCGCGCGGCGCTGCTTGCTCACCGGGGAGCGCTTCGACGCCGAGGAGGCGCAGCGGCTCGACCTGGTGCAGCAGGTGGTGGTGCCCGAGCGGCTGGATGAGCGGCTGCAGGCGATGCTCGCTGCCATCGCGCTCGGCGGCCCACAGGCGCAGGAGCACTGCAAGTGGCTGCTCGGGGAGCTGCGTGGCCCGGGCACGACGCTCGAGCAGCTCGAGGAGACCGCGCGCAGTCTGGCGAGCATCCGCGCCGGCGAGGAAGCGCGCGAGGGCATGGAGGCATTCTTCGCGCGGCGCAAGCCGTCGTGGGCCCCCTGAGGAGCAGCGCGACGCGCCGCAATGCCAGGACGCGCGCCGGCAGCACCGCCAGGCGATCGAGCGCCGGGTTGTTCGAGCGCATCCTGATCGCCAACCGCGGCGAGATCGCCTGTCGCATCATCGGCACGTGCCGCCGCCTGGGCGTGGCGAGCGTGGCGGTCTATTCGGACGCCGACGCCGGCGCGCTGCACGTGCGGCTCGCCGATGAGGCACGGCGCCTCGGCCCCGCCGCGGCGCGCGACAGCTATCTGGATATCGAGCGCGTGATCGAGGCGGCGCGCGCCAGCGGCGCGCAGGCGGTGCACCCCGGCTACGGATTTCTGGCGGAGAACCCGCGGCTCGCGGAGCGCGTCGCCGCCGCGGGGCTGGTGTTCATCGGTCCTCCGGTGGCGGCCATGCGCTCGATGAGCTCCAAGGCGGCGGCGCGCGAGCTGATGCTGCGCGCGGGCGTACCGGTGCTGCCGGGCTATCAGGGCGAGCGCCAGGACGGCGCATCCCTCGCCGTCGAGGCCGGGCGTATCGGCTACCCGGTGCTGATCAAGCCGGTGGCCGGTGGCGGCGGCAAGGGCATGCGCATGGTCGCGGACCCGGCGGACTTCGCCTCGGCGCTGGCCACCTGCCGGCGTGAGGCGCTCGGCGCCTTCGGCGATGCGGATGTGCTGCTGGAGAAATTCCTGCCGGCGCCGCGCCACGTGGAGGTGCAGGTGTTCGGCGATGAGGCGGGCACGGTGGTACACCTCTACGAGCGCGACTGCTCCGCACAGCGCCGCCACCAGAAGGTGCTCGAGGAGGCACCGGCACCGCACCTGTCGGCCGCGCAGCGCGCGGCGCTGAGCGCCGCGGCCTGCGAGGCGGCACGTGCGGTCGGCTACCGCAGCGCGGGCACGGTCGAGTTTCTGCTGGACGAAGCGGGCCGGCATTACTTCATCGAGATGAATACGCGCATCCAGGTCGAGCACGCGGTGACCGAGATGATCACGGGGGTGGACCTGGTCGAGTGGCAGCTGCGCGTCGCCGCGGGCGAGCCGCTGCCGCTCGCGCAGGAGGCGATCCGCAGCGCCGGTCACGCCATCGAGGCGCGACTGTATGCCGAGCAGCCCGAGGCGGGCTTTCTGCCGGCGAGCGGCCGGCTGCGCCGCTTCGAGCTGCCGCCCGCAGGCCGCGCGCTGCGGCTGGAGACCGGGGTGCGCGCGGGGGACAGCGTGGGGATTGATTACGACCCGATGCTGGCCAAGCTGATCGTGCATGCGGGCACGCGCGCGCAAGCGGTGGCGGCACTGCAGGACGCCCTGGCGCAGGTGCGCATCGTCGGGGTGGGCAACAACCTCGCCTTCCTGCGCCGCCTGGCCGCCAGCGCCGAGCTGCGCGAGGGGCGCATCGACACCGGCTTCATCGAGCGCGAGCTGCCGCGGCTGATCACGACGCGCACGGGTGCGTCGCACGCGCTACCCGACACGGTGCTCGCGGCGGCGGCGCTCTGGACGCTCGCGCAGGAGCGCGCGGCCGCGGCCGGCGGATGCGCCGGCGCTGGCGCTCGCGGTGACGGTGCCGATGGCGGCGGCAGTGCCGACGGTGCCGACGGTGCCGACGGTGCCGACGGTACCGACAGCTACGCGGCGGCGGCGCCGTGGCGGCGCGCGGATGGCTGGCGGCTCAATGCCACGGGATCGCGCACGCTGCGCTTCGAGCCGCTCGATGCCACGCCCGATCGATCCGCGGGCGCAGGGGCCGATGCAGGCGGCGCGGCGGCTCCCGCGGTCGTGGTGGAATACCGCGCGCCAGAGACCTGGCTCGCGATCGGGGAGCGACGGGGCGCGGCGTGCCTGCTGCCGGCCGGCACGGACGTATTCGCCGTGCGCTTCATCGACACGACGGTGCAGGTGAGTCTCATCGAGGACGCGGGCGAGCTGTCGATCGGGCTCGGCCTGGATCAGTACCGCGTGCGCCGCTACGATCCGCTGCAGGTGGCCGGCGCCGCGCGCGGCGCGGCAGGCGGTCTGGTCGCACCGATGCCCGGGCGCATCCTCGCGCAGCTGGTGGACCCCGGAGAGACGGTGGCGCAGGGCACGCCACTGCTGATCATGGAAGCGATGAAGATGGAGCACACGCTGTGCGCGCCGGCGAGGGGTGTGGTGCGCGCGTACCGCGCGGCGGTCGGGGCGCAGGTGCCGGAAGGCACGCTGCTGGTCGACTTCGAGGCGCAGCCGTGAGCCTGCCGGCGCGTGTACAGATCGTGGAGGTCGGGCCGCGCGACGGGCTGCAGAACGAGCCGGCGGACCCGCCGGTGCCGACGGCCGTGAAGCTCGAGCTGATCGGGCGGCTCGCCGCCGCCGGCTTGACGCGCATCGAGGCGACCGCGTTCGTCTCGGCGCGGCGTGTGCCGCAGATGGCCGACCACGAGACGCTGCTGCGCGAGCTGCCACGGCGCGCGGGCGTGCGCTACTCGGTGCTCACGCCCAATCTGACCGGCTTCGAGGCGGCGCTGGCCGCCGGTGCGCAGGAAGTGGCGGTCTTTGGGGCGGCCTCCGAGACCTTCTCCCAGAGGAACATCCACTGCGGGATCGCCGAGAGCCTGCGGCGCTTCGAGCAGGTGACGCAGGCCGCACGGCGCGCCGGGGTGCCGGTGAGAGGCTACGTGTCCTGCGCGCTGGGCTGCCCGTACGAGGGCGCCATCGCGCCCGCGGCGGTCGCGCACGTGGCCGCGGCGCTGCACGATCTGGGCTGCTACGAGATCTCGCTCGGCGACACCATCGGGGTGGGCACCCCGCGCGCCGCGCTGGCGATGCTCGAGGCCTGTGCGCAGCGCATACCACTCGCGCAGCTCGCCGGACACTTCCACGACACCTACGGCCAGGCGCTCGCCAACGTGTACGCCGCGCTGCAGATGGGCGTGGCCGTTTTCGACGCATCGGTCGCAGGGCTGGGCGGCTGTCCATACGCGCCCGGTGCATCCGGCAACCTCGCCACCGAGGACCTGCTGTACCTGCTCGACGGCCTGGGGGTCGAAAGCGGCGTGCACCTGGAGGCGCTGCTGCAGGCGGATCGCTACATCTGCGAGGCGCTCGGGCGGTCGACCCGCTCGCGCGTCGCACTGGCCCGCTCGCCGGGCCCGACCTGATGTGATCGCGCCGGAGCTGCGGCGTCTGTTGCTCGCGGCGGCGGTGGTGGCGCTGGCGTGCGCCTGCCTGCTGGTGCTGCGGCCCTTCATCGTGCCGATTCTGTGGGCGGCCGCCCTCGCGTATACCGTCTGGCCGCTGTACCTGCGGCTGCGTGCGCTGCTGCGTGGATGGAGCGCCCTGAGCGCGGGGCTGATGACGCTCATCATCGGCTGCGTGGTGGTACTGCCGGTGCTGTGGATGCTTGCGCTGGTACAGGGCGAGCTGGCGAGTGCCTACCATCAGCTGCGCGCCTACCTGTCCCAGGGAGGGCCCGCGCTGAGCGAATGGGTCGGCCGCGTCCCGTGGGTCGGCGCGCGGCTGCAGGCGGGCCTGCAGCATGCCCTGGCCAATCCCTCCGCACTGGCGCGGCAGGCCGGTACCTATATGCTCTCGTGGGCGAGCCGGCTGGGCTCGATCCTCGGCGGCGTGGGTCGCAACCTGTTCAAGCTGGCGCTCACGCTCTTGACGCTGTTCTTCTTTTTCCGCGACGGCGAGACGATCGTGGCCCAGGGGCGGCAGGTGCTGCGGCACTTCTTCCAGGAGCGACTCGATCCCTACATCGTGACGGCGGGCCGTATGACGCGCGCCGTGCTCTACGGCCTGCTGGTGACGGCGTTCGTGCAGGGCCTGATCGCCGGCATCGGCTACCGGGTCATCGGGCTGACGGCGCCGGTGCTGCTCGGCGTGCTGACCGCCATCCTGTCGTTCGTGCCGCTGGCCGGCACGGCGATCGTGTGGGTGCCGGTGTCGATCGGGCTGATGCTTACGGGTCATCCGATCAAGGGCGTCATCCTGATCGTCTGGGGGGTACTGCTGGTGCACCCGGCGGAGGACGTGCTGCGGCCGCTGCTGATCAGCAGCGCCGTGCGCGTGCCGTTCCTGCTGGTGCTGTTCGGCGCTCTGGGCGGGCTGGCGGCCTTCGGGCTGATCGGCCTGTTTGCCGGCCCGGTGCTGCTGGCGATCGGCGTGGCGCTGTGGCGCGAATGGGCCACGAGCCTCTAGCCCGGGCAGGGCGCACGGTGTACGGTTGATCGATGAACACCCCGCCCGTTGCTGCGGCCGAGCGCTCACCCGGTGGGCGGCTGCGCGCGGCGCTCGCCGCCGAGCGGCCGCTGCAGATGGTCGGTGCGATCAACGCCTACGTGGCGCGCCTGGCCGCCGCGACCGGCTTTCGTGCGCTGTATCTGTCCGGCGGCGGTGTCGCCGCGAACTCCCTCGGTGTGCCCGATCTCGGCATCAGCACGCTCGAGGATGTGCTCACCGACATTCGCCGCATCACCGATGCGTGCGAGCTGCCGCTGCTGGTGGACGCGGACACCGGCTGGGGCGGCGCCTTCAACATCGCGCGCACGGTGCGCGCCGTCGCCAAGGCGGGCGCGGCCGGCCTGCATCTGGAGGACCAGGTGCAGGCCAAGCGCTGCGGGCACCGGCCCGGCAAGCAGCTGGTGGCCCCGGAGGAGATGGTGGATCGCATCAAGGCGGCGGTGGATGCGCGTGCCGACGCGGGCTTCGTCATCATGGCGCGCACCGATGCGCTCGCCAGCGAGGGGCTGGAGCGCGCCATCGAGCGCGCGGCCGCATGCGTGGCGGCGGGCGCGGACATGATCTTTCCCGAGGCCGTCACCGAGCTCGGGCACTATCGGCGCTTCAAGGAGGCGCTGGGCGTGCCGATCCTCGCCAACATCACCGAGTTCGGCCGCACGCCGCTGTTCGGGCGCGAGGAGCTCGGGGCGGCGGGGGTGGACATCGTGCTGTACTGCTGTGCGGCGTATCGGGCGATGAACGCGGCGGCGCTGCAGACCTACCGCGTGATCCGGCGGGACGGCAGCCAGCGTGCGCTGCTCGATCACATGCAGACGCGCGAGGAGCTGTATCGCTACCTGGATTATCAGGCCTTCGAGCAGCGGCTCGACCGGCTGTTCGCCGAAGGCAAGAGCGGCTAGCCGTCGGGCGCGTGCCGCATCGAGGGACGGTCCGATGTCGAAGAAGTCCGTGGCGCTCTCGGGCGTGGTCGCCGGCAACACCGCGCTGTGCAGCGTCGGGCTCGCGGGCAACGATCTGCATTACCGCGGCTACGACATCCTGGAGATTGCCGAGCGCTGCGAGTTCGAGGAGGTCGCACACCTGCTGATCCACGAGCGCTGGCCCAATGCCGCCGAGCTGGCGGGCTACCGGCGCCGCCTGGCGCAGGGGCGCGCGCTGCCCGCGCCGCTGCGCGCCGTGCTCGAGCTGCTGCCGGCCGCCACCCATCCGATGGACGTGCTGCGCACCGGCGTGTCGGCGCTCGGCTGTCTGGAGAGCGAGGATCCCGCCCACCCGGTCGCGGCGGCGCGCGCGCTCGCCGACCGGCTGCTGGCGGCGCTGCCCTCGATGCTGTGTTACTGGTATCACTTCAGCCGCGAGGGACGGCGCATCGAGGTGCAGACCGGGGACGATTCGATCGCGGCGCACTTCCTGCATCTGCTGCACGGCCGGCCGGCCCCCGCGTCCTGGACGCGCGCCATGCACACCTCGCTGATTCTGTATGCCGAACACGAGTTCAACGCCTCGACCTTCACCGCGCGCGTGATCGCCGGCACCGGGTCGGATCTGCATTCCTGTCTCGTCGGGGCGATCGGGGCGCTGCGCGGCCCCAAGCACGGCGGCGCGAACGAGGTCGCCTTCGAGATCCAGAACCGCTACGACTCGCCGCAGGCCGCCGAGGCCGACATGCGCCGGCGCATCGCGGCGCGCGAGATCATCATCGGCTTCGGCCATCCGGTCTACACCGTCGCGGATCCGCGCAGCGAGGTCATCCGCCGCGTGGCGCACGCCCTGTCGGAGGCCGACGGCCAGATGCAGCTGTATGCGATCGCCGAGCGCATCGAGGCGCTCATGAAGGAGACGCGCAATCTGTTTCCGAACCTCGACTGGTACTCGGCGGTCGCCTATCACCGCATGGGCGTGCCGACCGCGATGTTCACGCCGCT
The DNA here is from genome assembly GCA_035504335.1 of Steroidobacteraceae bacterium. Classification (GTDB taxonomy): domain Bacteria; phylum Pseudomonadota; class Gammaproteobacteria; order Steroidobacterales; family Steroidobacteraceae; genus FEN-1191. Next base: position 27,323 of record DATJSD010000082.1, on the reverse strand, counting down.
GTTCGCGGTCGCGCGCACCAGCGGCTGGTCGGCCCACGTGCTCGAGCAGCGCCTCGACGGCAAGATCATCCGCCCGACGGCCCATTACCAGGGGCCCGCGCCGCGCGCCTTCGTGCCGCTGAGCGAGCGGCCGTAGCGCGCTCCGGCGCCACGAGCTGGAGGCCATGGAGCCGCTGCCATGACTGCCCGCCGTCCCCCGCACAGCCACCCGGCCGGCGGCCCGCAGCCCGCCGGCGCGCCTGCGCCGGCGCCGAGCGCGCCGGCGCCGAGCGCGCCGGTGGACGAGGTGATCGCGGCGATCGCCGACTTCGCGGTCGGTGATGCCGAGCCGAGCGCGCTCGCCTGGCAGACGGCGTACCTGTGCTTCATGGACACGATCGGCTGCGGCCTCCGGGCGCTGCGCCACCCGGCCTGCACCCGGCTGCTCGGGCCGGTGGTGCCCGCGGGGCTGGTGCGTGGCGGGGCGCGCGTGCCGGGCACGGGCTATGAGCTCGATCCGGTGAGCGCGGCGTTCAACATCGGCACCCTCAACCGCTGGCTGGATTTCAACGACACCTGGCTCGCGGCCGAGTGGGGTCATCCTTCGGATAATCTCGGGGGCATTCTCGCGGCGGCGGACTATCTGTCACGCGCCGCGCAGCTCGAGGCGCGCGAGCCGGTGACGCTGCGCACGGTGCTGCGCTCGATGATCCGCGCGCACGAGATCCAGGGGGTGCTCGCGCTGCAGAACAGCTTCAACAGCGTTGGCCTGGATCACGTGCTGCTGGTGCGCGTGGCCAGCGCCGCGGTGGTCACCGCGCAGCTCGGCGGCACGCGCGAGCAGGTCGTCAACGCCGTGTCCAACGCCTGGATCGACGGTGGGACGCTGCGCGCCTACCGCCAGGCGCCCAACACCGGCTCGCGCAAGAGCTGGGCGGCCGGCGACGCCACCGCGCGCGGGGTCTGGCTGGCGCTGCTCGCGCTGCGCTCGGAGATGGGATACCCCACGGCACTGTCGGCACCCACCTGGGGGTTCTACGACGCGCTCAATCGCGGCCGGCCCTTCTCGCTGCCGCAGCCCTTCGGCTGCTACGTCATGGAGAACGTGCTGTTCAAGGTGTCCTATCCGGCGGAATTTCACGCACAGACCGCGGTCGAGGCCGCGATGCTGCTGCACCCGCAGGTGGCCACGCGGCTGGCGGCGATCGACCACATCGCGGTCGAGACCCAGCAGGCCGCCATGCGCATCATCGACAAGGCCGGTCCGCTCGCCAATCCCGCCGACCGCGATCATTGCCTGCAGTACATGATCGCCGTGCCGCTGATCTTCGGCCGCCTGAGCGCCGCCGACTACGAGGGCGAGGTCGCCGCCGACCCACGCGTCGACGCCCTGCGCGAGCGCATGCAGCTGCGCGAGAATGCGGGCTTCACGCGCGACTACTACGACCCGGCCAAACGCTACATCGGCAACGCCGTGCAGGTATTCTTCAGCGACGGCACGCACACCGAGCGCGTGGTGGTGGATTATCCCATCGGCCATCGCCTGCGACGCGCCGAGGCCCTGCCGCTGCTGCAGCAGAAGTTCGCCGCGGGGGTGCGCGGGCATTTCGGCGCGCAGCAGGCCGAACGCATTCTCGACATGTTCGCGGACCGCGAGCGCGCCGTGCCGATGCCGGTCAGCGAGCTGATGGCGGCACTGGTGCCGGAATGAGCCACACGGAATCGGCGCGGTGCGGGAGCGGACACGGCACGGGACCGGTCGCCGCGAGGAACCGGACGCCGTGAGGGATCGGACGCCGTGAGCAAGAGCATTCTCGTCGCCATCAAGCGGGTCATCGACTTCAGCGTGCACGTGCGCATCAGGCCGGACGGCTCGGGCGTCGTGACCGACGGGGTCAAGATGAGCATCAATCCCTTCGATGAGATCGCCCTGGAGGAGGCGCTGCGCATCCGCGAGCGCGGTCTGGCGGACGACGTGATCGTCGCCAGCGTCGGGCCGGCCGACGTGCAGCAGCAGCTGCGCACCGCGCTGGCGATGGGCGCGGACCGGGCGGTGCTGGTCGAGACCGCGCAGCCGCTCGAGCCGCTCGGTGTCGCGCGGCTGCTGCTCGCGCTCGCGCAGCGCCATCAGCCCCAGCTGGTGATCCTCGGCAAACAGGCCATCGACGACGACAACGGTCAGACCGGCCAGATGCTCGCGGCCCTGTGGGAGCGCCCGCAGGCGACCTTCGCCTCGAAGCTGGAGCTCGACGGCGCGCGCGCGCGCGTGACGCGCGAGATCGACGCCGGGCTCGAGACCCTGGAGGTGGATCTGCCGGCGGTGATCACCACGGACCTGCGGCTGAACGAGCCACGCTACGTGCGCCTGCCGGAGATCATGAAGGCGCGGAAGAAACCGCTGGATTGCGTCACGCCGGCCGAGCTGGGCGTCACCGATATCGCCGCCGCGGGGCGGGTGCTCGAGTACGCGCCGCCGGCGGCGCGCGCGCGCGGCATACGCGTCGGCAGCGCCGCGGAGCTGCTGGCGGCGCTCGAGCAGCGGGGTGTGCTGTGAGCGCCGTGCTGATCGTCGCCGAGCACGCCGGCGGCCGGCTCAATCCGAGCACCGCCAAGTGCGTGAGCTGCGCGCAGGCGATCCTGAGCGCGAACGGCGCCGAGGGCGCGGGCGGCGGGGGTCGCGCGGGCGCGGACGGTGAGGCACGGGCCGCGAGCACGACGGGCATCGACGTGGCCGTGCTCGGCGCGGAGGTGACAGCCGTCGCGCGCGCCGCCGCGGCGTTGAGCGGTGTGCGGCGCGTGCTCACGCTCGAGCGAGCCGAGAATGCCGAGCCGCTCGCGGCCGTGTGGGCACCGCAGCTCGTGGCGCTGGCCGGCGCTTACACGCACCTGCTGGGGCCCTCGACCACCTTCGGCAGGGACCTCATGCCGCGTGTCGCGGCGCTGCTGGGCGTCGGACAGATCAGCGACATCATGGCGGTGCGCGCGCCGCATCGCTTCCAGCGGCCGATCTACGCGAGCAACGTGCTCGTGACCGTGGAGATGCCCGCGCAGCGCTGCGTGGTGGGGACGGTACGTACGGCCTCGTTCCAACCGGCCGCCTTGGCGGCCGCGGGCGCCGCGGCGCCGATCGACGCGGTGCAGCTGCAGGTCGCGCTGCCCACGCACACGCGCTTCGTGTCCCGCTCGGCGGCCAGCAGCGAGCGACCGGACCTGCAGACCGCCGCGCGCGTCGTCTCGGGGGGGCGCGCGCTCGGCAGCGCGGAAAATTTCCGGCTGGTGTACCGGCTTGCCGATGCACTCGGCGCCGCCGCGGGCGCCTCGCGCGCCGCCGTGGACGCCGGCTATGTGCCCAACGAGCTGCAGGTCGGCCAGACCGGCAAGATCATCGCACCCGAGCTGTACATCGCACTGGGCATCTCGGGGGCGATCCAGCACCTGACGGGCATCAAGGATGCGCGCACCATCGTGGCGATCAACAAGGACGCGGAGGCCCCGATCTTCGAGGTTGCGGACATCGGCCTGGTCGGTGACCTGTTCCAGGTCGTGCCCGAGCTGGAACAGTTGATCCGTGCGCGTAAAGCCGCGACGTGACCCGCGCGGATCACGGCGCTGCAATACACCACGAGCAGCTGAGCCTCTCGATCGAGGGCATGAGCTGCGCGGGATGCGCCGTGCGCGTCGAGAAAGCGCTCGCCTCGGTGCCCGGGGTGCAGCGCGCGGCGGTCAACCTGGCGACCGAACGCGCCGTCGTCGAGACGGCGGACGGGCAGCTTCACCCGGAGCAGCTGATCGCGGCCGTGCGGCGTGCCGGCTACGACGCGCACGCGGCTGATGGGCACGCGGTCGATGGGCACGCGGCTGACGGGCACGCGGCTGATGCGCACGCCGCCGCGGCGGACCTTGCGGCCCCGCAGTTGCGCGCCTTCGGCGGCCCGGCCGGCGCGCCGTCCGCGGCGCCGCGATCCGGCAGCCGCGAGTGGCAGCTGCTGGCCGCGACGCTCCTGAGTGCACCGCTGCTGCTGCCGATGCTCGGCGTCGGGCTGCGGCCGTGGCTGCAGCTGGCGCTGGCGACTCCCGTGCAGTTCGTGTTCGGCTTCGGCTTCTATGCACGCGCCTGGAAGGCGCTGCGCGCCGGCGGCGCCAACATGGACCTGCTGGTCGCGCTGGGCAGTTCCGCGGCGTATGTCTACAGCGTGTATCTGCTGCTCGCGGGGGCTCCCGGGACGCCGCTGTACTTCCAGGCCGCCGCAGTGGTCATCACGCTGGTGCTGCTCGGCAAGCGGCTCGAGGCGCGCGCACGCCGCTCGACCACGGCGGCGCTGCGCGCGCTGGAGGCGCTGCGACCCGAACGCGCACGCGTGGAGCGCGGCGGCGCACTGCTCGACGTGCCGGCCGGCGCGGTGCTCGCGGGCGACATCGTGCTGGTGCGGCCCGGGGAGCGGCTGGCCGTGGATGGGGTGGTGATCGAGGGACACAGTGCGGTGGATGAGAGCCTGCTGACGGGTGAGAGCCTGCCGGTCGCCAAGGGGCCCGCCGATCGCGTGACCGGGGGAGCCATCAACGGCGCCGGACTGCTGCGCGTGCGGGCCACGAGCGTGGGGGCGCAGTCGACACTGTCGCGGATCATCGCGCTGGTCGAGTCGGCGCAGCTGGAGAAGCCGCCGGTGCAGCGGCTGGTGGACCGGGTCTCGGCGGTGTTCGTGCCGGTGGTCGTGGCGATCGCGCTGGTCACGTTTGTCGGCGGCTGGCTGCTCGGCGGACACCTGACCAGCGCGCTGGTCAGCGCCGTATCGGTGCTGGTGATTGCCTGCCCCTGCGCGCTGGGGCTCGCGACACCGACCGCACTGGTGGTCGGCATGGGCGCGGCCGCGCGCGCCGGCATCCTGATCCGTGATGCCGAGGCGCTCGAGCGCGCGCATCGCCTGGACACCGTGGTTCTCGACAAGACCGGCACCCTGACCGAGGGCCGACCGGTCGTGACGGAGCTCATCGCCGATCCGGCGCTGCAGCCCGGGGCGCAGGCCGCAGCGGCGCAGCGGGAGCTGCTGCGGCTCGCGGCCGCGGTGCAGTCCGCCAGCGAGCATCCGCTGGCGCGGGCGCTGCTGGCCGAGGCGCGGCGGGCCGCGGCCGAGGGGCCGCGAGCTGCGGTCAGCGACGCGGCGGTGGTCACGGTGCCGGAGGACTTTCAGGCGCACGCCGGCTCGGGCGTGTCGGCGCGCGTCGACGGTAGATCCCTGGCCATCGGCAATCGTGCGCTGATGAGCGCGCGGGGCGTGGCTACCGGCGACTACGAGTCGCAGGCGGCCCAGCTCGAGAGCCGCGGACGCACCGTCATGTGGATCGCGGCGCTCGAGCCCACGCCGCGCCTGCTCGGACTGATCGCGGTGTCCGATCCGATACGGCCGGATGCGCGTGCGGCCGTGCAGCGCCTGCGCCTGCAGCGAATCGATACGCTCCTGCTGACGGGGGACAATGCCCGCACCGCCGCTGCGGTGGCCGGCGAGCTCGGCATCACGCGCGTGCTCGCCGAGGTGCCGCCGGCGGGGAAGGCCGCCGAGATACGGCGGCTGCAGGCGCAAGGGCGGTGCGTGGCCATGGTCGGCGATGGCGTCAACGATGCGCCGGCGCTGGCGGCCGCCGATGTGGGCATGGCCATGGGCGGCGCAGCCGACGTGGCGATGGAGAGCGCCGCCATCACGCTGCTGCGTCCCGAGCCGCTGCTGATTGCCGACGCCATCGCCATCAGTCGCGCGACACGCCGCAAGATAAGACAGGGCCTGTTCTGGGCGCTGATCTACAACGTGCTGGGCATGCCGGCGGCGGCGCTCGGGCTGCTCAGCCCCGTGATCGCCGGTGCCGCGATGGCGCTCTCATCGGTGAGCGTCGTCGGCAACGCGCTGCTGCTGCGGCGGTGGAAGCCGCAGCACGGCGCAGGCGAGAGCGCTCGGGATGGCCGCACGTGACGGCGCCGCGGGCCGCACGGCGCCGCCGTCGCAGACGACCCGCAGGCCGAAACTCACAGCCCCCGGAAGGAGAACTTCTGCCCGGCCACGGCCGCCTGGTACATCAGCCCACCCTTGGCGATGGTGAATATGGCCATCCCATCCTGGTAGTAGCCGGCGGTGCGCGCCGCGTCCTCTCCGCCGCTGGCGGCGGCCTGGGAGCCCTCGGTGCCGGCACTCGCCGAGGCGCTCGCGGTGATCGCAACCGCGCTGGCGTCGGCGCTCAGCGCGAAATTGCCGGATTCGAAGCGCTTCAGGGCATCGCGGTTCTGGAAGAAGATGATCTCGCTGTACGCCTGGCCGCCGAGCTGAAAGCCGAAGCTCACCTGGGTCATGGAGGTGTCGCCGACGTAGCGGCCCTGCTGGTAGACGCGGCCGTCGCCGTGCGCGGCGCCGATACCGAAGCCGCCCTTGCCGATCGTCGGGAAGATCGCGTAGCCATAACTGCTGGCGAAGAATTTGCCACTCTGCCCGGCGTGCCGGAACAGATCGGCCGTGTCGCTGTAGCGATCGGCGTACGCGACACCGGCGAGCATCGCCAGCCCCACGATCGACGCGCAGGACCACAGAGCCATCTTCCTGAATCGCCCGAGCCTCTGCGTGATCAGCCTTTGCATGATCAGTTTTTGCATGATTGCACCTTGCCGCTGGCATCCGCGGATGGGATGAAGTTTGGTTCAAGCATAGCACCGCCCGAGCGCCGACGGGCTGGGAGGCGGCGCGGCGCAGGCGCGGCGCGGCGCAGGACCAGGCGGGAGCGGCCGGCCGGATCGTGAGCTCCGGTGGATCGTTGCCTGCCCGTCGCGGGTGATGATATACAAGGACATGGCAGCTCGCGAACCGGCAGCTCGCGGACCAGCCTGCTTGCGCAGGTGGCTGCTGCTCGGGGGCGCGGCCGCCGGCGTGGCGCTCGCGCTGGGGATGCCGCGCGGCGCGGCCGCCGTGGATGCGGACGGGGGCGCCGACGCCGACGAAGATACGCAGTCGGACATGGCGTTCGCCGTGCCGGCGAGCGAGGCGGTGCTGATCGAGCGCTTCTCGATCTATGGTCGCAGCCTTGCGACCATGGAAGTGCCGCGCATCATCAGATCCGACGAGCAGTGGCGCGTGCGGCTGTCGTCGCAGGCGTACGCGGTGACGCGCCAGGGTCGGGACGAGGCGGCGTTTTCCGGCCGCTACCTGCACAACCGCGCGGTGGGCATGTACCGCTGCGTCTGCTGTGGCACGGCGCTGTTCGACTCGCGCTCGCAATTCGATCGGGGCGCGGGATGGCTGAATTTCCATGCGCCGGTCTCACGCTACAACCTGGTCGAGAGCCTGGAGGACGAGGCGGATGCGCAGGGCGAGGTGCACCACCTGGCCGTCTCCTGCCGGCGTTGCGATGCGCATCTGGGCGCGGTGTTCGACGACGGTCCCGCCCCCACGCGTCTGCGCTACCGCATCGATTCGGTCGCGCTCAGCTTCGTGCCGTACCCTCCGTACTGATCCGGCGGCGCAGGATGCTCGCGTCCACCGCATCGATGCGCGTGCGGCCGGTGAGGGCCAGCGTCGCGGTGAGCTCGTCGCGCAGGATATTCAGCGCCAGCGTCACACCGCGCTCGCCCAGGGCGCCGAGCGCATAGAGAAAGCTCTTGCCCATCAGACAGCCCCGCGCCCCGAGCGCGACGGCCTTGAGGATGTCCTGTCCGCAGCGCACCCCGCCGTCGAACAGCACCTCGCAGCGGCCCGCCACCGCCGCCACGATCTCCGGCAGCACGGCGATGCTCGAGGGGGCCCCATCGAGCTGGCGGCCGCCGTGATTGGAGACCACCAGGCCGTCGACGCCGGCCGCGCACGCCGCGCGCGCATCCTCGGCGTCCAGAATGCCCTTGACGATGAGCCGTCCCTGCCAGCGCGCGCGCAGCCAGTCGATGTCCTTCCAGGTCACGGTGCGGTCGAACTGCGTCGCGATCCACTGTGACAGCGTCGCGAGCCCCTGGGTACCCTTCAGGCCGGTGGCCAGATTGCCGTAGGTGCGCCGTCGGGCGCGCAGCACTCGCAGCGCCCACATCGGCCGCACGGCGATGTCGGCGGCGTTACGCAGGGTCAGTCGCGGCGGCACGGTCAGGCCGTTCTTGGCGTCGCGGCGGCGCACCCCCTGCACCGGCAGATCCACGGTCAGAACCAGCACCGGACACTGTGCGGCGCGCGCGCGCGCGATCAGCTCCTCGTTGAAGCCGCGGTCGCGCATCAGGTAGAGCTGAAACCAGAACGGCAGCCCGGTGGCCTCGCGCACGTCCTCGATCGAGCAGATCGACAGGGTGCTCAGACAGAAGGGGATGCCGAAGGCGTGTGCCGCGCGCGCGCCGTGGATCTCGCCGTTGCCGTGGAACAGACCGGTCATGCCGGTCGGCGCGATGCCCAGCGGCATGGCCGCGGGCTGTCCGAGCAGCGTGGTCTGTACCGACAGCGCGGAGAGATCCACCATGACGCGCTGGCGCAGTTCGAGCGCCTCCAGATCGGCGCGATTGCGTCGCAGGGTGATCTCGTCGTACGAGCCGCGATCGGCGTATTCGAACAGCGCGCGCGGCACGCGCCGGCGGGCCAGTGCGCGCAGATCGTCGATGCAGTTGATGATGGGCACGGTACTTCCTCGGTTGTCCCGGGCGCGATGGCGCGCGCTAGGTGCGCTGGTCCACGGTCCCGGCACGCTCGCGACCACGCCAGCGCACCCGACCGTGGCGCGCGCCGAGCGCGTCGAGCACGGGGGTGAGCACGACGGCGAGCGCCAGATTCAGGATGACCGTGTACAGCGCCGTGTATCCGGGCAGCGTGAAGCCGGCCAGATGCAGCGGATAGGTCGGTGTGAGGTGCGATTGCACCGCCATGAGCGTGCCGGCGGCGCTGCCGGCGGCCCAGCCGACGAGCAGCGCCCAGTCGTTGAACCAGCGCGTGAAGGCGCCGATCATCACCGCGGGCAGGGTCTGAATGATCCAGATGCCGCCGAGCAGCTGCAGGTAGACCGCGTAATCGGTCGGCACGAACAGCACGAACGCGAGCGCCCCGAGCTTGATCAGCAGCGCCGCCCACTTGGCCGTGGCCGCTTCCTGCCGATCCGTGGGATCGCGGCGGATGAATTCGCGATACACGTTGCGCGCGAACAGATTGGCGGACGCGATCGCCATGATCGCGGCCGGAACCAGCGCCCCGATGCCGATGGCGGCGAAGGCGACCCCCACGAACCACGGCGGGAACAGCTGCAGGAACAGCGCCGGCACCGAGAAGCTGTTGCCGAACAGCCTGAAGGCCGCGGCGTACTCGGGACGTCGCGCGACACCCGCGGCGATGGCGAAGAACCCCATCAGCACCAGCAGCCCGAGCAGCAGCGAGTAACCCGGCAGCAGCGCCGCGTTGCGGCGGATGGCCCGCGCACTGCTCGCGCTCAGCACTCCGGTGATGGCGTGCGGGTAGAGAAACAGGGCCAGCGCGGAGCCCAGCGCCAGTGTCGCGTAGGCGCTGAAGCTGCCGGTGCCGTGCGCGCCGGGCGCAGCCAGCAGCACTTTCGCCGAGGGCACCGCGGCGAAGATGCGCGCGAAGCCCCCGAGCCGGATCGGAATGTAGACGATGGCCGCGAAGGTCGTCGCGTAGATCAGGATGTCCTTGACGATGGCTATCGAGGCTGGAGCGCGCAGTCCGCTCGAATGCGTGAAGCTCGCCAGGACGGCGAAGGCGACCAGCAGCGGCAGGTAGCCGGCGAAGCCGGAGCCCGCAATGCCCAGACCGCCGATCACCACCTGCAGACCGACCAGCTGCAGCGCGATGTAGGGCATGGTCGCGACGATGCCGGTGATCGTGATGGCCAGCGCCAGCCAGGGATTGTCGGAGCGCTCGCGCACGAAGTCGGCGATGGTGATGTGGCCCCGCTCGTGGCACATCTGCCAGATGCGCGGGAATACCATGAAGAAGATCGGATAGGCGAGAATGGTGTACGGCACCGCGAAGAACGCGGTCGCGCCGGCGCCGAACGCCAGCGCCGGCACCGCGATGAAGGTGTAGGCGGTGTACAGGTCGCCGCCGACCAGAAACCAGGTGACGAGCGTGCCGAAGCGCCGGCCGCCGAGGCCCCACTCGTGCAGCAGCGAGAGATCGCCGCGCCGCCAGCGCGAGGCCGCAAGGCCCAGCCACGCCACGCCGGCGAACAGCGCTACGAAGATCCCGAGCGCGACCCAGTTGATGCGTGGCACTGCCGTTCCTAGCGTGGGGCTGCCGTGCTCGCGTCCAGCGGCCGCACCCGCGGCCGGCGGCAGCGAGCGCGCGTGCTTATTCGACGGCCCGCCGGTCGTGGGTGGGGCGAGCGAGTGCGTCGCCGGCGCGGGAGGTGGCGACGTAGACGGTCGCGGTGCAGGCGGCGCCGAGGATGACCCACAGCAGCTGGTACCAGTAGAAGAACGGAATGCCCAGCCAGCGCGGCTCGACGCGGTTGTAGAACGGCGGCCAGAGCACCGCCACGAACTGGATCAGGAACAGCAGGTACCACCAGCGGTGCGCCCGGCCCGTATGAGTCGTCATGATCAGGGCTCCTCGCGCCCAGTCTATCCCAATGTCACCGCCCCGGGCCGGGCCGTCGCGCCGGCGCTGGTGTGGGTGCCGGGTAGGTATGCTCGTCATTCCCGAAAGCGAGCGCGAGTGCATGATCGCGCACGTCGGCAGGCCACGCGGCGACCAGTTCGCGCAAGCGTGGCTGATCGTGCGCAAAGAGCGCGCGGGCAGCCTCTTCAAAAGCGGGCATGTCTCCGGCCAGGGCCGACATGAAATGGTAGGCACGCTCTTGCGCGTTGCGGCGCCGGTCTCTCTCCCCGTGCGCTCGTCGTGCTTCTTCAACCAGTTTGCGCAGCGCCACGGACGCACCGCCGGGTTGTGCCGTCAGCCAATCCCAGTGGCGTGGCAGCAGGGTTACCTCGCGGGACACCACGCCCAGCTTTGGACGCCCACGACCGCGGGGCTCGCTGACACGAGCGTCTGCACCGACCGAGTCGGGAACGGGTTGAAGGAAGTCAGCGCGATCACGGGTTGCGGTCGCTCGCACCAGGCGAGCCACCATCTCTTCGTCCGAGCCTCTCGTATCGATGTCAATCGAGCGCCCGGTAGCGTCATCGAAAATCAAGACGGGGCCCGCTGCCCCGCTCTCAATGGCCTGCTTGACCACCAAGGCAAGCGTTTGCAGCGGACCCGATCCAATACGCCGATGGCCGTTGAAGGCTGTATAGAAATGGGGGTGGGTGTCTGTCACCGCATTGAACCGGAAGCTGGAACGACTCCGATTTATACCCGGATAAAAATGAGTCGTCAATAATACCCGGGTATAAATAGCAACCGAGTGAGAAGGCGAGCGGGTCACAGATTTGAGCCGATGCAATCGATCCATTGAAGGCGTTGCTTCTCGCTCCTGAGGCTCGAGGGGGACTGAACCTCCCGCAGCGAGGACACCTGCGGCGCCGGACGCCACGAACAATGGACTGATCCGTGAATCTCCTCGACACGAATGTCGTCTCCGAGCTGCGCAAGCGCAAACCCCACCAAGGCGTAGTTGCCTGGATTCGAGCCGCACCCGAAGAGTCGCTGTACGTTTCAGCTGTGACCGTCGGTGAAATACAGGCGGGAATTGCAATCACCCGGCAACAGGACGCGGAGAAGGCCAAGGAGATAGAGGGTTGGCTTGATAGCGTGGCGCAAAGCTACGGTGTTATTTCCGCGGATGCCGCCATCCTTCGTCGATGGGCACAGCTCATGCATCGGCGGTCGGATCAGCACCTTGAAGACGCACTCATCGCGTCTACCGCTCTGGTTCGCGGACTGACGGTGGTTACTCGTAATGTGGATGATTTTGAGCCTTTCGGCGTTCCCCTCATCAATCCATTCACCGGTACCGCGAGTCCAGGCGTGTGTGAGGTCATTCTGGTTCGCTGAAAAGCGGCGCCGGTGCGCCGGCAGAACCTCCTGGCCTTGGAATGAGGTCACTATTATAATAATCTGGCCTTAATTAAAGGCCACATGGTCTCAGGCGTCAGCAGGCATGCCGCTTCATCCCGTGCTCGAAGAGCGGCTGAACGCTGCGCTCATGCCCAGCCGTTCAGATGACTTCACAAGACGCGATGCCCGGTTGCCGGCAGTGCCAGGGAAGGCACACGCGGTGCTCGGCATGCGCCGATCCGGCAAAACGACTTTTCTGAGGCAACTGCTCGTGGAGCGGCGGGCGAGCCTGCCTCCGGAAAGGGCACTGTACCTGAGCTTCGACGACGACCGGCTGGCAGGGATCGGCGTTGAGCAGCTTGCCTTTCTGCTGGAGGAGTTCTACAGACGCTTTCCTGACCTGCGTGGCCGACAAAGCGTTCTTTGGCTGCTCGATGAGATTCAATTCGTGCCGAGCTGGGAGCGGTTTGTCCGACGCGCCATGGATACGGAACGGACGGCGTTTGTGGTCTCGGGTTCGTCCGCGCGGATGCTCTCGCGCGAGGTGCATACGTCTCTTCGGGGGCGTGGAATGGAGACCGTGATCAGACCTTTCAGTTTCCGGGAATTCTTGCGACACCGTGCCGAAGAACCGACCAAGCCCGTCCGGCAATGGACCGCCGGCGAGCGCTCGCTGGTCGAGAAGCGCAATCGCGAATTCCTCGTGGAAGGCGGATTTCCGGAAGCCCAAGGCCTCACAAGCCCGCTGCGGATCGAGCTGCTGCAGGGCTATGTGGATACCGTACTGTTCAGGGACGTAGTAGAACGCTTCGAAGTGTCGCAAGTAACCGCCCTGAGGTGGTTGGTGCGTCAGTGTCTGCGGAATCCGGCGGGGAGTTTCAGCGTACATCGGTTGACGCAGGACCTGAAGTCGCAAGGCCACGGTGTCGCGCGCGATGCCGTTAACGCCATGCTTGGACATCTCACGGACGCGTTCTTGCTGAGCACCGTACCGATGGCTACTGACTCGGAACGCCAGCGCAATAGCAACCCGCGAAAAATCTATCCTGTCGACCCGGGACTGATTGCGGCCTTCGATACCAGCGGGCGCGCAAATCCGGGACACTCGCTCGAGACGGCCGTCTTGAACGAACTAGAGCGGCGGCGGGCCGAGGTGGGCTACGTGAAGACCGCCGAGGGTCTGGAAGTCGACTTCCTGGTCCGGTATCGGAATGGCGATCAGGAGCTGATACAGGTTTGTGCGTCCCTGAAATCGTCCGAAACGGTGGCGCGCGAGCTGCGGGCGCTCACTGCTACTGCCAGGGAACATCCGCGCGCCCAACGTCGGCTACTCGTGCTTGACCGCGACGCTGCGGGGGAGGTTGAGGCCCCGGGAGTCGACGTGCTTCCGGCATATGAGTGGATGCTCACCGAGCCCGGTTAAGTTCGCGACTCGCGCTAGAGCCGCTCACTATTGGCCCTGTCCAGGCAACGCTGCGAAGCGCTCAGCAGCCTTTAGGTGGTCGGGGTGACAGGATTTGAACCTGCGACCTTTTGGTCCCGAACCAAACGCTCTACCAAGCTGAGCTACACCCCGGAAGTTCCTCGCCCCGCGACCCTCGCGGTCGCGAAGCAGCCGCGCAGTCTAATGAACGGGCGGAGGCGATTCAACGAGCGCTCCGGCCGAAACTCACGGTCCGGCTCGGTCCCACGCGTCCCCGGCACATCCGCGCCCGCCGCCTGCGTGCACCGCCGGCGACAATATACTCTCAGGTGCCCGGATCCTGCGCACGGCCCTTCCACAGACCGCCGCGGCCGAGCGCGTACCGCACGGCGGAGTGCACGGTTGCGCCGGCATAGAAGGCGGCGATCGCCGGCAGGCACAGGCTCCACGCGGCGCACACATCGTAAAACAGCACCATCGGCAGGTAGCACGCGCTCATGAGGATCCAGGCCGCGAGGCCCAGCGCGACCGCAACCGGATCGTGCGTGAGCAGCAGCAGCGGGGGCAGCAGATAGGTGACGGCGAGTCCCAGCAGCGTCGCCGCCAGCAGCCCGTAGGAATGCCGCAGCTGGCTGAAGGCGGTGCGCGAGATCATGTCGCCGATCTGCCCGAACGAGCCGTAGCGGCGCAGACTGCGTGCGCGCCGCGTGAGACCGAGCCACAGCCGGCCGCCGCTGTCCTTGACGGCGCGTGCGAGCGCGCAGTCATCGATGATCTGCGCGCGCAGGGCGGTGAGTCCGCCGATGCGGTGCAGGGCCTGTGGGCGGATGAGTATGCAACCCCCCGCGGCGCCCGCGGTGCTCGAGCGGGGCGAGGCGGTCCAGCGGGGCGGATAGAGCTTCAGGAAGAAGAACACGAAGGCGGGGATCAGGCAGCGTTCGGCCGCCGTGTCCACCGACAACCTGACCATGTAGGACACCAGGTCGCGCCGGCCGGCCTCGGCATTGGCGATCAGGCCGGCCAGGCAGTCCGGCTCGTGCTCGATGTCGGCGTCCGTGAACAGCAGGTAATCGGGCGCGAGCGCCTGCGCCGCCTCGACACCCTGCTGCAGGGCCCAAAGCTTGCCGGTCCAACCGGGGGCGAGCGGAGCCCCGTGTATCAACGTCAGTCGCGGAGCCGAGTCCACGGCATACGCTGAGTCGACGGCATGGGCTGCGTCCGCGGCGTCGGCCGTTTGCGCGGCCGCCCGTGCAGCGGCGGCCGTGCCGTCGGTGCTGCCATCGTCCACCACGATCACCCGCAGCGAGCCGGCGAAGCGCTGTCGCAGGAGCGAGCTCACCGTGGTGCCGATCGAGGCCGCCTCGTTGCGCGCGGGGATGACGGCGACGACGCGCGGCAGCGGGCCCGCGCGGCCGGTGCGGTCGGTGCCGGCGGCCCAGGGATTCATCTGCCGCGAGACGCGCCAGAAGCCGCCGCGCGCGGTGAGCAGGTACATCCAGATCAGCAGCGGCAGCGCAGCCAGAAGATGCAGCATCGCGGGCGATCAGGCCACACGCGGCTGCGGTTCGAGCAGGAAGGCGAGTGCGGCTGCGCAGCGCTGCGAGAGCTTGAGGGACAGCAGCGCGTCCGCGCGTGTGCGACCGAGGTTGACGGCGGCGATGGGTTTGCGAAGCTGCGCGGCGTGCTGCGCGAAGCGGTAGCCGGAGTACAGCATCAGCGAGGAGCCGACCACCAGCATCGCATCGGCGCGCTGCAGATCGCGCCGCGCGGTCTCGACGCGCGCGGGCGGCACGCTCTCGCCGAAGAACACGACGTCCGGCTTGAGCACCCCGCCGCAGTGGCTGCAGTCCGGTATCTCGAAGCCGCTGGCGTCGGCCAGCTCCGCCGCGCTCCCGGCGCGCGGAGCGGCGTCGCCGTCGGGCGCGCGATCCGCGGCGAGCGCGGCCCAGCGCGGATTGCGCGCGAGCAGCTCGCGCTGCAGGTCCTCGCGCGCGCTGCGGCGCCCGCAGCCGATGCAGCACACCTGGTCGAGCCGCCCGTGCAGGTCGATCACCGCCGGGCTGCCGGCGGCCTGGTGCAGCCGGTCCACGTTCTGCGTCACCAGCCGCTCGACGCGCCCCGCCTGCTGCAGCCGCGCGAGGGCACGGTGCGCATCGTTGGGCCGCGCGGCACCGAAGTACCGCCAGCCGAGGAAGCTGCGCGCCCAGTAGCCCCGGCGCGTGGTCGGATCGGCGAGGAACGCCTGCAGGGTGACGGGACGGGCGGTGCGTTTCCAGTTGCCCTCGGCGTCACGATAGTCCGGGATGCCGGAGTCGGTGCTGCAGCCGGCCCCGGTGAGGACGAACAGGCGCGCGTGACGCTCGATGAACCGCTGCAGCGAGTCGCTCTGCATGAGGCGCTGATCCGCGCAGGCGAGCTCAGTTCCGCCGGCTCACCGTGAAGCGCACCAGCGCAGCGAGCGCCTCGCGATAGCGCGTCGGCGGCAGGGTCTGCAGCGCGCTCAGCGCCTGCTCGGCCTCGCTCTGCGCGAGCGCGGCGGTGTACTGCAGGCCGCCGGCCGACTCGATGGCGCCCATGATCTCATCGAGCTGCCCGCGGCCGCCGTCGCGGATGACCTCGCGGAGCAGCCGCGCACAGCCGGGCGTGGCGTTGCGAAGCGCGTAGATCAGCGGCAGCGTCGGCTTGCCCTCGGCCAGGTCCTCGCCGAGGTTCTTGCCGCGCGTCTGCGGATCGGATTGGTAGTCGAGCACATCGTCGATCAGCTGGTAGGCGGTGCCGAGGTGGCGGCCGTAGACGGCCAGCGCGCGCTGCGCGCTCTCGTCGGCGCCGCTGACGACCGCCGCGACTTCGCCCCCCGCCTGGAACAGGCGCGCGGTCTTTCGGTAGATCACCTCCAGGTAGCGCGCCTCGCTCGTGTCGGGGTCGTGGCAGTTCATCAGCTGCAGCACCTCGCCTTCGGCGATGGTGTTGGTCGCATCGGCCATGATCTCGATCACCCGCTGTGAGCGCGTCGCGGCCATGAGCTGAAACGCCCGCGAATAGACGAAATCTCCCACCAGCACGCTGGCCTGGTTGCCATACACCTCATTGGCGGTGTCGCGGCCACGGCGGCGCACCGACATGTCCACCACGTCGTCATGCAGCAGCGTGGCGGTGTGGATGAATTCGATGAAAGCGGCCGCCAGGATGCATTCCACGCGCGCGCCGTCGCACGCGCGGCCGGCGAGCACCACCATCAGCGGACGCAGACGTTTGCCGCCCCCGGCAATGATGTGCTGGGCGACCTGCTCGACCAGCGCCACCGAGCTGCGAAAGCGCTCGCGGATGGTCACGTCCACGGCGGCCAGCTCTCCCTGGACGAGCGCACGGATCTCCTCGAGTGCCTCCTGGCTGCCGTGATCTGTGCTCAACCCTCTGTTTCTCCAAGAGAATGTGCCGTTTGACCGGCCAGCACTCCGTCGTTAGAATGCACGATTCTTCACCGCCTCTCACGCGAGCCGGCAGGTTGCAGGCGCATGCGAGCGCCGCACCCGGCATGCGGCGTTACGCACGGAGCATCGGACAATGTACGCGGTCATCGCCACGGGCGGCAAACAGTATCGAGTCGAGCAGGGCGGCGTGGTGCGCGTCGAGAAGCTGGCCGCCGAAGCCGGCAGCACGGTCGAGTTCGGCGAGGTGCTGCTGATTGCCGATGGGGATCAGGTGCGCCTGGGTGCTCCATTGCTCGACGGGGTGAAGGTGCGCGGTACGGTCCAGAAGCATGCGCGCACCGATAAGGTCACGGTGGTCAAGTTCCGGCGCCGCAAGCACTACCTGCGCCAGAAGACGCATCGCCAGCCGTTCACCGAGGTGCGCATCACCGAGATCAGCGCACCTTGAGCGCATTCTGAGGCGCATATTCTGCCCGCGGGCCCTGTGACGCCGGGTGGGTGCGCCCGATAGCCTGGAGTTCGAGTCTATGGCACACAAGAAGGCAGGCGGCAGCACCCGCAATGGCCGCGAATCACACAGCAAGCGCCTCGGCGTGAAGCGCTTCGGCGGTGAGCACGTGCTCGCGGGCAACATCCTGGTTCGCCAGCGCGGCACGCGCGTTCGGGCCGGCGACAACGTCGGCACCGGGACCGATCACACGCTCTACGCCCGGGTGAGCGGGCAGGTGCAGTTTCGATTGAAGGGTGCGGAGCGGCACCTGTTCGTCAACGTGCAGCCCGCGGCCCCGACCTCGGGCGATGCGCCTGCGCCGTCCGCGGTGGAGTGAAGCGGCGCAGGTCGAGCGCCGCGCCGCCGTCCGGGACCGGCCGTCCTGGCGTGATCCAGGGTCTGTGATGCGCCGTGCGTGAGCGGCCGTCCGTGACCCGCTGTCCGATGAGCCGCCGCCCGTGAAATTCGTCGATGAGGCCATCGTGCGGGTGCGGGCCGGACAGGGCGGTCGCGGCTGTGTCAGTTTCCGACGCGAGAAGTTCGTGCCCTTCGGTGGCCCCGACGGAGGCGATGGCGGCCATGGCGCGGCGGTGTGGCTGCGCGCCCAGGAGGGGATCAATACCCTGGCCGACTTTCGCATCGAGCGCACGTTCAAAGCCCCCTCCGGGCAACCCGGCTCGGGCAACGGCTGCACCGGGCGCAGCGGCACGGATCTCTATATCACCGTGCCGGTCGGTACTTCCGTGCGCGACGCTGATACCGGCGAGGAGCTCGGAGACCTGACGCAGGCCGGGCAGCTGCTGCAGGTGGCCGAGGGTGGCAAGGGGGGCTACGGGAACCTGCGCTTCAAATCCAGCACCAATCGCGCGCCACGGCAGTTCGGGCCGGGGTTGCCCGGCGAGCGCCGTACGCTCGCGCTCGAGCTCAAGGTCATTGCCGACGTGGGGCTGCTCGGACTGCCCAACGCCGGCAAATCGACTCTCATCCGCGCGCTGTCGGCCGCGCGTCCCAAGGTGGCCGACTACCCGTTCACGACGCTCTATCCGAACCTCGGCGTGGTGGACTGCGGCGCACATCGCAGCTTCGTCATGGCCGACATTCCCGGGCTGATCGAGGGGGCGGCCGAGGGGGCCGGGCTCGGCATCCGCTTTCTCAAGCACCTGCAGCGAACGCGCGTGCTGCTGCATCTGGTGGACCTCGCGCCACTCGATCCGCAGGCCGATCCGGTGCGCGATGCCCGGGCGATCGCCGCGGAGCTGCGAAAGTTCAGCCGCCAGCTCGCGGCCAAGCCGCGCTGGCTGGTGATCAATAAGCGTGATCTGCTGCCCGATGAGCAGGCGCAACGGCGCGCCGCGGACATCGTGCGGCGCCTGCGCTGGCGCCGCCCACACTTCCTGATCTCCGCCGCCACCGGTCGCGGTACGCGCGAGCTGGCCGAGGCGCTGATGCGCCGGCTCGAGGCGCGCGCCGGGGGCAAGGGGAGCGGCGCGGGCAGGGCGGGCAAGCCAGGCAAGCGAGGCAAGCCAGGCAAGCCGGGCGAGGCGGACACGACGGACACGGCGGGCATGGCCTGACCCTTTGGGCGAGAATGCGTCATGCGCAACAGCAAAGTCCGCGCGCGCATCGCGGCCGGCAAGCTGCGGCTGCGCATCCGTGACCTGCGCAATCTCGGTACGCGCTCCGAGCGCATGCTCGCGCGCATCGGCGTGCACAGCGCCGAGGAGCTGCGGCACCGGGGAGCCGTGCGCGCGTTCTACGAGCTCAGGCGAGCCGGGATTTCCCCGTCACTGAACATGCTGTGGGCACTGGCGGGTGCATTGGAACCCTGGCCCGAGGGGCGCCACTGGCGCGAGGTGGCCCGGGGGGACGAGCGGCTCTCGCTGCTGCTGTCGCTCGAGGACTACGAGCGCGCCGGCTGAGCGGCGGGGTCGCCGGCCGAGCGGCGACGGTCGCGGACTAGCTGGCGACGGTCGCGGACTAGCTGGCGCCGCCGCCCGCGGTGCTGGCGGCGCTCGCCAGCGACTTGAGGCGCGCCGCGAGGCGGCTCTTGTGGCGGTCGGCCTTGTTGCGATGAACGATGCGCTTGTTGACCAGCGTGTCGATGAGCGGCGCGGCGGTCTGGTACCGCTGCCGGGCCTCCTGCAGGTCGCCCTTGGCAATGGCGTCATTCACGCGGCGTACCGCCGTGCGCATGCGCGAGCGTAGCGCGACATTGCGCGCGCGGTGCTTCTCAGCCTGCTGAGCGGCCTTTTCGGCCGATTTGGTGTTCGCCAAGGTCTGCTCCGATGAGGGTCGCGTAGTGTGCGGAAGGGACCCGGAGCTTGTCAACGCGGGGCTGCGTCAAATCCACTATACTTTTGAATTCACATTGCATCAGGGGTCATGGAGCTCATCCGCGGATCTGCGCTGGGCCAGCAAGGCGACTGTGTCGTGACGATCGGCAGCTTCGATGGCATTCACCTCGGCCATCGGGCGCTGATCGAGCGGCTGCTGTGGCACGGGCGGCGCCTGGCGCTGCCGACCCGGCTGCTCACCTTCGAGCCGCTGCCGCGCGAGTTCCTGCAACCGCACGATCCACCCGCACGGCTGACGAATCTGCGGGAGCGCTGGCACCTGCTGCTGGACACCGGGGTCGAGCGGCTGTGGCTGCTGCGCTTCGACGCGGCGCTGCGCCGCTCGTCGGGAGTGCAGTTCATGCAGCTGCTGGCCGCGGCGCACGCGCGTGTGGTCGTGGTGGGCCACGACTTTCGCTTCGGGCATCGCGGGGAGGCGAGCGCCGATTGGTGCGCGGCGCATGCCGAGCGGTTCGGCTTCACGGTGGACGTGGTGGCGCCGGTACAGGTGAACGGCGAGCGCGTCAGCAGCGGCCGGGTGCGCACGGCGTTGGAGACGGGCGATTTCGCGGCCGCGCGGCGCTGGCTCGGGCGAGCGTATGCGATGTGCGGGCGGGTGCGGGCGGGCGATCGGCTCGGGCGCACGCTCGGCTTTCCGACCGCGAACATCGCGGTGAAGCGCCGGCGGGTGCCGCTCAGCGGCGTGTTCGCGGTGCGCGTGACGGGCGTGCCGGGGGCGGCCGGCGCGCTGCCGGGCGTGGCGAACCTCGGCACGCGCCCCATGCTCGGCGGGCGACAGATGCTGCTCGAGGCGCACCTGTTCGACTTCGACGGCGACCTGTACGGCCGCGAGCTGTCGGTGGAATTTGTCACGCGGCTGCGCGATGAGCTGACGTTCGCGTCGATGGAGGCGATGGTGGCGCAGATGCGGCGCGACGCGGCGCAGGCGCGCGGCATTCTCGGGGCGATCGCGAGGTAGCGAGTGAGCGATTACAGAGACAGCGTGAATCTGCCGCAGACGCAGTTCCCGATGAAGGCGAATCTGCCGCTGCGCGAGCCCGAGCAGCTGCGGCGCTGGAGCGATCTGGGAATCTATCAGCGCATGCGCGCCGTGAGTCGCGGGCGTCCCGCGTTCGTGCTGCACGATGGCCCGCCGTACGCCAACGGTGCGATCCATCTCGGCCACGCGGTCAACAAGGTGCTGAAGGACATCATCGTCAAATCGCGCACGCTCGACGCACAGGACGCTCCCTACATTCCGGGTTGGGACTGCCATGGCCTGCCGATCGAGCTGGCGGTGGAGAAGCAGCACGGCAAGCCGGGCCAGAAGCTCGACGCGGCGGCGTTCCGGGCCGCGTGCCGCGCCTTCGCGAGCGAGCAGATCGCCGCGCAGCGCGCCGATTTCGAGCGCCTCGGGGTGTTCGGCGACTGGGAACATCCCTATCTCACGATGGATCCGCGCTACGAGGCGCAGCAGATCCGCGCACTCGGCCGCATCATCCGCAACGGCCACCTGTACCGCGGGGCGAAGCCCGTGCACTGGTGCCTGGACTGCCGCTCGGCGCTGGCGGAGGCGGAGGTCGAATACGAAGAGGCGCTCTCGCCGGCGATCGACGTCGCTTTCGCGGTCGAGGATGTCGCGGACTTCGCGCGCCGCACCGGCATCGAGGCGGCGCGCCTGGGACCGGCGGTGGCGGTGGTCATCTGGACCACCACGCCCTGGACGCTGCCCGCCAACGAGGCGGTGGCGCTGCGCGATGAGTTCGAGTACCTGGCCGTGGCGGTGCCCGCCGTCGCGGTGGCGGGGCGGCGCGTGCTGGTGCTCGCCGCCGCCCTCGCGGCGCGCTGCCTCGAGCGCTACGGGTTGAGCGACGGCGCCGAGGAGCTCGGCCGCTTCCCCGGCCGCGTGCTCGAGGGACTCGCGCTGGCACATCCGTGGCTGCCGCGATCGGTACCGGTGATTCTCGCCGAGCACGTCACGCTGGACACCGGTACCGGCGCGGTGCACACGGCGCCGGCGCACGGTCAGGAGGATTATTTGGTCGCGGCCCGCTACGGGCTGCCGGTCGTGAACCCGGTCGGCCCGGATGGGCGCTTCGCCCCGGAGACCGCGCTGGTGGGCGGGCTGCCCGTGGCCAAGGCGAACGAACTGATCATCGCGGAGCTGGCGCGGCGCGGTGCGCTGCTGCACCGGGAGGCGCTGCGCCACAGCTATCCACACTGCTGGCGGCATCACTCCCCGCTGATCTTCCGCGCCACGCCGCAGTGGTTCATCAGCATGGACCGGCACGGCCTGCGCGAGCATGCGCTGCGCGACATCCGCGCGGTGCGCTGGACGCCGAGCTGGGGCGAGCAGCGCATCACCAGCATGATCGCCGAGCGGCCCGACTGGTGCATCTCGCGCCAGCGCACCTGGGGCGTGCCGCTGGCGCTGTTCGTGCACAAGCAGACTGCGGCCCTGCACCCGCGCACCGAGGAGCTGCTCGAGGCGGTCGCCGCGCGCGTGGAGCGCGGCGGCATCGACGCCTGGTTCGCGCTGGATCCCGCGGAGCTGCTCGGCGCGGCGGCCGCCGAGTACGACAAGCTGCCGGACGTCATGGACGTGTGGGCGGACTCGGGGCTGTCGTTCGAGTGTGTCGCGGCGCTGCGGCCGGATTTTACCGCGCCCGTGGACCTCTACCTCGAGGGCTCCGACCAGCACCGCGGCTGGTTTCACAGCTCGCTGCTGATGTCCGAGGCGCTGTATGCGCGCGCGCCCTACCGCGCCGTGCTCACGCACGGCTTCACGGTCGACGAGCAGGGCCGCAAGATGTCCAAGTCGCTCGGCAACGGCATCGAGCCGCAGGACATTCTGCGCACTCTCGGCGCCGACGTGCTGCGCCTGTGGGTCGCGGCGACCGATTACGCGCACGAGATGAGCCTGTCCCAGGAGATTCTCAAGCGCATCACGGATTCGTACCGGCGGATGCGCAACACGGTGCGCTTCCTGCTGGGCAATCTCGCTCAGTTCGATCCCGCGCGCGACGCGCTCGGGGTCGCCGAGCTGGTGGCGCTGGATCGCTGGGCGATCGCGCGCACGCGCGCGCTGCAGGCGCAGATCATCGAAGCGTACCGCAGCTTCGCCTTCCACCTGATCTACCAGAAGATCCACAACTTCTGCGTCGTGGACCTGGGCGGGCTGTACCTGGACATCCTCAAGGATCGCCTGTACACGACTCCGGCCTCGAGCCGCGCGCGCCGCTCGGCGCAGACCGCGCTGTGGCATATCGCCGAGAGCATGGTGCGCTGGCTTGCGCCGATCCTGCCGTTCACCGCCGAGGAGATGTGGCGCCATCTGCCCGGCGACGCGCCAGCGCCAGCGCCGGCGCCGGGTGTGGCCGCGGCCGGCCGGGCCGAATCGGTGTTCCTGACGCTCTGGCACGAGCCTCCGGACCCGGGAGCCGCAGCCATCGACTGGGACGCGCTGATCGCGCTGCGCGCCGACGTGGCGCGCGAGCTGGAGCGGCTGCGGGTGGCCGGCGCGATCGGGGCGCCGCTGGATGCGCAGCTCGAATTGTGGTGCGCGCCGGAGCCGTACGCGCGCCTCGCGCCGCTCGGCGAGGAGCTGCGCTTCTTCATGATCACCTCCGAGGCGCGCGTGCATCCGGTCGCGGCCGGGCAGGCGCTGGCGCTGTCCGCGGAGGTGGCGCGCTCGCCGGCCGGCGTGCCCACCGAGGCGGTGCCGGCGCTGGCCAACCCGGGCGTGTGGATCCGTGTGCTGCCCTCGAGCGAGCCCAAGTGCGTGCGCTGCTGGCAGCACCGGGCCGATGTGGGCGCGAGCGCCGAGCATCCGCAGCTGTGCGGGCGCTGCATCACCAATCTGTCGCTGCCCGGCGAGACGCGCAGGCACTGCTGATGGCGCGCCCGCCCTCCGCTTTCCCACAGGGCGCGTCCGGGCCGGGCGAGGTCCCTGGCGAGGTCCCCGGCGAGGTACCGGGCGCGAGGCCGGGTCGGCCCCGTCGCAGCGCGCTGCCGTACGTGTGGCTGTCGGCCCTGATCGTGCTGCTCGATCAGGCGAGCAAGGCCTGGATCGTCGCCACCGTGGCGCTGTACCACTCGATCGCCCTGCTGCCGGTGCTGGCGCTCACCTACGTGTACAACCGCGGCGCGGCCTTCAGCTTCCTGAACAGCGCCTCCGGCTGGCAACGCTGGGCGTTCGCCGCGCTGGCGGTGATCGTCAGCCTCGTGCTGCTCGTGGTGCTGCGGCAGATCGAGCGGCGGGCATGGCTGCTGGCGAGCGGCTTTGCGCTGATTCTGGGCGGCGCGGTCGGCAACCTCATCGATCGCCTGCGCCTGGGCCACGTCGTCGACTTCATCAACGTGCACTGGGGGGCGCACTACTTTCCGACCTTCAATCTGGCGGACTCCGCGATCACCGTGGGGGTCGGCTGCTGGCTGCTGGACGCCTGGCTCGAAGCACGGCGCAAACCCCGGTAAGATCCCCCCATGCGCCTCGTGCTCGCCAACCCCCGCGGCTTCTGCGCCGGCGTCGATCGGGCGATCGAGATCGTGGAGCGCGCGCTGCAGATGTTCGGCGCGCCGATCTACGTGCGTCACGAGGTGGTCCACAACCGCCACGTGGTCGAGCGGCTGCGCGGCCTGGGCGCGGTGTTCGTCGAGGAGCTCGCCGACGTGCCCGCCGGCGCCACGGTGGTGTTCTCGGCGCACGGTGTGTCCTCGGCGGTCGAGCGCGAGGCCGGCGAGCGCGGCCTGCAGATCTTCGATGCGACCTGTCCGCTGGTGAGCAAGGTGCACATGGAGGTCGCCCGCCACGCCCGCGAGGGACGCGAAGTCATCCTCATCGGGCATGCCGGCCACCCCGAGGTCGAGGGCACGCTCGGCCGCTTCGATGCCAGCCGGGGTGGGCGCATTTATCTGGTGCAGAACCTCGAGGACGCCGCGAGTCTGCAGGTGCGCGATCCCGGGAACCTGGCATTTGTGACGCAGACCACGCTGTCCGTGGACGACACCGCCACGATCGTCGCCGCGTTGCGCGAGCGCTTTGCGGCCCTGCAGGCGCCGCGGCGCGAGGACATCTGCTATGCCACGCAGAATCGCCAGGACGCCGTGAAGCAGCTGCTCGGGGAGTGCGATCTGCTGATCGTGGTCGGCTCACGCAGCAGCTCCAATTCCAACCGCCTGCGCGAGCTGGCGGACCGGGCCGGCATCCCGGGCTACCTGGTCGATGACGCGCACGACCTGCGGCGCGAATGGCTCGAGGGCCGGCAAGCCGTGGGCGTGACCGCGGGCGCCTCGGCTCCGGAGCTGCTGGTGCAGCAGGTCATCGAACGGCTGCGCAGCTGGGGCGCACTGGCGCCGACCGAGCGGGCCGGCGGCGAGGAGCACGTGATCTTCGGCCTGCCGCGCGCGCTGCGCACGCGTGGCGCGGCGGCGCAGACCGCGGGCCAGGCGGCAGGGCAGGCCGCGGCGCAGGCGGTGTCCGCGGAGGCGGCGCCCACGGACCCTTGATGCCGGGGCGGCCGCGACCGCCACAGCGGCGGTGGCGTGGTTGGGGTGTGGGTGCGGTGTGGTTGGGGTGTAGCCGGGGTGTGGGCCGGTGGAGCGCGAGCTTATGTCAGCCGCGCAAGGCTCGCGGCCGCGAGGGGGCGTCGGCGGCGAGGCTATAATGGTGACATGCGGAAGATGCCCGCGATGCTTCAGGATAGCTCGGCGCCCGGGGAGGCCGCGCAGGCCCCGCAGGCCGCTCAGGCCGTGCAGGCCGTGCCGGTGGCCGGCGCCGCCGTGACGGCCGCCGTGCGCGTGGCCGACGCCGCATCCAGGCTGGTCGAGTGCGGGATCCGTCCGACCGAGCAGCGCCTGCAGATCGCGGCGCTGCTGCTGTGCGTGCCGCAGCACCTGTCGGCCGAGCAGATCACCGCGACCCTGCGGGGCAGCGGCGCGCAGGTCTCCAAGGCAACCGTCTACAACACGTTGAACCTGCTTGCCGCGCGCGGTCTGATCCGCCAGCTGCGGGTCGATGGCGAGTGCGCCTGGTTCGACTCGAACGTGGCGCCGCATTACCACTTCCAGGACGAGCAGACCGGCACCCTGACCGACGTGGCCCCGCACGACGTGCAGTTCAGCCGCCTGCCGGAGCCGCCGAGCGGCATGGAAGTGGCCGGCATCGACGTCGTCATCCGGTTGCGCCGGCGCGGCGAGTAGGCGCCGCCCTGTGAGGTGCGCTGCCGGGGTGCGCCGGCCACCGCGCCGGCACTGGCACGATCGGCGGGGGGTGCTTAACATACCGCCCCTCGCGCACCCGGGCCGGAGTAGCTCAGTTGGTAGAGCAGCGCATTCGTAATGCGCGGGTCGTAGGTTCAAGTCCTATCTCCGGCACCATCGAATCGGGCTGTCAGCCACTCATATCTGACGGCGGTCCTGTCCTTGACAAAGCGAAGCCTGCGGGCTCGGAAGGGGAATAGTGAGTGAAGATCGGCAATCGGATGGCCTGGATGGCGCGGAGTGCCTGGATGGTGCGGATTGCCTGGGTGGCCGTGGTCGTGAGCATGGGAATGTCAGGCGCGGATACGGCAGCGGCTGACGCGAGCGGCGCACCGTCGGTGGCGCCGGGCAGTCCCGCGGCGGTGCTCGAGCTGCTCGCCGGCAGTGCCCTGCGGGAGGAGGACGCCGTTGCCACCGGCGTGGACGTGGAAACCAGGCCCTTCATCAGTCACTTTGTCAGTCTGCGCATCGGCGCCAGCTACGTCTCGCCGACCCGGTTCCGCGGCCAGAACCCGACCCAGCTCGGCGCCCGGGTGCAGGTGGCGGCGGGCTGGAGCCGCTTCGAGCTGGGCATCGGACTGATAGCCTTGCAGCATGCGGATTCCTACAACAGTGGGCGCATGAATGCCGACCTCAGCCTGGATATCGCGCTCACCTCGCACTGGCGAGTGCGGGCCGAGCACTGGTCGAACTCGGATTCCTCGATTCCGAACATCGGCCGGGATATCGCGCTGATCTGCTATCGATTCTGAGGCGCAATGCGCGGCTGGGGCGCAGTGAGTGCGTGTCAACGCGCATGAGCCAGACGCGTTTTTTTGCTGAGGCTCTCGTGGCGGGTTGCGCCCAACTGGGGGAAAAGGGAGAAGTCGAATGAATGACAAGACGCTACGGGCGCTGTCTGTCGCGATGTTCGCGGCGGCACTCGCTGCGTGCGGCGGCGGCTCATCGAGTAGTAGTGGCGGCGGCTCATCGAGCAGCTCCGGCAGCTCCACGATCACCATCCTGTACTCCTTCGGGGGTAGCGATGGCGCAAACCCCGAGGGCACCCTCATCCAGGGCAGCGACGGCAACTTCTATGGCACGACGGACGCCGGCGGCTCGTCCGCGAACTGTACCGGCGGATGCGGAACGATCTTCGAGTTCTCGCCGAGCAGCGGCACCGAGACCGTGCTGTACTCTTTCGGCAAAAGCGGTGATGGCACATCTCCCACCGGTCTGATCCTGGGCAGCGACGGCAACTTCTACGGCACGACGGTCTATGGCGGCTCGTCCGCGAACTGTACCAGCGGATGCGGACCGATCTTCGAGTTCTCGCCGAGCAGCGGCACCGAGACCGTCCTGTACTCCTTCACGGGCAGCAACGGCGCCAACCCCCAGTGGGGCCTGGTCCAGGGCAGCGACGGCAACTTCTACGGCACGACGGTCTATGGCGGCTCGTCCGCGAACTGTACCAGC